>DASYZH010000104.1:0-49277 GCA_035946435.1 Puia sp. | reverse complement strand
CAATGCGGAGATGACGGCGCTCGCGGTAAAAAAATTGTTCGGGAACGATCCCGCGGAATTAAAGACCATCGATCTGCTGGCCTGCGGCACTTCGAGCCCCGACCAGATGATGCCGAGCCATGCCGTGATGACCCATGGCTGGCTGCCCGAAGCGGAGTCGATCGAAGTCGTCTCGCCGTCCGGCGTTTGCTGCGCCGGTATGCATGCCCTGAAATACGCCTATCTGGCCGTCAAATCGGGCGAAGCGCATAAAGCCGTAGCGACCGGCTCGGAGCGGTTCTCTGCCTCCCTCGTCGCAAATGTCTTCGAAGAAGAGGCGCACAAATTAGCGGAGCTCGACAAGAATCCGTTCATCAGTTTCGATAAAGAGTTCCTGCGCTGGATGCTTTCCGACGGGGCTGCTGCTTTCTTGCTGACGGATGAACCCAATCCGGACGGTCTCAGTCTGCGGATCGACTGGATCGAAGGCGCCTCCTATGCGAACAAGATGGAGACCTGCATGTATATGGCGTGCGAGAAACAGCCGGATGGCACCGTAAAAAGTTATCTGGATTTTTCTCCCGAAGAGATCATCGAGAAAAGCATCTTCAGCATCAAGCAGGATATCTCGCTCCTGCGCGACAACGTCGTACCGCTGGGCGCCAAAAGGATCAGTGAGATCTTTGAAAGAAAGGGGCTGACCTCCGACGATATCGACTATTTTCTGCCGCATATGTCGAGCGAGTTCTTCAAGAGCAAGATCTTCGAACAGATCGCCTTGTATGGCGCCACCATCCCCTATGAAAAATGGTTCGTCAATTTAAGCACTTTGGGGAATGTGGGTGCCGGCTCGGTCTACCTCATGGTCACCGAGCTGTTCCATAGCGGCCGGTTGAAGAAAGGCGACCGCATCTTGTGTCTTGTTCCCGAAAGTTCGCGGTTCTCTTATATGTTTGCGATGATCACCGTGTGTTAAGCCATCGCCGCCCCCGCGCGGCGCTCAGTTATGAAAAAAGAAGATATTCCACAGGATACAGGCGCCTTTGGCAAGATCACCAAAGAGGTGTGCTATGCTACGGACGCCGAAGGCCACTACACCACGGAGCTCAGCAAGGGCTGGGACGTGAAGAACAGCGCCAACGACGCCGCCTGGCAGGATATCGAGGAACGCGTGAAGACAGCAAAGGCGCGGGTGCTGAAAAAGGAAGCCTCCCCTTTATTGTACTTTATGGAGCTGAAACTTATGGACATCAAGGTACTCGCCGGCTATACGGGTTTCTGGGCCTGGCAGGTGCGGCGGCATCTGCGGCCTGCAGTTTTTAATACCCTTTCCGACCGCCGGCTCGCGCGCTATGCGAAAGTTTTTGAAGTGGGGGTCGAGGACCTCAAAAACATGATCCCGCAATGAAGCTCCCTTTCGAACATATCCAGGCCGCCCATTGCGAAAATGGCGTTACCACGAGTTTACTGCATACCATCGGCATAAACCGGATCACGGAACCGCTGGCCTTTGGCATCGGCTCGGGCCTTTTCTTCACCTATATCCCCTTACTCAAGGTCAATAACGGTCCGGCTTTCGCCTTCCGGACGATGCCGGGTCTTATCTTCAAACGCACGTGTGTGGCGATGAGCGTTCCGGTGCACCGGGAAAAGTTCCGGTCGAAGGAGAAAGCACAACAGGTGCTGGATGCCTGTCTCGATGCGGGACATGTTGTCGGATGTCAGGTGGGCGTCTTCTATCTGCCTTATTTTCCCAAGGAATATCGATTTCACTTCAATGCGCATAACATTATCGTTTATGGTCGCGAAGGCGACCGTTATCTCATCAGTGACCCGGTGATGGAAATGACGACCAGCCTGAGCGCCTATGAGCTCGAGCGGGTACGTTTCGCCCGGGGCGTGCTGGCGCCGCGGGGACAGCTGTATTATCCCATGAAAGGGGACCCCGTCACCGACGCGCAGATCGCACGGGGTATCAAAAAAGGCGTGACCCGGAATATCCGGGACATGCTCCACATTCCCGGACCTATTGCCGGGGTCAGCGGCATCCGGTACACCGGGAAAAAAATAAAACGGTGGCGCGACAAGCTCGGTCTGAAACAGGCGGGGCTTTATCTGGCGCAGCTGGTGCGGATGCAGGAAGAGATCGGCACGGGTGGAGGCGGATTCCGCTATATCTATGCAGCCTTTCTGCAACAGGCGCAGGCCTTTCATCCGGACGAGGCGCTGACGCGCATCTCCGATACCTTTACGCGGTCGGGCGATCTCTGGCGCGACGCCGCGGTACAGGCAGCCGGCATCTACAAAGGCCGCATCGGCAGCCAGGAAGATTTTAACCGGATGGGCGACTATCTCCTCGAGATAGCGGAGCTGGAGAAACAGGCATTCCAGGCATTGTCTAAAATAAAATGGCGCCCATGACCCCGCCCGCACTCCAGCCATCCGCCAAAAGCCAGCCGCCGGCCGCGGAACCCGCACTACGGATCAGCGGTCTTTCCTTTGGCTATGCCGGTCAGCCGCCGATCTTTGACGATTTTGCGTTGGAAGTGGGGGAAGGAAGCCGGTTTGGATTGTTCGGTCCTAACGGTGCGGGGAAGACGACGTTGATACAGTTGATCACGGGCCTGCTTACTCCTTCCCGCGGTGACATCCACCTCTTCGGACAGCCTGTCGTCCGGGGCGACCGGCGTGTCAACCGCCTCTTTGGGTTCATCCCGCAGGATCTTTCGTTCTATGAAGAGCTCAGCCCGGTGGAGAACCTGGCTTTTTTTGGAGCCTGGTCCGGGTTAGACGGCGCTACCATTCGCCGGCGAACCGACGAGCTGCTCGGGATACTCGGGCTGGCGGATGTACGCGATAAAAAAGTCGCGTATTTTTCCGGCGGCATGAAACGCCGCGTCAACCTGGCCATCGGCGTCATCCACCGGCCGCGGCTTTTATTCCTGGACGAGCCTACCGTGGGCGTGGATGTGCAGACGCGCGCGGCCATCATCAGCTACCTGAAAGACCTCAACAACGAAGGGATGACCCTGATCTATACCTCGCATCAGCTCGGCGAGGCGGAGAGCCTTTGCAACCGGGTCGCCCTGATCGATAAGGGGCACATCGTGGCCCAGGATACGCTCGATGCCCTGCTTGCCGCCCACCAGTCACATGGGCTCGAAGGACTATTCTTACAGTTAACGGGAAAAGCTTACCGGGATATCGATGTATAAGCTGCGGGCCACCATATCGAAAGATGTCAGGGTGCTCCTGCGCGACAGGATCGGGTTGATCTTTATGTTCGCCATGCCGATCCTGCTGGTGCTTATCGTCACGAGCATCCAGAACAGCACGTTCGAGCTGGTGGGCAAGAACAAGGTCTCGCTGCTGGTCAGCAACCACGATACCGGCGCCATAAGCCGGGATTTTATACGGGCTGTCGATAAGATCGGCTTCTTTGAGCTGATTCCGGCGTCGGCTGGTTCAGCGGCTGTGGACTCTGCGGGGTCAGGGCATTCGGCGTCGACCGGGTCGGCCTCGTTATCCGGCGTCGGCGGCGAGGATTCGATCCGCGAGCGCATCCGGCACAAGGACGCCTTGCTGGGACTGGTGATCCCCGCGGATTTTTCGGCGCGCATCGCGGCCAGGGCCAAAAGCGTCACCGGAAAGGTACAGTCGAGCTTCGGGCTGGATAGTACAGTGAGCACACCTGGTTCCGCATCGGGCGGCGGGGCTGTTGACTCCGGTTCGCGGGCGGCTCCGGGCAGCGGCCTCCTCTCCGGCGGCGACACCGCGGAGATGCCCATCGCGCTTTATTATCACCCCGTGCTGCAGGAGTCATTCCGCCGGAGCGCCGAAGGCGCCTTGTATAGCGCCTTGCAGCTGGTCGAGAGCCGGCAGATCCTGCGCACCCTTTATTATTCCCTGAATGAAAAAGAATTACCCGACTCGCTCGAGCGACAGCTGTTGAACAGCCGGACCCATATCGATGAGCTGGCGGTATCCCGGGATGGCAACCGCGATCTGCCCAATGCCACGCAGCACAATATTCCCTCGTGGACCATCTTCGCCATGTTCTTTGTAGTCCTGTCGCTGGGCAGCGGCATCGTGCGTGAGAAACGCAATGGCAGCTTTATCCGGCTGAAGACCCTGCCTACATCATATGTCGTCGCTATTCTTTCCAAACAGCTCACCTACCTGGTGGTGACGCTCGCCCAGGCCGCCGTGATCTTTGCGCTCGGTGCCTGGCTGTTTCCGTTTATCGGCCTGCCGGCCCTTCATTACCCCGGGGACTGGGCCGCGCTGATCGTCGTGACGCTATTGTGTGGCTGGTGCGCCGTAAGCTACGCGATCTGTATCGGCGTGTTCGCGCAAACCGAAGAACAGGCAAACGGTTTTGGCGCCGTGTCGATCGTGATCCTGGCGGCGGTTGGCGGGTTGATGGTTCCCAGTTTCGCGATGCCTGGTTCGTTCCATCTGGCGATGTCGCTCTCCCCCCTGCACTGGTGTCTGGAAGCGTACTACGGGCTTTTCCTCGAAGGCGGTAGTTTAAAGGATGTTTGGGCAAATATCCTACCTTTATTTCTTATTATTGCTGCTCTGCAGGGCTTGAGCTTTTGGGGGCTGAAAAGAAAAAATCTCATTTAACTAAAGCGGACCAGGGGTCCGGTGAATTTAACATGGAAAGCGCGCAACTAAAGCAAAAATTAAAAGAGCAAATCATAGAATTCCTGAACCTTCCCTCCACCACGCCCGCAGATATCGCGGATGACCAGCCATTGTTCGGCGAAGGGCTGGGGCTGGACTCCATAGATTCCCTGGAACTTATCGTCCTGCTGAACAGGGAATACGGGATCGTCATCAAAGACCCCAAAGAAGGACGTAAAGTACTGGTCGACATCAATACCATGGTCGATTATATCACGCAGCACCGAACGAAATAAGGCAGTGGCAGGCAGGGTCTTCGTGACGGGAATGGGCGTCATCAGCGCTATAGGAGACAGCTTAGCGGCCAACCGGCAGGCGCTTGTCCAAAAGAAAAGCGGTATCGGGTATTCCGGACCGGCTAATTCGCGGTACATGGGAGTCATCCCCTTTGGCGGCATCACGCTGTCGGATGCGCAGCTCCGGGAGCGCACGGGTGTCCATGACGCGGGCGTCTCGCGTACCACGCTGCTGGCGGCGCACGCCTTCCGGCAGGCCATCGAAGATGCGGAGCTCCCCGCCACGCAGCTCATCTCTGCCGACACGGCGCTCATCGGGGCAACCACCGTCGGCGGCATGTGTCTCACGGATGAACTTTACCGGGATACCAATGGCGGGGCGCAGGGTTCCGACTATCTCGCATCGTATGATGGCGCATCGGTGCAGCAGTATCTGCAACACCGGTATGGCTTCAGCGGACTGGTGACGACGATCAATACCGCCTGCTCCTCTAGTGCCAATGCCATCCAGTATGGAGCCCGGCTGATCCGCAATGGAATGGCACGGCGAGCCATCGTCGGCGGGGTCGACAGTCTGGCCAAATTCACCATCAATGGTTTCAATGCCCTGCAGATCCTGTCTCCCGCAGCCTGCAAACCTTTCGACGAGCACCGGCAGGGGCTTAACCTGGGTGAAGGGGCGGGTTTCCTGGTGTTGGAGCGTGAGGCAGATCTCGCTGGGAAAAGAGCATATGCCGAACTCACGGGGTATTGCAATGTCAACGATGCCTATCATGCCTCGTCGCTTTCACCCGATGGGGAGGGACCTTTTCTGGCTATGCAGGGAGCTTTGCGCTCGGCAGGGCTGGACACTTCCGCGATAGGCTATATCAATGCCCATGGCACCGGAACGGAGAACAATGATGCATCGGAAAGCCAGGCCATGATCCGCATCTTCGGCACTCCGCCGGCTTTTGCCTCGACGAAGTCGAGTACCGGGCACACCCTGGGCGCGTCGGGCGCCATCGAAGCGGTCTACAGCATCCTCAGCCTCCTTTACCAGGAAGCCTATCCCAGCGTAAATTTTTCGACGCCGATGGCGGAAACCGGGTTGCGCCCCCTCACCGAATACAAGCCGATGAGGTTGCAACATGTGCTGTCCAACTCTTTTGGGTTTGGCGGGAACTGTACTTCGCTGGTATTTTCAGTCGTCCCCGCCGGCCTGGCCACAGTCATTTGAATATGCTATATATCCATCACACGACCTGTATCTCGCCGCAGCCTGCCGACCTCATCGGGGGCGGCGGCGCGTTCGCGCCGGCCACGCGTGAAGACCACGCGTCGGTTGGCGAGTCCGCATTGGCCGCGGGTGAAGACCGCGTGTCGCTTGCGGGCCCCGTGGATGGCGTTTACAAAGTCGTCGAGCCCGCTTATCCCGGCATTCCCCCGGGTACGCTGCGGCGCATGAGCAAGGCCGTTCGACTGGGGGTAGGCGCGGCGATGCCGCTGATCCGGCAGGGGCGCATCGATGGTATCCTCATCGGCACCGGCAATGGAGGGATGGAAGAGAGTGTAAAATTCCTACGGCAGATCGTCGATTATGCGGAAGGGATGCTGGCGCCCGGGCATTTTGTACAAAGCATACCCAATGCCATCGCCTCCCAGATCGGGTTGTCCAGGCACCTCAGGGGGTATAACAGCACCTATGTGCATCGTGGGCTCGGGTTCGAACATGCCCTCATCGATGCGAGCATGCTTATAAGTGAGAATGCCGGCAGCCGTTATCTGGTGGGCGGCGTCGACGAGGTATCGGGATACCACTATCGGATCGAAGCGGCAGATGGCTGGTATAAACCCTCGGTGCAGCCCGGCCGCACGCTTTATGACTACGATTCTCCGGGCTCCATTGCCGGGGAAGGTGCGGCTCTTTTCCTGGTCGGCGGTGAGCCGGCCGATGCTTTGGCGGCTTTGCGTGGCATCGAAACCTTTCATTCCACTGATCCGCGCTCCGTGACGACGCGGTTGCAGGCGTTCCTGGACCAGCACCTGCCGGCGGGCTTGCGGCCGGCCCTGCTCCTCAGCGGAGAAAATGGCGATAACCGGGCCTTGCCTTTCTATGCGGCGGCTGAGTCTGTTCTCGATCCGGCGGCTCCGTTGGCCCGTTACAAGCATCTCTGCGGTGAGTATCCTACGGCTTCCGCTTTCGCCGTTTGGCTCGCGCTGCAACTGGACGTGACGCTACCTTCGCACCTGGTCAAAAAAGCCGGCATCATCAACGAGATGCAGTATATCCTGCTCTACAACAACCACAAGCTCATGCAGCATAGTTTCATTCTGCTCGAAAGATACCGCTAAGCTTTAAGAAGGTCGCGCCGGCCGCCGATAAGGTAGCAGTTACCTGCAATTCAGCCGGAGCCGGGCCAGGTCGCATGCCTTCAGCCGGAACAGAGCTCGGTCGCGCGCTTTCGGCCGTTTGCGCTGCGTACCGCGTGACCGCTTCGATCCGGGGGTTTCGGCGGGGGTCGATGGGCGTTAGGAATTTGAGCTGTCCGGCGTTTACCAGCCTGAATTCCGCATCCAAAAAATGGGATAAGAGTTCCTCTACCATTTGCAGCTGGCAGGCGCCGGGCACCACGGGTTGTCCCGGGAAATGAGCTGCAAAGATCGGGTGGGTTGCGTTGAGTACCAGTACCGCGCGCACTTCTCCGGCCGTGGTGTCCGAGGCAGACCATTTCTCGATCGAATAAAGATCATTCAACAACATCAGCGTCTGAGTTTGGGGGGCGGTGGCGGTGCACCATGAGGGGGCGGAGGGGCTCCATGCGGCGGCCTTCCATGCGGCGGTGGCGGCAGGGCTCCATGCGGCTTCGGATGTGGCGGCGGCGGTTTGATATGCGGCTTTTTGATCTTCGGCCACTTGATCCTGGGATGCGGCGGCGGTGGCGGCGGATGGCCATGTGGAGGCGGTGGCGGCGTCTGGGCCACCACGGCGTCTGTCATGAAGATGCCCAGGCTCAGCAGGGCGATGAGAACGATATGCAGTTTCCGTTTCATTTGCTCAGATATTGTGTGCGACGCGGTACGGCCTCAGCCGCGGACCACCGGCCCGTTAGACGGCAGCCAGCAAAAACGCCGCATGGTAAATGCCAAGATAATGATTATACACGAGTATCCGTTTACAGGCGCCCCTTTTGATCAACCGGGCCGCCAGCCACACCGCATAGGCCGTGGAAGTTGGATATTCTCCACACTGGGTCTTGTAGGTCTGGGTGGGTATGCCCGGGAGGATCTCATCGCCGATCACCAGGTCGATGGAGGCTGGGTCGACGGCCTGCTCCTGTAAAAAGCGCCCGATCTCCCGCGCAATCTCCTCCCGGCTTTCCGGTTTGTAGAATGTCGCCATTCCTTCCAGTTTCGCGTAGTCATTGGCGGTAGGCTGGCCGGCCAGCACGAAAAAGGCCGACCCTTCGCCCGCCGGGACGTGACGATATGAGCCAAAGCGGCTGAGAATCGCAAAGCTGGCGTCGGTGAGCTCGTCCACGCCGCCGGCAAGTACGGTCCTTGCCTCGCCCTCCTGCAAAAGCAGGATCGCGTCGAGCACCGCATTCTCGAAAGAAAAACCCCGGTGAACAAAGGTGTTGTTATAGCCAGTGCATTGCAGGACCAGGGCTATCTGCGCCCCCACGGTATTGTGCGTGCTCTGGATAAAGGTCGCAGGTTGAAGCGCCTCCTCTTTCCGCGTGATCATGTTCGTCAGGAACACCCCGGTGTCTTCCAAACAGCCATAACCGGTACCGGTTACGATCGCATCCGGCATCGCCATACCCGCCTGACGAAGACAGTCCATGGCGGTGGCTACGCCCATGCGGATGATGCGACTCATCCGGCGAAGCGCCTTGGGATCGATGAGCCCTTTATAGTCGGGTTCTAAGCACGCGAGCCGGTTCCCGGCGGGTTTGGCCAGCAGCGTGCCGCCGCCCGGTCCGGCGTTGGGCAGGTCCTCAGCCGGCTTAGCCATCGGTGGCAGGTCCGCGGCCCCGAGGGTAGTCGTAGGCGCGATGCAGGCCGCGGATCGTATATAGATATTCATCGTCATTGCCTGGGTCGTGTCCCCCCTGCACGGCTAAAGATTAACGAGCTGCAGTTTCCGCCGAAACCAAAAGAGTTCGACAGCACATGCCGTAGCGGCTGTCCCTTAAGGAATCGCACGTCCGGCGTGAAGGGTAGCTCCGTCATCGGCGTTTCGAACCTGAGGTTGGGATATACGAGTCCGTTCAGCACCGCGAGCACGCTGAACACCGCTTCAATTCCGCCGCTTGCGCCCAGGGTATGCCCGGTGAACGACTTCGTCGAGCTCATATGCGGATACACCGGATCGAACAACCGGCGGATAGCCGTTCCCTCGGCGAGGTCGTTGTTCGGTGTGCCCGTTCCATGCAGATTGATATAGTCGATGTCGGCGGGTTCCAGGCCGGCGCGTTGCAAGGCGCCCTTCATGGCAAGCCAGGACCCGCGGCCATCGGGCGACGAGGCTGTTTGATGATAAGCATCCCCCGCGTTGGCAAAACCGCTGAGGACGCAGCCCGCGGGAGTGCCAAGGGTGGTCGCGACGGCATCCGACACCAGCACCACATAACCCGCGCCTTCGCCCAGGTTGAGGCCCAGGCGATCGTTGTCAAAAGGCTTGCAGAACCGGCTGTCGAGGATCATCAGGGAATTGAAGCCATTGAGTGTAAACCTGGTGAGGGCGTCGGTGCCCCCGGCCACCACGACGTCGAGCAGTCCATTGCGGATCATCCTTGCGCCGAAACCTATGGCGTTGGCCGAAGAAGAACAGGCCGTGCTGATGGTCGAGTGAAAATCCCTTATGCCCAGGCGGTCGGCTACCCATTCCGTGACAGCGCCGCATTCATGAAGGACCACGTCGCGCAGCCGCCCATGTTGGGGATCGCCGAGGAATTGCGTGTAAAAATTTTCGGTCCTGTCCATTCCGCCCACGGTGTTGGCGCTGATGAAACCGGTACGCCAGCGGGCACGGTCGGGTATCGCCGCGCGCTCCAAGGCTTCACGCGCCGCGATGAGACTCAGCAAAGCAGTGCGGCTCACGAACCCCCGCTCGCGACTCAAGGGCCGGCTGCCCTGCGGGGTGCGGCTCACGCCCCCGCGCCAACCGTCGTACCCGGGCATCTCGCCGAGGCCCGCCCACCCGGCAAGCGTCTCATTATCCACCTTGACCTCGGCGACCGGCAGCTGCCCGCGATGGATCGTATCCAGGTAGCTGATCACGCCCATTCCGGCCGCGCCTTTTTCAAACGAAGCGAGGCACTCCGTCACATTTCTGCCGATGGCCGAGATAACGCCCGTCCCCGCAACGGCAACCGGCGAAGCGGCCGCCCGCTCAGCCGGCATTGGCGTCGTACCCGGCGCGGAGGCCGGCGATACAGAAGCTGGAGTGGCCGAAGTTATTCGCATGTCATGGAAGTTTTAAAGATGCGATCCATATTCTCCGTGGTAAATGGTAACGCGCCGGCGGTTTCTTTTCTTTCGATCAAAAAGAGAACCGCTTTGTAGCTCTCCCCGAGCCATTCTACCCAGCCGGTAATACAGGTGCGGGCGACGCCTGCTTCAAGCAGACAGGAAACATAGCGCATCAGCAGTGTCGCGTCAAAAGCGGTGGAAAGAAAAAAGGCATTCTCCCCTTTAAAACGATGCCGGATACAGATCTCGCCGATCACGATATTCGGCAGCGTGTACACGAATACACTGGGGCTCGGAATATCTTTTGTCGTCCTGGTGTACTTATAGTCGGTATCCAGGCTGGAGTTGGCATTCGACAAGACCACCGCAATTTCGTGAGGTTGATAGGCCGCGGCGTCCCATCCCGCCAGCAACAACTCGGCCGCCGCGAATCCCAGCCGGCTCAGGTTGTCCATCTTGAAAAACCTGGGATATTGCCAGTTGAAATGCTGGTAAAGCGACGATAAAAGATTTTTTTTGTCGGTAGACGAAAAAATCTTCTCCCCGTTCTTGTATACGGCCCGCTCGTTGATCACGCAAGTTCCGGTAATATACTCCATGCTTTTTATATCATTTGCCCAGGACAACCGCCGCGTTGCAACCGCCGAAGCCTGAGGCCGTTTTCAAACAGGTATCCAACGAGGTCCGCAAGAGGGACCGGCACATATTCAGCGGTGTGGTCACGCCGTTGTTCTCGAAACCCAGGCTGGGAATGACGAGTCCTTCGCGCATAGACGCCAGTGTGACGATCGACTCGATGAGTCCCGCGGCGCCAAGGGTATGTCCATAATACCCTTTTAGGCTGTTGACAGGAACGCCATTAAGTCCGGCGAGCGTGATCGCCTTGGCTTCCATTTCATCATTATACGCGGTAGCCGTTCCATGCGCCGAGATAAAGCTGACATCGGTTGCAGCACAGCCTGCATCACGCAGCGCCCCATCGATGGCATCGCCGAGCTCCTTTCCGGTCCGCGAGGGCCCGGAGATATGATTGGCGTCGTTGCTCACCGCGCCACCGCGTAGCTGAAGTCCATCCCTGTATTCCCGGCGTGTACTCAGGATCATGGTCCCGGCGCCTTCGCCGAGATTGATACCATCGCGGTCCCGGTCGAAAGGGCGGCAATGGCCCGGGCTCAGCGCCTGAAAAGAGCCGAAGCCACTAAGGATGAATTTTGTGATCACGTCGGCGCCGGTCACCACCGCATTGTTGAACAACCCGGACCGGAGCAGCCGCACACCGGTGATCATGCCCAGCAACCCGGAAATACAGGCGTTCGAAACTACGATCGGTGTCTGGGTAAAACCAAAATGCCGGGCCACCACGGCCGCGGAGCCCGGTAGCGAGATATGTTCCGCCGGCATACGGTCGTCGATATCCAGCAGATGCGTATTGCCCTTGGTGGAGCAGACGATCAGGATGGTGCGGTCGTCGTCCGGATGGATGCCTGGCGCCTGGTGAAGGGCGTCGGACATAGAATTCACGAGCAATTGCTCGAATGTCGTAAAGCGCGCACCGGCTCCGTCGCGCGCGATGGCGAGTGGCTCGCCGCCCGTAAGGGTCCCGGCAAGTGGCTCTCCCCCCGGGGCCTCGAACAACGCCGCATAAAAGGGCTGATCCGCCATCTCCGGCCGCTCCTGACGTCGCACGCCCGTGATCCCTGCGACAAGCCGGGAAAAGTTTTCGGCTGTCGTCCCGCCGAGCGGCGACACGATATTATCCGCGACTATAAAGATATCTTTTTGCCGATTCATACATTGGTCAGGATTTTCATTTCACAGGCGGCGATCTCCTTCCCGCCAAAGGTCACCCGCCCTGAAATTACAATAATATCCGCTAAGCGGGTCTGGATCGTAGTCTCCGTGAGCAATTCATCACCGGGTACCGGGAATGAGCGGATGATGAAACGGCTTACCGAGACAAGATGCCCGGCAGCGACTGGCCGGCTGGCCCGAAGGGCCATATATCCTGCGCCGGCTGCGACTGTCTGGGCGATATTTTCGAGGAGCCCTCCCGCCGTAAACCGGCCCCGGTCGACCAGCGGATTCGCGGCATCGACGATAAAACGTGTACGGGCGATGGTGTCGTCGGCAAAGAGCAATTCGCCGACCATGATAAAGGGCGCCCTTTGGGGAACCAGCTCCGTTATATCAGGAATATAATCCGCCATTGACTTGAAGGATTTCTGCCGTAATATAGGAGGCCTGCGGCGAAGCCAGGAAGGCCACCGCATGCGCCACTTCTTCCGGCGAACCAAAACGGCGAACGGGTATCAGCACCCGCATCTCTTTTTCGTCGAGACCGGCAATCATATCCGTTTTGATGAATCCCGGGGCGACGGCATTCACGGTGATGCCGTGGCGGCCCACTTCCTGCGCCAGCGCCTTGGTAGCGCCGATGACGCCGCCTTTGGCGGCGGAATAATTCGTTTGGCCCGCGACGCCTTTCAACCCCGACAGCGAAACCACATTGACGATGCGCCCATAACGCCGTAGCAACATGCCATTGAGCACGAGCCGCGTCACATAAAAAAATGAATCCAGGTTGGTGCCGATCACCCGCGACCACTGTTCATCATCCATCCATACCATCAGCGCATCGTCCTTGATACCGGCGTTGTTGACCAGCACCTCGATATAGTGCCCGGGATGCGACTCGATCCAATCGCCGAGCCGTAAACGGACCAGCTCTTTATCCGCCACGTCGAATGGCAGCAGCTCTCCATCTCCGCCGATACGCCGGATCTCCGCCAGCGTCTTCTGTGCTTCTTCCACGTTGGAGCGATAATTGACGAGGACAAAATAGCCTTCCGCCGCCAGCCGGAGACAAATGGCTTTCCCTATTCCTCTCGATCCGCCGGTGACTAGTGCGCTCTTCATATTTTACCGATTAAAACCCGATGACCGGCTGCGAATGCTCCAGCAGGTGCCGCAGCTTTTCCAGCTCTTTGTATTTGGGTTGGTCCCCGACAAAGCTCGGGAATATTTTCCTGATGCTTTCATAAACAGAAGCCGTCAACGGCGCCAGCCGTGTCTGGCATTCGAGAAAGTCTACCGCCTGGGCGATCGCCATGGTCTGGATGGCGAGGACCTCGAAGGCATTGTCGATCACCTTTTTTGTCAGCAGCGCCGAATTGCTGCCCATGCTCACGATATCCTGGTTATCGTTGTTATTGGGTATGCTGTGGACATACATCGGGAAGCTCAAGGTCTGATTCTCGGCGACTGTCGAAGTGGCCGTGAACTGAATGCCCTGCATCCCGAAATTGAACCCCAGCACGCCAAGATTGAGGAATGGAGGGAATTTCTGGTTCAGCTTGTCGTTGAACAAATAGTTCAGCTGCCGTTCCGAAAGCATCGACAGCCGGGTGACGGCGATCTTGAGCTTATCCATTTCCAGCGAGACATAATCGCCATGAAAATTGCCGCCATGGAAGATATTGTCGCCCTCATGATCCACCACGGGATTGTCGCTTACAGAGTTCAGCTCGTCGACGACGACCTTTTCCGTGTTGACCACGCTGTCATAAATGGGCCCCAGGATCTGGGTTACACAACGCAA
The DNA here is from genome assembly GCA_035946435.1 of Puia sp. Classification (GTDB taxonomy): domain Bacteria; phylum Bacteroidota; class Bacteroidia; order Chitinophagales; family Chitinophagaceae; genus Puia. The sequence goes on along the minus strand of DASYZH010000104.1, from coordinate 35,318 downwards.
TGAGTAATACTCCTGTACCTTGTCTTCGAAGACTTCCTGTTCGAGGCTTCCGGGATGATACAAATGCTCGCTCCGGCTCCGGATCATCTGGCTGCCCGACAACAACTCGCGCATCATGGCGGCTACGCGTTGCTGACCGCGATGCCGTTTGACATGGTTCAGCTCATGCGAGTAATGGTCATCATATGCCTCGACGACTTCGTTGGTCATCGCGCTGAGGATGGCCGACCACTGGACCAATCGCCGCGCGCGGAGAATATTCACAAGACCGATGGCCGTCATTACGCTGGTCCCGTTGATAATGGCGAGGCCTTCGCGGATATGGATCGTGAGCGGCTTGATGCCCTGCTCCGCGAAGACTTCAGCGGTGGGCCGCACCGCACCTTCGAAGATCACTTCCCCTTCGCCAATGAGGGTCAGCCCTACGTGGGCCAGCTGAACGAGATCGCCGCTGGCGCCGACGCCGCCATGTTCGTAGATACAAGGAGTGATATTGCGTTCGATCAACGTGGCCAGCAGCTCGCACAGTTCCGGATGCACGCCGCTATGGGCCTGCATGAGACTGTTGAGCCGGGCGATCATAGCCGCCTTGGACAAAAGCGCCGGAAGCAGGTTTCCGCTGCCCGAACTATGACTGCGTATGAGGTTGTATTGTAATTGAAGCAGGTTCTCTTTTTCCACCTTGTATTGCGCCATGGGGCCAAAACCGGTGTTGATGCCGTAGATGAGCTTATTTGCCGAGAAACCGGAGAGAAAAGTAAAATTCGTCCTGACCTTTTCCAGGGCGGCTTCGTCGAGAGCGGGTTTTGCCCGATGATAGAGCAGGTCGGCGAAGTCATCCAGGGAGAGCGGTCGCTGTCCAACTGGTGTCATAGGTGCAAATTTAGGTGTATTCATCTTCGGTCAATGAATTTGATCGCTTTTCTGGCGGCTTCGGGAAATTGCTTCTTTTGCATTTGCTCCTGGGTCAGGTATTCGATATGTGGACTAACCCGCAGTCGTGCCTGCAGATAAGCGCGGATGCGATGATCGCATTCTTCGCCGATGCCGGCAGGAACTAAATGCAAAAGTATCTCGTCCAGTCCAACCTCATTGGAGTACACTTCTACCGCGAAATCCTTTACCTCATCCATCTCCGCCAGCAGATCGAACAACGCAGGCGGGTATAGCGTCGTTCCCTTGAACTTTATCATCTGTTGGCGGCGGCCGATGATGGGCGACAGGCGTAGCGAGTTCCTGCCGCAAGCACAGGGCTCATCGGACCAGGTGCAAATATCACCCGTTTTATAACGCAGCAGCGGCATCCCTTCGATACCCAGGGTGGTGATCGTCACCTCACCGGGTGCGCCCGGGGTCACGGGAGTATCGTTTTCGTCGAGCAACTCTACTATCAGCAGCTCCGGTTGCAGGTGTCCGCCTTTTCCGGCGCCGCATTCCGTAAACGCCGTTTGCATCTCGGTCGAAGCGTAGGTGGAATAAAGCCGGATATCCCATGCTTCGGTGATCTTCCGGCCCAGAATATTGAGCGAAAGATCCTGGTTGCGGATATTCTCGCCGATGCAGATCGCCTTTTTCACAGAAGAGCTGCCGAGGTCTATCTGGCGGTCGGCGGCATAGCGGATCAGCTTCAGTAAGAAACTGGGGACGACGACCAGGGTAGTCGGTTTCAGCCGCTCGATCGTCTCCCATTGCAAGGCGGGAACCCCCGGCCCTACACGGATGATCGAGGCCCCGAGACGCCGCAAACCCGAATAATAGGCGATGCCCGCCATGAACTGGCGGTCAAGCGTCAGCATCAGCTGATACGTCTCGCCCGACGACCCGTCGGCACAAAGAAACGAGCTGTATTCGTTATAGGCCAGCCGCTCGAGATCCCCGGAAGTAAGCGCGATCGTTACCGGGCTGCCCAGGGTACCCGAGGTAGCGGTATACTCGGCGATCTTTTCGTGGCCGACACAAAGAAAATCGCTGTTGCGGGTTTGCAGATCGGTCTTGCTGGTAGGCGGAATGCGGGAAAGGTCTTCCAGCGTGCGGATAGAACCAGTATCGATGTGTTCACGGGCAAACAACTCCTTGTAAAAAGGGGAATGCAGGGCCAGGTACTCCAATAAATCGCGCAGCTTTCGTTCTTGCAGGGTCTTTATCTGGTGAGCCGATTGAAATGGTGTAGTCATTGTCTAGGCTAATGTCTGTCCTGGAGCCGCCTGGGGCGGGTCAGGCTTGAAGATGGTGGAGGATCTTTTCCTGCGCCGCCTTGAGCTGTTCAGGCCCGAGCTTGAGCTTGTGCCGGGTGAAATTCAGATCGTCGGAACTATCGATCGGCACGAGGTGCATATGAGCATGAGGTACTTCGAGGCCTACCACGGAGATGCCACAACGATTACACGGAAAAGCCTTCTCTATAGCTTTTGCAATAGGCTGGGCGAACACCAGGATCCCGCTCAGATAATTTTCGGTCATGTCGAAGAAGTCATCGACCTCGACCTTAGGTATTACAAGCGTATGTCCTTCCCGTAAAGGAAAGATATCGAGGAACGCAAAGAACTTATCGTTTTCGGCTATCTTATACGCAGGGATCTCTCCGGCAATGATCTTTGAAAAGATTGTCACACGGTAATATTTTCGATTTTGAACTGAAGGACCCCGGCCGGAACAGTTACGCTGGCAACCTCGCCAACCTGTTTGCCGAGGAGGCCTTTACCTATAGGGGAGGTCACGGAGATCTTGCCGAGCTTCAGGTCGGCTTCTTTTTCCGAGACCAGGTGATAGGTCATTTGTTTTTTATTCGTCAGGTTAGTGACGGTGACTTTGGTAAGAATGGACACTTTGCTCGTATCGATGGTTCCTTCATCTATCACGCGGGCATTCGCCAGATCGCCTTCCAGCTTCTGGATCTTGGCTTCCAGCAAACCTTGTGCTTCCTTCGCGGCATCGTACTCGGCATTTTCACGCAGATCGCCCTTCTCGCGGGCTTCCGCGATAGCTTTGGACGCGGCTTGTCTTTCCACTGTCTTCAACTTTTGTAATTCGCCCTTTAACTGTTCAAGAGCATCTTTTGTGAAATAAGTGAATCCACTCATAACTCCTCCTTTTGATCCACCCGTGGCGGATTATCCGCCAGGACAGACTTTAGATTTAGTTTACAGAGAAAAAAAATACAACGCCCCGGAGACGATCCAAGGCATTGCACTAAAAAGTTAGGTCCCCTTGGGGGGGGACTGGTGCACAAAAATACTGAATTTGACTTAAATACCCAGTTTTTCCAGCGTCACCTGCGCCATTTTAAGAAAAGCTTCATGACTATACCCGGCAATATGGGGGGTGATCAGGACGTCCGGACGGGCAAGCAGCCACTCCAGCTGCTGGCGCTCTACGGGAGAATAGGTATCCAGCTTTTCGTTTTCCAGCACATCGAGGGCGGCGCCGGCGATCTTACCGTTCTCCAGGGACCGGATGAGCGCCGCCGTATCATGGACCTTACCCCTGCAGGCATTGATGAACCAGGGTTTTTTTCGAAGCGAGTCGAAGAAGCTGTCCCCGGCCATATGAAGGGTCTCGTCTGTAAGCGGCACATGAAAGCTGATGACATCAGCATACCGCTCGAGTTGTTCCAGGGAGGCCTCATGGATATTCCCTCCCGCGAAACCGAATTTGTATTTATCATAGGCCAGGATCGTCACGTCAAAACCGGCGAGACGATGGGCAAAGGCGCTGCCGGCGTTCCCGAAGCCTACGATACCCACGGTACGGCCGCTGAGCTCGGTGCCACGGTTAGGATCGCGGATCCATCTGCCCTCCTTGATCTCGAGACTGCTGGTGACCAGCTTATTCATCAATGCGAGGAGCATTCCCAGGACATGCTCGCCGACAGCGTTGCGGTTGCCTTCGGGACTGCTTACACAAAGAATGCCGCGGCTTTCGGCGTATTCGGCATCGATGAGCTCCATCCCGCTGCCCAACCGGCCGATCCATTTCAGGGCGACGGCCTTGTCGATCATGGGCCGGTCGATCTTTAGGCGGGTGGTGACGATAAGCCCTTCTACATCGGCCGCTGCGGCAAAAAGTTCGTCGTAGGTGATCTGAGGGGCGTATTCAACGCTATAGCCTTTTTCAGTGAGGGTATTGATCAGAAAATCGTGGACCTTGGCTGTGATAATGACTTTTTTCATGATTCTATCTCATTTTCCAACTTAGCTGGGCGAATTCTTCAATGGTCAATTGTTCGGCGCGGCGGTCAAAGACGGGGTCCCGGAGGATGGCCTCGTCGAACAGGGACCTGACGGCATTGCGCAGGGTCTTTCTTCGCTGGTTGAAGGCCGTCTTTACCAGGAGCGTGAATCGTCGCTCGTCCCGGAAAGCGGGGGCCTGCCTGGGCGTCAACCGGATCACCGCGCTTTTCACTTTGGGTGGCGGGTTAAAGCATTGCTCATGAACCTCGAAGAGGTATTCGACGGTAAAAAAGGCCTGGATCAGGACGCTGAGGACACCATAGGTCTTGTTGCCCGGCGAGGCAGCGACCCGTTGCGCCACCTCCTTCTGGAACATCCCGACCATGGTTTCGAGCTGCTCCTTCCAGTCCACCATCTTGAACAGGATCTGGGAAGAGATATTGTAAGGGAAATTGCCGATCACGGTAAATGCGCCGGTAAACGGCGGGTCGATATCCAGGATGCTGGCGTGGATGATCTTCCCCTCGAGCGCCGGCCAGGTCTTTTGCAGGTAGGATACCTTCTCGTCATCCAGCTCGACGGCCCTGAATTCGATACCCGGCAACCCCAGCAACAGGCCGGTGAGCGCTCCCCCGCCGGGGCCTACTTCGAGCAGCCGGGTGAAAGGCAGCGCCCCATCCTCACCTCCGGCCGGGCCCCCGCTCACATCCGTGGCCTGGCTCTGCCCCGCTGCCCCGGCCGATTTGGGCCGCTGCGTCACGGCTGCCACGATCTTCCGGGCGACATTCTCATCGCGCAGAAAGTGCTGACCGAGGGATTTCTTCAGGGTGTACATGGGGTGCAAAATTACGGCGCCACCCCGGGATGCGCAATAAATCGTATATTTAAGCCCCAAAACCGGACTCCGTCCGGCTTCGAAATCAAAAGCCACCCTCGCATGAGTCAACCTCAACAACAAAAACCAGTGATCGGAGTTTCCGTGGGAGATATAAACGGCATCGGTACCGAATTGATACTCAAGACCTTTTCGGACCACCGGCTGTTGGAATTCTGTACGCCGCTGATCTTTGCCTCCAGCAAGCTGATCAATTTTTACCGGAAATTCTCGCCGGAGTCGAATTTTAACTATCAGAACACCAAGGATTTCACGCGCATCGCTCCCAAACAGATCAATATCTTCAATTGCTGGGAAGAAGAGATCGCGATCGTGCCCGGAACGCTCACCGATGTCGGCGGCAGCTATGCCGTCAAATCGCTCACCACCGCCGTAGAAGCCCTTCGGGACAAGAAGATCCATGGCCTGGTGACAGCACCGATCCATAAGAAGAATACCCAAAGTCCCGCTTTTAACTTCACCGGGCATACCCCCTACCTGAAACATGCCTTTAACGTAGGTGACGTATTGATGATGATGGTCTCGGATAATTTCCGGGTCGGTCTCGTAACCGAGCATGTGCCGGTAAAAGACATCGCCCAATACATCACCCGTGAAGCCATTCTGAGCAAACTCAATATCTTCCGGGACAGCCTCATCCGGGATTTTGGCATCGACAAACCCAAGATCGCCGTACTGGGTCTCAACCCGCACGCCGGCGACGAAGGGCTCATCGGCCGGGAAGAGGAGGAGATCATCAAACCCGCCATCAAAGACGCCAAACACAATATGCTGGTCTTCGGCCCCTATAGCGCCGACGCTTTCTTTGCCCGCAATTACCAAAGCCGTTTCGACGGGGTGCTGGCCATGTATCACGATCAGGGGCTGATCCCCTTTAAATCGCTGGCCAGCGGCGAGGGGGTGAATTTCACCGCCGGGCTACCCATGGTCCGTACCTCGCCCGATCACGGAACGGCTTTCGACATCGCCGGGAAGAACAAGGCTGATCAGACAAGTTTTATTGCCGCGATCTATACCGCTATCGATATTATCCGGAACCGGCAGGAATACGACGAGAACCGGAGCAATCCGCTCAAAAAGATGGGCGCGGTTGTCCTTGCCAATGCCGTCGACGAGAAGATCGATGAACAGGGTCGTTCCACCCGGCGCGATCTTACTTTTTAATAAACTATTGAATATCAAAGCAGCGCGAGTCCAAAGACCCAAGGGCGCCGCTTTTTTTGTACCACTGCTTGCAAAACCCGAAACTCCATTCTATCTTTGGTGTATCACCCTGGGGGCATACCCCCTAAATACAATCTCCCCGAAAAACAAATTTCCAGCATCTTAGTCTAAAAGTTCCTTCCTACGAATCGCCGAGGATTATTTATCATTTCATTCACCTTCTGAAAATTACAAAGATGAAAAGGAACTTGTTAACGGTGCTTTTTTCCACCCTCGCGTTCGCGCCGCTCTTCGCAGAGACCTCTCCTGCTGTTACCGACAATTTCAACTCCCGTCCCGGCACCCGGCTTACGGAGATCAAAGGTCTTTTACAGGGCCAATGCTGGTTCTTCGCCGACTTCGATATCAACCGCGGCGGTTGGACGCCTAATATAGAAGGCGACGGAGCCATGGTCTCGGGTACCGGCGCAAGCGCTACGGAACGCACGGGTATCTACACTCCGCTGCTGGACCTCAGCAACTCCACTCCCGTCTCCTTTACTTATAGCTTCAATATAGCGGTAAGCGACCGCCGCTGGTTCAAGATTGTCGCCATCGACGGCAAGGAAAATCCTATTGCCGTGCTGGATAGTGTCGAACTCACCGGTAGCTCGCCCAATCATACGTATAAGTATAGCAAGAACTTTAGCCTGGCCGGGACCTACAAGCTGTATATCAACTACCAGGGTATCGGCGGTAGCGAGCGCATCGCGATCGACCAGCTGAACATCGGCGCACCGCTGCATTATGTTACCTCTCCCTGCAATGTTGCGCCGGTAGCCTTAAAAGATAAATTCGCCGGTACGGCTTCGCATACGGCCAGCGGCAATGTCCTGAACAACGACTACGACCCTAATCATGAGACGATGACGGCCTATTTGCTCAGCGAATCACCCGATGGCCGCGTGGATCTCAACAAGGACGGTAGCTTCCAGTTCACTCCCAAAGATGGGTTCGCCGGCAGTTCCACGCAGTTCAGCTATAAGGTGTGTGATGACGGTTCGCCTTCGCTGTGCTCCATCACTACTACGGCTACCATCAAATTCCCCAGCAGGAGCACGCTCCTGAGCTTCCAGGCGCTGTACAGCCGGAAAGAGACGGCGATCAATTGGAACACCGCAGCCGATAATCACAGCAAGATCTTCGAGATCGAAAGAAGCCTGGATGGGACGTACTATAAAACTGTCGGTGAGGTTACGGCCGATGATGCCCAAAACGGTCAATATTCTTTTATCGATAAAATGCATGAGGCGGAGCGCCGCAATGACCTGTACTACCGTCTGCGGCAGACGGATGGCGCTGGCCGGGTTACCTATTCGAAGGTATTGCTCGTACGCTCCTTCGGTACCAGGAGTGTTGAAGCGGTTAGCGTCACTCCCGACCCCAGCGTCAACGATATCCAGGTGAATGTGCAGCTGAAGGAAAAAGCGTTTGTCGTGATGCGCGTCACCGACGACAACGGCAGCGAGCTGATCAAGCAAACGATCATGGGCGACAATGGTTCCAATACGTATGATATCGAAGGGACTTCGCAATTGCAGCCCGGCATGTATCAGCTGGAAGTGATCATCAACAGCAACGAGCGGCTGACGATGAAGCTGGCCAAGAGCTAAAAGTTATTTTTCTATGTAACGTGTGGATTCCGCCGCCCCTCCGGGGCGGCTATTTTTTTAGGAGCCGGATCCAACAGCGGGCTAATTTTGCAGGTTCATGTCCGCCCGTTTAAATCATATTGCCGATTGCGACTGCGCCATAACCTACGACATCAGGGATAACCATGGCGTACTATTGCGGTACAAAGTCACCCGGCAGGACGTGCTGGAAATTTGCGGCGGTATCCCAATTCGAAGTCAGCTATACGCCAACGTGGCCATCACCTCGACCAGCGAACACACCATTACAGTCTGTGTAGCCAGCGATCTCTATTTTGTATTCCGAACGATCAACTTCAACCTAAAGATCATCTTTAACGATAAAATGCGCGTGTATCAAAAGGGGCAGCATATCGGCACGAGCCTTTTCCTGAACCAGGTCGCTTTTGCCAGAAAGCTCGGCTTTGTTAAATTGAAAGTTACAGCCATTGATTACGATGGGATGGAAAAAGCCGATGGCTATTATCGCTGGGCGCGCTTAGGATATCAGATGACCGATGGGAACGACGTCAAAGACTTTGCCGACCAAATGCGTTCGCTATCCCGCCCGGAACGGACCCTGAGCGAGCTGGTGTTAAGCGAGCATGGCTATCAAATTTGGAAAGTAATTGGACAAACCTGGACAGGTAAATTCCGGCTGGTTGATGACAGCCCCAGCATGCTCCATTTACAACAATACCTTAAAATAAAGGGAATTGATTTTAAGCTTTAGCGATTTTTACTCTGCCAGAAGGGAAAAGGAGATTCTTGACCTGCCGAACGCTCCACTCTTTGTGATCGGCGACAAAGTCTTTGTATTCAGGAAATGTATCGAGCACTGCCTGCATCCCTTCCTCCTGAAATAGGACGAAGGCATTCAGCATCCTGGTTGCTTTTAATGTAGTATGTGCTCCCTTCGATTTCATGCTACAAAAATAATCTTTTTCAAATGAATTTATAATTCTAGCTTGGTCACTCGAACACCATTACATAATTAATTTATATTCAATTATTTACGTTTACTTTTTAATATTCAGATAACTCTGCAGATCCCGCACATATTCCTCGAAGGCCTCGATGCCCTGCGGCGTGATCTTACAAACAGTCTGCGGGTAGTTGTCCTTGAAGTTCTTGGTCACGTCGATATAGCCGGCTTCCTTGAGCTTGTTGATCTGTACGGAAAGGTTACCAGCGGTGGCGTCCGTCTTTTCCCGGAGATAGGTGAATTCGGCTTCTTTCACCGAGATCAGTATCGAGATCACGGCGAGGCGAAGCTGGGAATGCAGTATCGGGTTAAGATCTTTAAACATGTTGTTGCTTGGCTTTGACGTAGCGTTTTCTGAGGATCATACCCGGGATGAACCAGGCGACCAGGCCTCCGGCCGTGATATACAACATCACATACGGGTACGGACAATGCATGCTGAGGATGGCGAAGACCCAGCAGGCCAGACCGCCGTAAAGCATGGGCCTGAAATTACGACCGATACCGCAGGTAAACGTTGGGATACCGTATGCGGTCAGGAAAATGGCAGCCTCGTTAGGGGAAGGCGCGATCGCCAGTACATAGGACAAAAGGAACATGGAGATGCCGAAGCTGATCCAGAGGCCGTACATCAGCGGTTCTTCATGCGAACGATGTTTTCTTTGCTTTCCTTCCCGGATGGCAATGATGACCTGCGGAGCTACCGCCGCGATGGTGAGGAACCAGATATAGTCAAGCGCAGGCCATTGCAGATAGTAGTTGGCGAAGGTGGTGAGCCCGCAAATGGTGATCACGCTCCCCCATAGGAGCGCGCTCAGGCCGGTATCGTAATAATCACGCCGGGCCTTGCTGATCATCCGGGCTATAAGCTCCAGGCTTTCCTCTCCCGTCAATTCTTTTTCTTGTTCCATCAGTTGGTTTGCTTTTGTAGATGTATTTTATATTCCCGCCGGAGCAAATAGCCCGGAACGATATAGCCCAGCAGGACGGCCGCGGCCATGAGCAACATATTCGTCTGGAAATCGACAACAGTCGTTAAGATGGCCAGCGCCCAGCAGGTAACAGCCCCCCAGATCAAAGGGGCAAATTTAAGCAGCCGGCCGGTGAGAAAACATCCTACGGAATAAAGCAGGATAAAAAAGGTATAGCAATTCTCCCAGCCGCCGCGACGGAAGAAGACAAAGGCGATCAGCGCCTGTACGATCACGATGCAGATCCAGATATTGGCGAGACCTTCGTCCACATAGGTCCGTACCGGGCTTGTCTTTTGCCCGGCAGCGCGGATAATGGAAACCACGAACCCGATGGACATCAGCAACCAGGCGGCCCCATTGGCGGGGGTTCTCACGATCACATAGAGCACATATTGCAGCAGGGCGGCTATGAAGACCAGCCAGCCCCACAGAAGGAAGAAGAAGCTATTGTCGACTACAGAGCTCCGTGTCTTTTGGATCATCGTCTGGATCACCTGGAGGCTTTGCTCCGGCGAAAAAGGTTCTGCGTTGTTTTCCATTTTCGAAAGTTAAGAAGCCCGGGCCGTATTGCGGCCCGGGTAGTCCATTAGTTATTGACATCGAGGGGGCTGCGGCGGAGGCGCCGGGCCTTTATTGACATTGCGCCAGCATGTTTTCCGCCTGTTTTTCGCCCCAGGTAGGATATAGCGGTTTGGGCTGCGCGCTTTTATACAGCGAAATGGATTTCTCGAACACGGGTTTCGCCTTGTCCTTGCCGCCGCCATATTGAGTAGGGGTACCGAAGAGGCTCATGGCCTGGAGATAGTACAACCGCGGGTTGTTGGGATCGAGCTCGAGGCCTTTCTGCAGGGCGGCGGATGCATCCTTACCATTGGTTGCCCAGCGGGTCTGCGGGTCTACCAGCATCTGCTGCGTAGCGGCCATATTCTCTATTGCATAGGTCTCGGAGTTCTTTTCGATAGCTTCAGCCTTGGCGAGATAAGCATTGATCTTTTGGGCATTGGCGTCCTTATCCGTGATGGCGGGCATCCAGCCGATCCAGGTTTGCGCAAGCGCGGCATAGTAATATGGCAGCCATTGGGTTTTTTCCGCATCCCCGATGCGGTCAAAGGTGCTTGCCAGGCTTAGCAGCTGGTCCTCGGTCTTGGCAGAATCGAGCAGGGCAATGTTTTTTGTCATAGCCTCGGTGTACTTGGCACTTTGAGCGCCCGCAGTCATCGAGATCAGCAGCGCGACGGCAAGGAGAGTCTTTTGCATAGTTGTAGTTTTTAGCAGCGGCCCCGGGGTCCGCCTGGTTTATAGATTGTTATTGATTGCATCTTGCGAGCGGTCGACACCCCAGCTAAGAAAACAGCCGATGAAATAGAAGCGGTTTGCCGGTGGGGTGATCGGCTGTTTATACAAACCGCTATAGGAAAAATTATAGCCATAGACCGCGTTATAGCCCAGCACATTGCTCACACTGGCAAAAAGCACGACGAAGGTCCTGGCCTTGGTATTGCTGAAGGACGGCACATATTCGGCACTCAGGTTAAGACTATTGTAGTCTTTGGTCTTGCCCTGCTCCACGAGGTTGAATTTCGGTCCTTCCTGCAGAAAGTAATAGTAGGGCCTGCCGGTAGCAAAGCTATAGGTGGCATTGATACCGGACTTGAGTTTCGTAAAGAAGCGTTTCAACACGACCGAAGCGGTATGGGTAGCGGCAAAATTGGGCATCAGCTGTTCGGTATAATTCAGATAATTACGCTTGGTGTCCAGGTAGGAATAGCTGATCCAGTAATCGAAATTCTTGATACTTTTCTTGTCGCGCCAAAACAGCTCGAAACCTTTGGCATAGCCGCTGCCGCTGTTGTTATAGGAAGAATAGAAATAGTTGACGGGAACCGTCTTGATGAGGTCTTCGTATTTCTTGTAATAAGCCTCTATTCGAAAGATCCGGTCCTTGGTCATCTTCTGATAGTTGATGATATAGTGGGTCGCCTTCGTAAACCCTATATTGGTCGTATAGAAGAGCTGGCTATTTTCGGGTTTTTGATAGAATACACCATAGGCCAGCGAGACCTGGGCCTCGGGGCCCGTGCGGTAGGCCAGCGAGACGCGGGGTGCCAGGTCGCTCCGGTTGATCACCGAAGAATGCTCGTACCGCACGCCCACCTTCGCGGCCAGGGCATTCGTGAGATAGATGTCGGACTCGGCAAAAAGCGAGTTGAAATTATCCTTGAACTTGAATAGCGTGTCGCTGCTGAATTGGGGGTTACGGTATTTCTGGTTGTTATACGAATACCAGTATTCGCTGCCGAAACGGATGGCGCTGAGGGTGCCGAGCTTTTTATCGAAGACCGCCCGCACCTGGGAAAGATCCTGCCGTTGATCGATATTGAAGACTTTGAAATTCATCCAGAACGTGGAATCGCTGAAAGACTCCGGCTGGTTCGTCATGCTTTCGACCTTTTGGCCGAGGTTATCGAGGTTGGTGCTATAGCTGGCGCCGAGGTCCATCTTCCAGCCGCTACCGATATAGTCCCGCCAGCTGAGGTTGTTGTACCAGTTGTGGTTGGTAAGCCCAAAGGCGTCCTTCATATTAAGACTATCCCAGTCCTGCCGGCGAAGACCCAGGGTATTATAGGCGAAGGTCGTGTAATACTTGATCATGCCGCCGCTTTTGGTGCGGATGCGGAAATTGGCATCCGCATTATGATATTGCGGCATCTGGAAATAATCTACATCCTGGGGTATCGCCTTGAAATAGGCATAGGCATTTACATAGTTATAACTAAATCCATATGATGACTGTTTGTTCCTGGCAAGCTGCTGTGTACCCATGCCTACCACCAGCGGAGAGATGGTAGCATCGATCTCCGATTTCTCCGGCAGATCGATGGATTCCAGCAACACCACGGAAGAGAGCGCTTGTCCATACAATGCGGAGTAGCCGCCGGTGCTGAACACGGTCCCTTTGAACAGGAAGGGCGAGAACCGGCCCCGCTGGGCAATATCAGGAACGCTGGTATAATAAGGGTTGTTCACGAGGGTGCCGTCGATATATTGTTTGGCCTCGTAGCCGGCGCCGCCACGGACAAAGAGCCCCTCCTGCTCGCCAACCTGCTGTGCGCCGGGCAGGGTCTTGAGTGCAGCGGTGATGTCGGCATTGGAGCCCGCGGTGGTGGCCACATCCAGCGAGCTGAGGACGGCGCCGCGTTTGGCGTCACCGGCGGTAAAGGAACCTGCCGTGATGGTGACGGCCTTGAGCTCGCTCAGGGCTTCTTTAAGCACGACATGGAGGGTGATGGGTGTCCCGTTGAGGGTCACAGGCTGTTCGACCTCGTTATAGCCGATATTGGTGACCAGGAGCGTAAAATTTCCTTTGTCGCCGGCTACGAAGTGGAAGTTACCCAGCGAGTCGACGGTGGCGCCGTCGTAGGAGTCTTTAATAGTTATGGAGGCTCCCCGCACCGGGTGACCTTTGCCGTCTTTAACGGTACCGGCGATGGGGGTCTGGGCGTTGAGCCAGCCGGTGAGCAGGAGTAAGGCGGTAAATATGGTTAGCTGCTTCATAATTTCTCATTTGCTTCTGCTAAGGTAGTTTGGTTTATTTTATAAACCAAACTAAAATATGAAATACTTTATAATTTTCGGTCAGCGGCGGCAAAACGGCGGCGAGCGGCATTTGAAAGGCGGTGGGCGGAGAACGGCTCAGCCGAAAAAAAAAGCCAGGCTTAGACAAGCCCGGCGGTTGTTGATCGTACCCTTTAAAACTAAAATCTTCGAGTTATTTCAAAATCTTTAAATATGTTGGACAACTCCTTGATCCAATTCGGCGGCACGGCCAAAGGACAAGTGTTGCTACTAATGATAATCAGTTAAATACGGGATAAACCACGAAAGAGGAGTCGGTGTTTTCGGTACGGATCCCCTGGCGCTTTAGAGCCCGGCTTGATTTTCCGCTACTGCACGGATAACAAAATCAAAACAAAGAAAGGATTGGAAATAAAATGTAAAGGATTGTTTTTCGGGAGCTTGGAGGGGTCGTCTGTGTGATGACGTTGTAAAGATTGCCAAAAGTTTTTAAATCTGCAAGTGTTTGTACCTATTTTTCTAAACAAAAAAGCCGGCTTCGCCGGCTTTTTTCTCTCGATCGCGCCTTCGGCGCGACAACTATTTATACTGCGGTATCAGGCCATTCGCCAGCTCGACCATCTTCTTGACACCTTCTTCGGGTAGGTTCCCGGCTTTAAACTCAGCAAGTACGTCTGGCAGTTGGTTCTCCATTTCCATAAGGAAATGATCCTGGAACTCGCTGACCTTGCTGACCTTCACCGAACGCAGCAGACCCTGCGTACCGAGATAGATAATGGCTACCTGCTTTTCCACAGGGTAGGGCGAGTACTGCGGCTGCTTGAGGATCTCCACGTTACGGGCGCCTTTGTCGATAACCAGCTTGGTAGCGGCATCGAGGTCACCACCGAACTTCGAGAAGGCCTCCATCTCACGGTAGAGGGCCTGGTCGAGCTTCAGCGTACCGGCCACCTTCTTCATCGACTTGATCTGCGCGTTACCACCCACCCGGCTAACGGAGATACCTACGTTAATAGCGGGGCGGATACCGGCGTTGAAGAGGTTACCTTCGAGGAATATCTGTCCGTCGGTGATCGAGATCACGTTCGTGGGGATGTATGCGGATACGTCACCGGCCTGGGTCTCGATGATGGGTAGGGCCGTGAGCGAACCGCCGCCTTTCACGAGATGTTTGATGGACTCGGGGAGATCGTTCATTTCCCTTGCCACGCCGTCGTCGCTGATGATCTTGGCGGCGCGCTCCAACAAACGGCTATGCAGATAGAATACGTCACCAGGATAGGCTTCCCGTCCGGGCGGACGACGAAGAAGCAGGGACACCTCGCGGTAAGCCACTGCCTGTTTCGACAGGTCATCATAAATGATCAAGGCAGGCTTACCCAGATCGCGGAAGTATTCGCCGATGGCGGCGCCGGCGAAGGGTGCGTAGAACTGCAGCGGCGCCGGGTCGGAAGCCGAAGCGGCTACGATCACCGTATATTGAAGCGCTCCATTCTCGGCCAGCGTCTGCATCACACCGGCAACGGTGGAGGCCTTCTGCCCGATGGCGACATAGATGCAATATACCGGCTTACCAGCTTTGAAGAATTCCTTTTGGTTGATGATCGTGTCGATAGCGATCGCCGTCTTACCCGTTTGCCGGTCGCCGATGATCAGCTCGCGTTGCCCGCGGCCGATGGGGATCATGGCGTCGATAGCCTTGATACCGGTTTGCAGGGGCTCCTTTACGGGTTCGCGGTAGATAACGCCGGGGGCCTTACGCTCCAGCGGCATCTCATATCTCTGGCCGCTGATGGGGCCTTTCCCATCGATGGGCTCGCCGAGCGTATTGACCACACGGCCAAGCATGCCGTCACCGACATTGATAGAAGCGATCTTGCCGGTGCGACGAACCGTAGCACCTTCCTTGATGTCACCGCTCTCCCCCATCAATACCACCCCCACATTGTCCTCTTCGAGGTTGAGCGCGATGGCCCTGACGCCATTTTCGAATTCCACGAGTTCGCCGGCGCCGACATTGCTGAGGCCGTACACACGGGCTATACCGTCTCCCACCTGCAGCACAGTGCCCACTTCTTCCAGTTCTGCGGCAACATTGGAATTGCTCAATTGCTGACGCAATATTGCTGAAATTTCATCCGGTTTGATCTCTGGCATAATCTATTCAGTTTGAAGTTTGTTTGTTTTTCGTTTCGTTTACCTGATCTTGTAAATAAAGTCGTTGTTCTGGAACTGTTTCCTGATCTCGTTGAGTTCGTGCGCAACACTGCTGTCGATCATGCGGTCGCCGGTTTCCAGGATAAACCCGCCGATGAGCTCTTCGCGTACTGCTGTGTCCAGCTCGATGGTATGTCCATTCTGGCCGGTCTTGACCCGCTGAAGGATGGCCTGCCTGACGTCTTCGCCGACCGGCACAGCCGTCGTAAGCTTGACGACCCTGATCCCCTTGTAGGCCTTATATTGGTCGATATACGCCGTTGCTATCTCGGGAAGATGCGATTCACGCTCTTTGTTCAACAGCAATTTGATGAATGCTGTCGTAAGCGCGGAGATCTTTCCGCCGAGAACGGCGTCCAGGATCTTTCCTTTCTTATCCGGCTTGATGACAGGACTGCGCAGCAGGTTCGCAAATTCACGACTGCTCTTGCAGATATCCTGTAGCAAAAGCATATCGTTATAAACATTCTCCAACTGCCCTTTCTCGACGGAGAGGTCCAGGATGGCTTTGGCGTAACGCGCCGCTAAACGTGGATTGGGCATCATGGGTTAGTTCAGTTTCACTTCGTTGGACAATTGACGGATATAATTCTCCTGTTCGGCTTTGTCGGCCAGCTCGCGACGTAGGATCTTTTCGGCTATTTCCACCACCAGGTTCCCCACTTCGTTCTTGACTTCGGTGAGCGCCGCCATCTTCTGCGATTCGATTGCAGCCCGGGCATCGGCAATGATCCTGCTGGCTTCTTCTTTCGCCTGTCCTTTTGCCTCGTTGATCATCTTATCCTTGGTCTCGCGGGCTTCTTTCAGGAGCTGGGCTCTTTCTTCGCGGGCCTTGGCCAGGAGCGCCTCGTTCTCGCTGTGCATCTGGGCCATTTCGGCTTTGATCTTCTCGGCGGAGGCCAGGGAATCGGCAATGCCTTTCTCCCTTTCGTCCAGGGATTTGAGGATCGGCTTCCATGCCGTCTTCTTAAGGATGAAATACAAGACAACAAATGCCAGGAGATTCCAGAGAAACAAGCCTAAATCGGGCGTTAATAAATCCATACGAATAATTTTATAGCTTCAGTGTGCATATTCAATTTGCCGTCGGCCAGTCGCCTAAGGCTAAAATACTGCATCTTCGGCCCTGTGCGTCGGATGCAGTACTGTTTTTACGTGCGTACCTGCCGCTTATTTGAAGACAGCCAGCAGACCTGCTACAGCGGCCAGAAGGGCAACACCTTCAACCAGGGCCGCGGTCAGGATCATGTTCGCACGAATGTCGTTCGAAGCTTCCGGCTGGCGGGCGATGGCTTCTACGGCTCCTTTACCGATCAGACCGATACCGATACCGGCACCGACTGCGGCGAAGCCTGCACCAATGGCGCCAAGTCCGGGCTGCGCATCCAACAAAGTGATCATCAACGTCATGATTCTTGGGTTTTATATTGAAAAAAAAATTTAAACGACCAGCGCATCTGCATGGCCTTCCTCATGTCCATGGCTCCCCTCGGAAGCCAACGCGATGAACACGGCGGTAAGCGCAGCGAATATATAAGCCTGTATGAACGCGACCAGTATTTCGATCAGATAAATAAACACGGCGAGCGCGATAAAGAAGGGGGATGTTCCCCAGCCCAACGCGGTATTCATGGCGCCGAAAATGAAGATAAGGATGATGAAGCTCAGGATGATGACGTGCCCGGAGATCATATTGGCAAAAAGACGGATGATCAGGGCGAAGGGTTTCGTAAAGATGCCCAATATCTCCACCGGGATCATGATCGGCTTGACACCGAGGGGAACGGGCGGGTTGGCGATATGACCCCAATAATGCCTGTTGGTGCTGAACATGATCACGATGAATGCGACGATGCCCAGCATCCCCGTAAACGCGATATTCCCGGGCACATTGGCGGTACCCGGAATGAGTGCGATCAAGCTGTTGATCAGGATAAAGAAAAAGATCGACAACAGCAATGGCATGTATTTCTCGTAGTCGTCCCCGAGGTTAGTCTTACCGACGTCGTCCCGGATAAACGTGATCACCGGCTCTAAGGCATTCTGGAAACCCGTGGGAGCCGTTTTTATCCCCTGGCCTTTGCCATATTTGCCGGCAACGCTGCTCATGATCCACACCAACAGCAACACGGAGATCAGCACCTGGGTCGCGTTGCGGGTCAGCGACAGATCGTATACCTTTACGCTGGCATAAGACTCCGGATTCCCCTCGGCATCCACCGCATAGATCTTACCGTTCTTGAAGATAGCCGGATCGAGCTTGTTCTCCTTGATATAGTTTTCTTCCAGCAGCCGGTAGCCGTCATACGTCTGTTCGCCGTGGTCGAAACGGGAGGACATGAATACCGACCAGCCCTTGTCTTTCGAATAGACCATCACCGGCAGCGGAATGGTAACGGGCCTCTTATTGAGTGTGAAGAAATGGAATTCGTGAGCGTCCGAGATGTGTTCCAGGATCTGGCTGGAGGGGTTCCAATCCCCAGCATAAGACATATTAGGAAAAAGTATACTAAATAAGCTGAAACCCGCGACCAATAACGATTTGAAGCTCCTGGATACCATACACTCCCAAAAATTTGCTGCAAAGATAGGGGAGGAGGGCCAAAATATGAAAAGAACATTAAAAAAAGGTTAGAGCGGCGGAGCAGCCGGGGAACGCCCAAAATCAGGAAACTTTCCGCTTGGCTGGGGCGCCGGAACCGTGGTCCGTCCGAAACTGCATTTCATGCAGTTTAGCATAAAAGCCGCCCAGGGCGAGGAGCTCGTCATGGGTGCCAACCTCGCGGATCTCGCCCTTGTCGAGGACGATGATCTGACTGGCTTTGCGGATGGTAGAAAGCCGGTGGGCAATAATGATAGAGCTTCGGCCGGCGATCAGCTTGTCGATGGCCTCCTGGATCAGCTGCTCGGACTCGGTATCCACAGAAGATGTAGCCTCGTCCAGGATCAGGATCGAAGGATCGTACAATAACGCCCGGATGAACGACAAGAGCTGCCGCTGCCCCAGTGAAAGGGAGCTGCCCCGCTCCATGACATTGTAATGATAGCCGTCCGGCAGACGCATGATGAAATCGTGCATGCCGATGAGCTTCGCCGCCTCGATGACCTTTTCCATGGGAATCGCATCATTGCGCAGGGTAATATTGTCGACCACGGAGCCGGAGAACAAAAAGACGTCCTGTAGCACCACGCCTATGCTTTTTCGAAGCGCATCGAGCCGGTAGTCTTCGATGCGCACATCGTCGATGCGTATCTCACCCTCCTGGATATGATAAAGCCTGTTAAGAAGACTTATGATCGACGTCTTGCCGCTGCCGGTATGTCCAACGATGGCTACCGTCTCACCCGCGTGCATCGTAAAGGAGATATTCTTTAGCACATAGCGGTCGCCCACATACGCGAAATTGACCTTATCGAACTCCACTTTACCCCGCACCCGCGCAGGAGCAAAATCGCCCTGGGTCGTGATCACATCTGCATTATCCAGCACCCGGAAGACCCGCTCGCTGGCGACCATCCCCATCTGCAGCACGTTGAACTTGTCGGCCATCACTCTAAGCGGGCGGAACAAGAGATTCAGGTACAAAAAGAAGGAAACGATCATGCCGCTCATCTGTAAAGCCTGTTCCCGTGGCATACCATGAACCCAGGTCGCACCCCGCCAAACCAATAACCCGGTGGATAACGCCAGGATGATCTCCACCACGGGAAAGAACACCGAATAGGCGAAGATGGCATTGATGTTGGCATTCCGATGTTCACGGTTGATCTTGTTGAATTTCAGCGCCTCGCGTTTTTCCGCCGCAAAGGCCTGGACGATCGGCATGCCGGTAATGTGCTCCTGTACAAAGGCGTTGAGCGCTGCTACTGCGTTGCGCACCCGGATAAAAGACTTGTTTACCGATTCCTTGAAGAGCCAGGTAGCCACGATCAAAAAGGGAAAGGGGGAGAGACAAACCAGCGTCAGGCGCCAATCCGTCCAGAACATAAAGATCAGGATCGAAAGGATCGAAAGCAGATCGGCCAGCAGGGGGATGAGCCCATCGGAAAAGATATCGTTGATGGCTTCGATGTCATTGATGGTCCGGGTCGTCAACGTGCCTATGGGCGTCCTGTCGAACTGCGAGAGGTTCAGGCCGATGACCTTTTTGTAGACATCCACCCGCAGATCGCGAACCACGGTCTGGCCCAGCCATGCCGTCATGAAAGCGAAATAGAACCTTGCGGCCGTTTCGATCAGCAGCAGCCCGATCTGCAGGATGGTGATCCAGATGATCGCCTGTTCCATCGCGTCTTTCACGGAAAGCTGGGTTGACATCCCCCGGCGGATATAGCTGTTGATCGTAACCTGGATCAGCCAGGGACGCAGGGGGGCCAGGACAGCGAGCAGGATGGACAAGGCGATCGAGCCATATAACCTGTTCTTATAAGGTGCGGCGTAACGAAATACGCGTCCCAGCAAACTGAATTCGAAAATCTTTTTTTTCTTGACTTCTTCTGCCATGGCTTTAGTCCCCTCGGCCGCGGCCCCTCCGGGGCCGCAGCCCGGCAAAGTTACGAACTATTCCTCATCGTCCATGGCCTTGCGGTAGGCCTTGATGAAGATGGCGCCGAGGTTCTTATACGGGGGGATATAGTCGTCGAACCGCTCCCTGGCCACCGGGTCTTTCTGGAAACTGGCTTCCAGTTCCCGCCACATGGGTAGCCATTCAATGTCCTTGCCTGCTACCAGGGTATTGTTGATCGCCCGCAGAATAGGTTCATTGACGGTCTTGGTTCCCACTTGTTTGGAAGAGATGATGTGGGCGTCTTCGCTGATCTTGAGCACCTCGCTGAGGTTATTGTAACCACCACAGGAACCCAGGACCACGATGCGCGCCGTCGCCGGCATCTGCTCGATCGTGTATTTGACGTGATAGCTGTGCCCGCGATGGATGACTACCGTCGGTTTCAGATGATGATCATACAGATAGTCGTCGAGGTCTTTTTGGGCCTTGGCGTCGGGGTCGTCGTCGCCCAGCAGGGGCTTGTTGGCAAAGATGATCACCGGGTGGCCATGGGTCGACGAGATGGTCGTCCATTGCGGGTTTTCGGTGATCTTCCAGTCGGCCCTTGCCTTAGGCCGGGGACGGAACAACGACATAAAATCCGCGTAGGAGTTCTGCCCGTCCTTGTCCTTATCCCCATAAAAGAAAACCTGCTCGATCACGCGGCCGCTGTCGTCCGTGAGCGAGCCATAATCGACAGAATATATGGGAGGAATGCCCAGCTTTGCCGAGAGGTCGATCTTTTTACTGGAATCGGCCGATTCAAAAAGGGTTTGCAAAAGACTATAGATGACGATCCCCTTCTTATCACCGGTGGCCACATTCTTGTCGTAATTCCAACGCACCTCGTCCAGGATGAAGCGCGCCAGTGCCGGACTCTTTTCGACGATGCTGGAATAGGAATCAGCCACATCGACCGCCTCTTCTTCCCCTGCATTCTCGAGGTGGATCACGAAGGACTTCATTACCGTGCCGGCATTCTGTTTATCCATCGTCCCCAGGAAGTGTTCGAGCTTATTGTACGCTGCGGCCATCTTGATGAACTTCCGGAAATAGTCGCCGTGGACGGCCATCAGCAGGCTATCCCCATTGGGCGACTTCATGCGCTGAAAGATGCGGTCATAAACGCCCAGATAGCTGGACGTATAGATCTCATCCTCGCTGAGGACGATGAGATAATACAGCTCTTCTGGCGTCAGCGGATCGAGTATCTTGAACCGGATCGCCGGGTTCTCCACGGTATGAAGCGCATTGATCTCGCTTACAAAGACCTGTTTGCCCTTCTTTTCCAGCATGGCCGTGAGCGCACTCATCTCCAGCGGCGTATCACACAACGGCGGGAGCACCCGGGCGGCATATTCGAGCCGGGTCTTGACGAGCAGGCGGTAATAGTTCAGATCGTCGTCCTTCACCTTGTCGATATCGTCCGTGGTGATCTTTCCCTTGACCAGGTTATCGAGAAAGGGGAAATAAAGCCGCCCGCTCCTGCTGCCGGCCAGCATGGCGACGGTATGTATCAGCGAGTCCTTGCTGTTCCGGATACGCCAGGCCAGCTCGTTCCCCGCAGCGGCAAAATCATAGAGGCGTTCGATATCATAATGGCCGGCCACGATGATGAGGCTATCCTCGAAAGGCAGGCCGGGATGGTTGGATAAATAGTTGAAGATCTCGCCGGGATGCTTTTCGTAATACCGGCGGGTCAGCAGCAGGCGGGAAGCTTTCACCCCCGGGTTCTCCGAAGGGGCATAGCCGAAGCAATCCACCACGATGATGCCGATCTCATAGGCGCTGGCGGCGATCACCGGCTCGATGCTCTGGCCCTTTTTATCCAGTTCCATGGCCTGGACAAAGGCGTCGATGAGCCCGGGCGCCTGGGCAGGGTTGATGGTCCTTGTGCCGATCGCCTTGTCGAAGCCGTAAAGGACGTCCGACAACCCGCGCAAATAACGCTTTTTGCCATTGGTATTGAGGGTAGAGTCGAATTCGATCTGCTCCTGCAGCTCGTCGACCCGGCGGCCGAGCGCATCGGTGATCTGCAGGTTCACGGCTTCATCCCGGGTCAGGCGCATCACGCTATCATCCTTGCTGCCCCCCAGCTGGAAAAGCCGTTGCTGCTCCTTATCCACCTTGTCGTGCCAGAGCATCCGGTCCTGGGCCACTTTATAGGGGTAGGAATTGGGCTGCGCCTGGACGGCGGTGAAAGCCAGCAACACAAAAAACCCGGGGATTGTATCACGTAAAATTCGCATCATAATGGCTAAAGTCTGGCCTTCGGCCAAACGGATCAGAGATCCGTTAGCTAATGTCTGGCATGTTCAAGCAAAAATACGACCAAAGCGGCGCCGAAAATGCGCCATTGCTAACAAAATAATACTGAATATTTTATATTTTTAAGCGTGAGATTGTGTTATTTATGTATTAACAAATTGTAAACTGACCCTCCCCTATCCCGGCCCAATGTTTATTTCCAGTAGGTTTGCGTAAATTTTTAGATTAAATGGAATCCAAAGGCAAGAAGATCCTCATAGCCGACGATGAGCCCGATATTCTGGAGATCATTCAGTACAATTTAACAAAGGAAGGCTATGAGGTGATCACCGCCAAAGATGGAGACGAGGCGATCGGCAAAGCCAAGATCGTACGGCCGGATCTGATCATCCTGGACATCATGATGCCCAAGAAGAACGGGGTGGAAGTATGCGAGATCCTGCGCTCACAGCCTTCGTTCAAAGAAACGCTGATCCTCTTCCTGACGGCGCTTAGCGACGAAGGTTCGCATGTCCGCGGCCTGGAGACGGGCGCCGACGATTACGTGACCAAACCCATTAGCCCCAAGGTCCTGATAAGTCGCGTCAATGCCCTGTTCCGCCGCATCAACAAGGAGCCGGAGGATAAGATCCTGAAGATCGAGAACCTCACCATCGATCCCGCCAAGTTCGAGGTGACGGTAGAAGGCAAGGATGTGACACTGGCCAAAAAGGAATTCGAATTACTATACCTCCTCGCCTCCCGTCCCGGACGTGTCTTCCTTCGTAACGAGATCCTGAACCAGGTCTGGGGGAACGAAGTGATCGTAGGCGACCGAACGATCGACGTACACATCCGGAAGATCCGTCAGAAGCTCGGGCTGGACTGTATCACGACAGTCAAAGGGGTGGGATATAAGTTCAATCTGTAACTTTGTGGCTCCATGCCTTCCACCAAAAACCTATCGCCCAGGCAATTATCCGCTCTTACTGCCGGCCTGCTCGCATGCCCCATCTCCTTGGGTATCTATGCGCTCACCGGGAACACCGTAGTGGGAGCGACTTCGCTTTTGATCATCTTTTCGGGCAGTTACGGACTGATCCTTTTTACCCTCGAAAAATTTATCTACCGGAAGATCAAGCTGATCTATAAGCTGATCCACCAGACCAAAGCCACCAAAAAGGAGGAGGTTTACTTCAAATACATCCTGCCGCAGAAAAGCATCGATGAAGTCCGCGAAGACGTGGAAAAATGGGGGGAGAAGCGCAACGAAGAGATCGAACTGCTGAAAAAGAACGAGGCTTACCGAAAGGAATTCCTCCAGAACCTGGCGCACGAGTTCAAGACGCCCATTTTTGCGATCCAGGGCTATGTCGACACGCTGCTCAACGGAGCCATGGACGACACCGTGATCCGCAAGAAGTTCCTGGAGAATGCGGCTAAGAACGTGGACCGGCTGGTAAATCTCATGAACGACCTGGACGAGATCTCCACCCTGGAACGCGGGGAGCAGCTGCTGTACAAACAGAATTTTATCGTGCAGGATCTGATCCGCGAGATCTTCGAATCCCTAAGCATCAAGACCCACGCGAAAAATATCCGGACCTCCATCAAAAAGGGTTGCGAATCGCCCATCACCGTCTTCGCGGACAAGGAGAAGATCCGGATGGTGCTCATCAACCTGGTGGAAAATGCGACCAAATACGGAAAGTTGAACGGCAGTATCGTCGCCAGCATCTACAAGATCGACGAGAAGAACGTGCTCATCGAGGTCAGCGACGACGGGATCGGCATTGAAGAAGAGCACCTGGCGCGGATCTTCGAACGGTTCTACCGGACGGACGCCGCCCGCAGCCGCGATAAGGGGGGTACAGGCCTCGGACTGGCCATCTGCAAACATATCATAGAGGCGCACGGGCAATCCGTGCATGTCCGCAGCACCCCGGACGTGGGCACAACTATCGGATTTACCCTGGAATCCCGGCGGGACTAGGCTAACTGCAAACCCTTAACAGTATAAGTAGCCTATTTTTCTTAATTTTGCCCTCTTAGGCCCCAAAAGGGTCCCGGCCGAAGGCCGCTTAATCCAAAAAATCCACGAGAGTGACAACAGCCACCAACATAACGACAACAGCCGGCGGGACAACAGCCGACGGGACCCAAATCTTCGACTACGATAAATGGACCGCGCAGCTCCCCGAGCTGAGCAAAAGGTATCAGAACGCCAGCCCCTATCCCCATATCGTGCTGGAAAATTTCCTCAACCCCGCCATCCTGAATCAATGTATTGCCGAATTCGACCGGTTGAACGAAACGGATGGCTGGATCAACTATAAACACTACAACGAGGACAAACGCGGCCTCAACAAGATCGACCTGCTGCCCGAAACCATCAAAGGCACGATCAACGAGCTGAATTCGCCCGCATTCCTCCAATGGCTGAGTCAGATCACCGGCATCCAGGGCCTTCAGAAAGACGAAGGCCTGGAAGGGGGTGGTATCCATCAGTCCACCCGCGGGGGCTTCCTGAATATCCATGCCGACTTCACCGTCCATCCCCATCATCGCAACTGGCAGCGGCGTGTCAATGTGCTGGTTTATCTCAATAAGGATTGGCAGGAGCAGTGGGGCGGAAAACTGGAGCTTTGGGACAGGAAAATGACCGCATGTGATGAGAGTGTACTCCCCGTCTTCAATAGATGCGTGATCTTCAATACCGATGCCGACTCTTACCATGGTCACCCCTTACCCATGACCTGCCCGGAAGGCACTTTCCGCCGCTCGATAGCCCTTTATTATTATACCGAGGAAGCCAATCCCTACCGTCGCGCCACCTTCTACCAGGCAAGACCCGGTGACGGCAGCAACAAGCTGCTGGTGAAGCTGGACAATGCCCTGGTTTCGGCCTATACGGCCGTCAAAGGCAAGCTCGGCGCAAACGACAAGATCGTCAGCGGCATCCTTCGTCTCTTCAATGGAGGAAAGAAGAAAAAATAGTTGGTTAATACGCGGATAATATTGGTTGGTTAGCTTTAGCCCTCAAAGCCAGCTGACCTTATGTGGAGCCTACTCATCATAACCTCTATCATCACCCAGAGTGCCGTCGCCATCTTTCTGTTGAACGGGGTGCGGACCAATGACGATATCCACAGGCATCTCCGGGCTATGCTGATCATCCTGGTGGTGCACCTCAGCACCAAATTCCTGCTGCTGGCGGTGCTGAAAAATCTGTTCCTGTACGTGCATGTACCCACGGGTTTCAGTCTCGCCTATGGCCCCCTGCTGCTGGTAATTGCCCGTAGCACCCTTGGCCGTCCGCTTCGGCCGCGAAGTATCCTGCTGCATTTTATCCTTTTCTTCGTTTTATCGCTGATCTATGTTTATCTGGTTATCGCGGGCGCCATCGGCGCCGTCGCACGGCCGGAGATCATCGGCTATGTCTCTTGGTACCAATGGCTGGCGCTGTTGAGCCTGTATGTCTATCCCGTTTATGCCGTGGCCCTGCTGCGTGGATGCCAGACCCGGAAAGCGCAGTTGGTACGGCAGATCGCCACGGTCCTGCTGCTTGCCATTTCATCGGCGTGGCTGGTATATTGGGTAGAACACCGGGTGCATCTGCCCGCTGATTTCGACTTGCGGCTCATTCCCTATATCTGTTTAGCAGCCACGCCGGTGATCATCCTTCGCTACCGGTTACAGGCCACCGGTGAGGCCATGCCGCCGGTACCCGCTACAGCTGCCCAACCCGCGCCCGCGTCAATCGCCGAACACCCGCTCATGTCCACACCTGCCTTCGAGCCCGCGTCTATCACGGCCGACGCCCCGCTGTCCTCGCAGGCCGCACCCGCCCTGGAAGTTGAGCCAGCCGCACCCGCCACTCCGGAGACTGCGCCCATCTCCGACCGCCGGTACGAGAAATCCGGCCTGGATGCCGGCCGCATGGATGCCTATGAAGCCGCCCTGGCCACCTTTATGCGTAAAAGCAAGATCTACCTGGACCCCGACTTGTCGCTCGACGGGCTGGCCTCGAAGATGAAGATGTCCAAACACCATCTCACGCAACTGCTCAACGAGCGGATCATGAAAAACTTCTACAGCTTCATCAACGAATATCGCATCGGCGAAGCCGTCGACCGGCTGAATAACCCGGCCCTGCAGGTCAATATCCTCTCGCTCGCCTTCGACTGCGGGTTCAATTCGCGAAGCTCGTTCAACAGCTATTTCAAAAAGATCACCGGGCATACACCTACCGCCCATCGCAAGATCGCCCTCGAAAGCCAGCCCGGCCGGAACACGGAAGCGGGTAACCCACGCCGGGAGGCAAGCCGTTCTGCGGTCGCAGCCGGGCAGGGCTCAGGGCGGGATGGCAAGCCCCGCCGCTTTATTCGAGATACTTCGCCCTCAGCGTGACGATCGCCTGCTGGTCCACGCCAAGTTCTTCCGCAAGATAGTGATCCACCGATCCATATTGTGAACGGATGGCGGCAAAGGTCGCATCGAGGTATTCGCCGTTGGCGCTCATCAATGCCCGAAGTACGGGCTCGCCGATGTGCATGGCGGCCATCGAACTTTTCAAATTGTCTTTGTCGGAAGCCCGGTAATAGTTCGTCGCTTCATAGTCCTGGCGGATCGTCTCGTAAGGCACGCCCAGCGCATAGAGCACCAGCGCCGCGGCGATCCCGGTGCGGTCCTTTCCTGCCGTGCAATGGAAGACCAGGGCATCGCCGGAGGGCACGACGATCAATTTGGCGAAAAAAGGCCTATACCGCGGCGCGAGATAGGTGGTGTTCCTATACCATACCAGCATCAACGAGTCGCCGCCCGCGGTCATGCCGGCGAGATGCCGGAACATTGCAGCATTGACGCTATCGCTGCCGGCCGGGCAAAGGATATAATCCGTGCCGGGGTTGAGCTTATCGGGGGCCTTGGCGGATTCCTGCACGCCGCGGAGATCGACATCGTATACGATTCGACGGGCATTAAGTGTGTCGAGATCGGCGGGCGTGAGCTTGCTGATATCGGCGCTGCGATAGAGGACATGCCATTTCACATGATGACCATCGGCGGTAACATAGCCGCCGAGATCGCGGAAATTGATGGTGCCCTGGAGCGGCACGCGGCGGATGCTGCTGTCCGCAATTTGGGAGAAAGCGCTCAATGGCAGCAGGAAGAAAAAGATCAGCTTGCGCATGTAAGAAAAATTTTGGGGGCGTAAAGGCCCGAAAATGAAAAAATAGGGAGAAGGTCACCACCTCCTCCCTTTTGACTTTTACTGCAACTTATCGACTTGCCGCGATGGAGATCGCTGCACAACATTCGAAGCGCCCGCGTTACTGGGTCGCATAGTTATTTGATCAGCCACATGGGCTTGGAAACATCATCCACACCGCCGTACTGCGAGGCCAGCGCCGCATTGTAATTGGCCGTATTACTCACCTGCTCGTCATTGGGATATTGCCAGCGGATGGGGATCATATTGTTAAGATTCGACGTTCCGATGCCAACGCCACCCTGCTCGAAGGTGGGTACCCCCGTCCGGCGCCAGTTGTAGAAAGCTTCCCAGCCGGAGTTCTGCCAGAACGCGATGTATTTCTGCGTAAGGATCTGGTTGAGACCCGTAGCATTGTCACCGGCATAAACGATGCTTGGCTGCGCCAGATAGTTGGATACATTGACGGTCACCGGTCCCAGCACGTTGGTAAAATTGTTACCGGTGATCAACGGCATGCCCACCGTAACCGTGGCGCCATCGGAAAGACCGAACCACGACATGGAAGCCTTGATGCCATTGAGGTACCAGGCGCTGCCGGACAGTCCCGAGATCCAGCCGCGGTTGGCGGCTTCGGCGATATTGAAACACATCTCCGGGTAACCGATCACCATATAAGGCTCGCAGGTGGTACCGGCGGTATTGGGGCCGGCCGCGGTTGCGTAGTAGCGCAGATAGTTGTTATAGGAGTATTGACCGGCATTGCTGTTCGCCAGCAGATCGCTCTGGGTGAGATCGATATCGGCGCCGACATAGGCGGCGAAACTGGTATACGGAGTACCACCCTGTACCAGGGCAGGAGCCGGTGAAGCATAGACAAACGTCCGCGGATCCTGGGTGCTGGTGAGCAGATTCATCAGCGTGGCGCACATATCCGCATAGTTGGGATAGGGTGTATAGTTGGGGAACAGGGGATAATTGTCTTTCGAGGGAGAGGACAAGTAGGTATAGATCATGTTGTCCGCGTTGCCCGTCATGATCGGGTACGTGCTGGGGTTGTTGACGATATTCGCGAACTGGGTCGGGATGTTCAGGTCGGCATTGTCCACGGCCCTTTTGCTCAGGCTGATCAACACCCGTAGCTTGTAGGTATTGATCACCTTTTGCCATTGCAGATAGGTCAAGCCGAATACGTCGCCATTTGCGTCGACCTTGGCGCCGGAGGTAGCCGGCGTGACAAGCGCGCCCATCATGGTATTGGCCGTATCCAGCAACGCCAGGCAGGCCTTGTATACATCATGCTGCGTATCATACTTGGGAGCGGGATAGTCCGTGGCATCGCCGGCTTGGCTCATTGGGATATCGCCCACACGCTGGGTATACCATACGAAAAGGTAGGCGCGGAAAAACTTACCGAGAGCGGCGTATACGTTGTTGGCACCATAGAGATTTTTTGCCTGGCCCTCCATGAGCTGGACATATTTCAGGACACTCATCATGGTAGCCGTATTGCTCCACGAATAGGCATTGGCGCCCCAGTAATAGGAATAGTTGGAAACGAAGAACTGGTTCCAGCGCATCACCTGGTCCCAGGGACCTTCGCTCTGGTAACCCGAGACCTGATCCAGCACACCGCCGCCATTATAGATCTCGCTGGTGATACGGTTGAGGATCAGCGTGGGCGGCACGAGGGAGTTGGTGCTCGCCGCATTGGGGTTGTCCAGCAGGTCACCTTTTTGACAGCCGGCCAGCCCTATGGAAACCAGGGCCACCAGGGAAATTATACGAACAATATTATTTTTCATATTGAGTCTTTTGTGGGATTAGAACACGATGTTTAGATTAAAGCCAAAGCGGCGGAAGGTCGGCGAGGACAAGGTGACGTCATTCGAGGTACCCTCGTAGCTCTGGTCGGCAGCATTGTAGCCACTGGCGTACTGGTCGATGTCGAAATCCTTGCGCTTGGCAAAATACAGCAGGTTACGACCCACGAGGGCGACCGTTGCCGACTTGATCATCGATTTGCGCAGCATTTTGGCCGGCAGCGAATAAGCGAACTGTACTTCGCGCAGCTTCACGAATGTGCGGCTCATCGTATAGTACTCATCGAAGTTGGATCCGAGAGCGCTGGAAAGATAGCTCTGGATGATGATGGGCGTCTGGTTCTGCGCGTAGCTCAATCCCTTCTGGTTCGTGATCTTTCCGAAGGAATACGTGGGCGTACCTGAAGTGATCACCGTTCCCTGGCCGATGAAGGTGCCGTTGTAAGTGCTCGGGAGATGCTGGCCGGGGCCGTTCTTGGCTGCTTCCCAGTCTGCATAGCGACCCGCGCCGACGGCGCCCTGGTCGGACTCGATGGCCGTACCGCCGTTCATAGCATGGTACCATACATCGTCATATACGATACCACCAAATCGTCCGTCGAACTGGAAGCTGAGGCTGAAGTTGTCATAAGCGAACCGGTTGTTCCATCCCAGCGAGAAGTCGGGGTTGAGATGACCCAGATATTTGTAAGCCTGATCAACGTCGCCCGTGGCATTCAAGGGGCCGCCGCCGCTCCAAACGATATTGCCATTAGGATCCCGGACGAAGGCGGTGCTATACCAGTCGTCCATCCGCTCGCCGATGGTGTAGTTGTGATGGGGTCCCGGCAGCGAGGTTAATCCCGAATAGATCGATTTGAGGGTCTCTACGTAGGTCGAGTAGTTGACGATCGTCGACCAGGAGAAATGCGGTGTCTTTATCGGCGTAGCATTCAGGGTGATTTCCACGCCCTTTTTCAGCGTAACGATACCGTTGACATTCTTATACTGATAGGCGGTGGAAGAAGGCACCGGCAACTGGTAGATCTGCGGGCCATTGACCGTCCTAAAGTAGGTAGCGTCCAGGCCCAGCCGGTTGCCGAACATCCGATAATCCACACCAACTTCGGCAGACTTTACGTCGAAGGCCTTGAGGGCGGGGTTGGAGATGGTGTTCGAATAGCTTACCGAAGGCAGATTGTTGTAATAGGTGGCGTTGTAATAAGCGCTCTGGTTGGCATAGGTCGGGCCGTCGTAAGAGCTATTGTATTCAAAGCCATAGCCCAGCAGGTTGCCGAGCGAGCTGCCGGTAGCCAGCGAATAAGCGGAAGGCGCCTGAGCCGTCGTCAGACCGCCGCGCACTTCGGCATAAGAACCGCGAAGCTTCAGGTAGCTGATAACGGTAGGCAGATGAAGATAATCCACGAGGTTGGTGCTGAGCGCTACGCTGGGGTAGAAGAACTCGTTGTTGCCGCTGGGCAGCGTGGACAGGTGATCCACCCGGCCGGTGGCGGAGACGGTGAAATAGTTCTTGTAACCGAGATCCACGCTATAGTAGCCGCTATACACCTGCATATTGGAGCCCCAGTTGTAGGCCAGCGAGGGGGTAAGCGAGTTGGACAGGCTGTAAACACCCGGGATGGCGAGGTCCACCGTGGTACCATAGAACGAAGTGTATTTGAAGCTACGTTCGCTGGCGCCAGCACTGGCGTACAAGCTCCAGTCGCTGAACTTCTTGTTGTAGGCCAGCAGGAAATCGGTGTTGTTCTCCAGCAGGGTCCGGCGGTCTTCGCGGTAGTCACCGTACCAGCCCCAATAGTACCAGGGCAGATATTGGTTGAGGATCGCGCCGGCCGGTACTTTCTCGGTACGCTCGACGTTATAACCCGTGAACTGGGTCCTGAGTGTGGCGACCAGGTCATGCGTAATGGAATAGTCCGCCTTCATATAGCCATAGATATCAGTCTTGTAATGACCGCGCAGCCACTGGTAGGCCATGAAATAGGGGTTATTGCTACGGCCATAGTTCTCCGAATACTGGCGCAGACCGGCAACACCCATGGGAGCCTGATAATAATTCTTCAGATCCCGGACATCATATGCGGCATTGCCATACACGTTGAACATATATACATAGCTGTTGGGACCATAGTCCGCATCGGGAATGTTTGGGGTGTACTGGACATTCAGGTTGAGGTCGGCCGATAATTTCAGTCTTTCATTGATATCGTAATCCGCATTGATGTTCAGCACGTCCATGTTGACCCGGGTATTGGGCTGGGTTCCTTTTTGATAAACGTGCGAATAGGAGATGCGGATATCGTTGTTACGACCGGAAGAGGAGAGCGAGATGTTCTCCGAAGACAAGGCACCGGTGGCGAGGAAGTTCTTGTAGTTGTTGCCCCCGATGGAGTTATAGGCGGTTGGGGTCCTGGTGCCCGTTGCGGCATCATAAGGGCTGTTGTACTGGAGGACAGGCTGGCCTTCCATACGCATACCCCAGGTGGGGAGGCGCTGGGTATGATCGTCCAGGCCGTTACCGAACGTGTAATACATACCCGTACCACGGCCATATTCCGTTTGGTCTTTCGGCAGCACGAGGTTGGAGGTCTCGATCATATTCGACGAATTGAAGTTGACCTGCCAGCCTTTGGCTTCCCGAGAACCCTTTTTCATGGTGATGACCATGGCGCCGTTCTG
This sequence comes from Puia sp., assembly GCA_035946435.1. Taxonomy (GTDB): domain Bacteria; phylum Bacteroidota; class Bacteroidia; order Chitinophagales; family Chitinophagaceae; genus Puia. The sequence goes on along the minus strand of DASYZH010000104.1, from coordinate 3,163 downwards.
GCCGCGGAAACCATAAAGGGCTGCCGCGTTGGGGCCTTTGAGCACGGAAACGGTCTCGATATCGTCCGCGTTGATATTCCAGGTATCGCTGTTTACGGGTACCCCATCCACGACGATGAGCATGTCTTTTGTACCACGATTAACGATCTGGGGTCTGCCGAAGAACTCCGGGTTGGCACCAATGGTGAGACCGGCCACCTTACCTTCCAGGCTGTTGAAGACATCCGGCTCCCGGGCCTTGGTGAGGTCATCGCCTTTGACTTCCTGGACGGCATAACCGATCTTCCGGGCCTCCTTCTTGATACCCAAGGCCGTAACTACGACCTCATCGAGTTGTTTATTTGAAGGCAGCAGCTGAACGCTCAGGTTGTTGTCCTTTCCAACCTGTATTTCCTGGGGTGTGTAACCTACAGTCGTGAAAACGAGAACGCCGTTCGGCTGAGAGAGCCGGATCGCATATGTTCCCGCGGCATCCGTAGTAGTAATGTTGCTCGTCCCTTTTTCCTGGACCGTTACTCCGGCCAGGCCGATACCTTCCGGTGCAGTTATCTTACCGATAACGGTCCGGGTCTGGGCAAAAACAGAACTGCCTGTAAACACGCAGTTGAGCAGTACGATGAACATCACTGCCAGTCTAGTCAATTTTTGTCTCATTTGTTTTGATTGAAATATTTAAATAGTTATCGATGCAGCAAGCCAGTGAATAAGGTCTTCGTATGAATAAGATCGTTGCGGTCTACAAAGCTGTCGTAAGCCCCTGCCTTTTTCAGCTTCGCCGTACGGGAAGGACATTTTTTTGACCGGCCCGTACGGGAAAGACACGAACGAGATATAACTGCATGAGAATAAACCTCATGTGATATGTATAAATCGTTACCATAAGATTAACAAACTATGAACCGGCGGGAACGCGTCTGAGCACACTGATCAGATCTTCGCCGCCTTCTTCCAAAAGACCGTTGTTGGAAATGCGGATCAGCCCCTCCACATCCAGCGAAGGCTGTCGCCTGATCCTTTGCTCTATCTCTTCGCCCTTCTCCCTGCCCCTGCTCTCGAGGCGGTGCCGGATGATCTCGGGGTCGGCTTCTATCACTATAGCCATCATATCCGGATAGCGTTCTTTTGCCACAGGCAGATATTGCCGCGATCCGTTGACAACTACAAGAAACCCCCTTTCCATCCAGACGTCTATTTCGATGCCGATACCATAATAAAGGCCATGGCTTTCCCAATCCAGCGCAAAGAGACCTCCCGCTTTTCTGTTGAGGAACTCTTCGACGGTGAGGGCAACGTGGTTCTCGCTCCCCTGGGTTGCGGGGCGCGTGATGTACCGGTGGGCGAATACCAGCGGGATCGAACCATTGAGCTGTTGTCGGGCATAAAGCATCAGCGAATCCTTGCCCACTCCGGATGCGCCGACGATGTAAATAAGCTGGGGCATAATATTTCTGTCCTTCGGACAAGCCGCGTCAGCGGCTTTTGGTCTTCAATAAATAAGCGTAATTCGAATACCGAAATGATCGCTGGGATACAGACCACTGTTAGCATCCGGCTGATCCAATACGACACCGGCACGGACGCAACAGGGGTAGCCCGATGGTTCAGACGAGCCGCCTCCGGCGGCTCTTGCAGGCAGAGTATAAAAATGATCCACGCAGATAGACAGTCCTTTTCTATGGCAGGCAAGCAACGAACAACGCGGCTCACCTCCTTGTCCCAGCACATAGCAATCCGCCGCATATACCGATCCCATGCTCTCAGCAAGGACCAAAGAATGGGTTTCTGCGTTCCAGTCACCGCCGATGACCCTGAAAGCCGCGTCCGGGCTTTCGACACTTGCCAGGATCGCCTCCAGCTGACGGCGTCTCAGCTCCTCGTCGGGTAAATGGGTCAAATGGATGTTGGCGATCAGCAGATGCGCCCCCGTGTGCAATTCGATCGTCAGCAACTGCGCTTTTCTTCCGCCATCCGCCAAATCGCTGGGGAGATCGATCACCATTTGATCCACCACGGGTAAAGACGTCAATATTCCCAACCCGGAAAAACTATCGACCCATCGGTCCTCCAGCCTACGCAGTTTTTGCCGGCATGGCACAAACCAGGCGGTCATCCCTAAAGCCTGTGATAACCACTCCAACGTATCCACACGCCCATCCGCCGAACGAAAACATTCCTGGCAAAGGATCACCTGCGCATCCATCTCCATCAGCTGCTGCTTCAACACCGCTCTCCTATTATAATAGTCCCCATCGCATTTCCAGGTATTGATCGTAACCAGCGTTAGTTCCATCCTATAGCGAATTTGAGACGGCCGCGTTCATATTTGATGCGGCGTTGATTCGGCTTTGATTAGATTTTAATTAATCCTTTGTAAAGGCCGCCCGATGAGTCGAATGTTTGTCTTTTGTTAGTCCATTGTTATTTAGCGGGCGACGGAGACCACAATGCAGAGGAATTGTTAGTTATTTAACATTCGCCTAAAAATCGGTTTACATAAGTTGTATAAAATAGTGGCATGAAAAAATTTAAGCTCATCGTCATCGACGATTCAAACGATATCCTCGAGTTGCTTAAATACAACCTCTCTTCCGAAGGGTATGAGGTCAAGGCCTTTTTCACCGCAGTCGACGCCTTAAAATATGTGACCACGGAAAACACCGATCTGGTGATCACGGATTGGATGTTGCCCGAGATGGATGGGTTGGATCTCTGCAGGAATTTAAAACACAATCCCTCTACGCAGGAGATCCCTGTAGTGATGCTCACTTGCAAATCCGATGAGATCGATGTGGTCACGGCATTGGAGGTCGGCGCGGAAGAATTCATACCCAAGCCGGTACGTATGAAGGAGATGCTCACGCGGGTGAAGAAGATCCTTCGGCGCAAGAGCACGGAAGTAAAGGCCTCCGCCGGCGCCGGCAACAAGGAGTCCATCGTCCGGGGGCACTTGCAGCTGGATCTGGCCAGCTATACGGTGAGCATTGCGGATGAGCCGCTGGACCTCACCATCGTCGAATTCCGTTTGCTGGAACTGCTTGCACGCCAGCCGGGAAAGGTCTTTTCCCGTACGCAGATCATGGAAAGGATCAACGGCATGGACTATTTTGCTGCGGAACGATCAGTGGATGTACAGATCGCCGGTTTAAGAAAAAAGCTGGGACCC
>DASYZH010000103.1:0-5764 GCA_035946435.1 Puia sp. | reverse complement strand
TTACCCGCGCGAAACAAAGGCTTTGGATCACTTATGCCAATACCCGCTACCGGTTCGGCACCTTGGTACAGAATGAACCCAGCAGGTTCATCGACGAGATCCCATCCGAGTACCTGGATCGTAGCTTTGCCGGCGGCGGTGCCCGGAACCAGGGTTCATTCGGTCCTTCCGGGTCGGCTTACGGCCGGATGCACGGCGGGGGTTTTGGCAATTCCTCCGATCAGGCGGAGCGGAGATATGGGCCGCCGCCGGCGAAGAAAGACGGCCGTCCTGCCTATATTCCCCCCAAGCCTGCCTATGGTAAGACCGTCGAGCATAATCCGTCGCCTGATTTCGTGGCCAGCGATACTTCCGCTTTGCAGGTGGGACAAAAAGTAGAGCATCAGAAATTCGGTTTCGGCGAAGTGACGGGCATGGAAGGATCCGCAAACGATCCCATGGCAACCATCAAATTCGAGTTCAATGGCGAGAAGAAGATCAAGCTGAATTATGCCAAGCTGCGGATCGTAGGATCGTAAAATGCTCAAATGCTGCGTGGAAAACATCCACGGGGTGGAAAGATTCTAGACGTGGGAAAGATCGGGATGCCGCTCGCAAAAAAAATCTTTTATCCACCAGCGTAAAACTTGCGCAGCTATTGATTTTCATAAAAGTTTGCTATCTTTTACGCATGACCGAAATGTACAAGATACAGCCTAAGGGATTGTATTTTGTAACCCTAACCGTAGTCGCCGGGATCGATGTGTTCACCCGCTGCGAATATTGTGATCTGCTGGTAGAGAACCTCAACTACTGCATTGAGAACAAACGGTTACGGGTATACGAATATGCGATCCTGCCCAGCCAGTTGTATATGATAGCAGATGTGGAAGAAGGGAAGAGCAATCTCCCGAAAGTGTTGAGGGATCTGAAGAGCTCTTCAGCCAAGCAGATACTCCGGGCCATTTCGGAGCATCCCGACGAAACCCGTAAAGAGTGGCTGATGCGTCTTTTTCACTTCTTCGCAAACCGGTATCAGCATGATTCGGAACATCATTTCTGGCAGTTCGGCAATCAGCCGGTGGACCTCGAAAAGGTCGTCAAAAAGGACAAGCCCATTCCCACTCCCCTCGATAAAGTGCTGGATGCTAAATTTGTGGACGATCCCGTTCATTATGTTTATTGCAGCGCATACCCCCAGCAACGGGTCAAATTGGCCAACGGGTACGAAAAAATTAAGTTAACGTAACAAACGAAAAGCCGGGATTTTTGTAACTTTAAGATTACCCCCCTTTCCACAACCTGGAGATCTATTGTTCATCAAAACAAAGTGGCCATGCTGTCGAATGATAAGCCGATCATCCCGCTTGACGCGTGTTATTTCCTTACGTTGAATACGGTTGATAAGATCGATGTGTTTGTGAGGCCAGCATATAAACAGGTCGTCGTGGATGCCTTGAACTATTTTATCGAGACCCAGGGGTTGGTGATCTATGCCTGGACCTTGATGTCGAGTCATCTTCATGTGATCGTGCGGCCTAAGGAGGCGACGGCGCCGGCGTATTTCGAGCGGGATTTCAAGAAATATACTACACCGCTTATTCTGAAGGCGTTGGAGATGGAAATGGACTTTCGCCGGGAGTGGATGATGCGGCATTTCGAAGACTATGGGAAGCCGCTCAGGCGGATCGAGAAGTTCCATTTATGGCAGAACTGCAGCAGCCCGTTGCGTATTGATTGTCAACAACCTAAGTGTTTACTCGACCGGATCGCGCACATTCATGAGAACCCGGTGCGGGAAATGATCGTGGAGCAGCCGGAGGCCTATTGGCATAGCAGTGCCCGGGACTATGCAGGCATGCGGGGGCTTGTCAATGTGCGGGTTGTGCAGCAGCAGGGGATCCTGGGGCTGAAACGGCTACCGACGAACTAGGGGCGGCTCCAGCCCCACCGACGGCTCCAAGCCCCACCAACGCTCCAGCCCCACTGGCGCTCCAGCCCACCGGCGGTCCCGACCCACCGACCCACTGGCGGCTCCAAGCCCCACCGGCGCTCCAGCCCCACCAACGCTCCAAGCCCCACCGCCCCACCGGCTCACAGGCGACCCTACCGGCCGCGCGGCTACTTGCCGACGGCCGTTTTAAGGGCTTCTACGGCCTTTTTCTCGCTACCGATGAAGATCTGTTTCCCGGCGACGGTCACCGGGCGTTTCAAAAAAGTATAGTCCTGGAGGATCAGCCGGCGATAGTCGGCCTCGTTGAGGACTTTGTCCTTGAGTCCCATCTCCTTGTATTTGAGCGATCTGCGGCTGAAGAGGGCCTCATAGGAGCCGGCTTTTTCCTTGAGCTCGTCGAGCTGGGCGGGGGTGATCTTTTCCGTCTTGATGTCCTGCAGAACGAAACCCTTGGCGCCGGCCTGCGTTTCTTTGAGGATGCGTTGACAGGTGGTACAGGAGCCGAGGTGATAGATCTTCTTCATGGCTGCAATGTAATATTTTCCGTGGGCGGCCGACAAATTGTATTATTATTGACAAAATCCCGATCGTTGGATCAGTGTGCCAGAGCGGACTGGCGGTCCGCCGGCCGAAGACCCATCATTAGCCCGTATCGGAGACTGGTTACTTTTTATGGAGAATCCGTCGACGATACAAGACGAGTTTATTCGCCTGGTGAACGAGAACCGGGGCATCCTGTACAAGGTATGCCGGATGTATGGCGCTTCGGAGGCCGACCGCCAGGACCTGTTCCAGGAGATGGTGATCCAGCTCTGGCGGTCTTATCCTTCGTTCAGGGGGGCGTCGCGCTTCAGCACCTGGCTTTACCGGATAGCGTTGAATACCGCCATTTCGGACCTGCGCAAGCAGCGCCGGCATATCACCCCGATGGACCCCGATCTTTTGCCTTCAGAGCTGCAGGACATTCAGTATTCCACGGAAAAGGAGGAACAGCTGCAGCAGTTGTATGCCGCCATCAACCGGCTCACGGAAGTGGAAAAGGCGCTGACGATGCTTTACCTGGAAGACAAGCCCTATCAGGAGATGGAAGAGATCCTGGGTATCCCCCAGAACAACCTCCGGGTCAAGATGAACCGGATCAAGGAAAAATTACGTAAAATGACGAAGGAGGCCGCTTATGGAATTAGATAACCTCAAAACGATCTGGCGGGAACAGGAGATCCCTGTGGGTGACGATCGGCAGCAGGCCGGTATGCTGGCCACGATGTTGCAGGAGCGGTCCCGTGGACCCATCGAAAGGATGCGGCGCAATACACGAAGGGAGAGTCTTTTGATGCTCGCGACGTATATTCCAACCATCGTCATTTATTTTATGCTGTTCCAGGGAAAATTGTGGCGCATCTCGGTGATGATGGGCGTTATCCTCGTATTTTACTGGATCTATTATTCGCTGAAATTCCGGCTGCTTAAGAAGATGCAATGCGTTACCTGCGAGGTCCGGAGCAATTTGGCGCGGCAGGTCGCTATGCTGGGTAAGTATGTCCGGTTCTATCACTGGTCGGGTACGCTGGTGCTATTTACGGCGTTGGTCCTTGCTTACTGGATCCTGCAATACAGTTACCGGGAGGTGCATCCCCGGCAGATCCCGCCATGGTGGTTCCAGCCGGGCTTTTTGCTCGCGCTGCTGATCCCGTTCGGAGTAGGTGCGTGGTACTTCAACCGGGGCTATGTCAATAAGCTCTATGGCCGGCACATAAAAAAATTAAAACAATTGTTGTCGGAAATGGATGAGGTATGAGTAAATTTCCCGGAAAAAACATCCGTGGGTAAACTCATTCTCTCGTTCTTTTTTCTTCTTGCGGCCGGTTCATGCCTGGCCCAAACGGACGCCGCACAAGCCATCCGAAAGGTCATGGCGGATCAGGCCGGGGCCTGGAACCACGGCAGCATCGATGGATTCATGAAGGGCTATTGGAACAACGACTCGCTGGTATTCGTAGGACAGAGTGGACTTACCTATGGTTATGCGCAGACGCTTAGCAACTATAAAAAGCATTATGATACGCCGGAGAAGATGGGGAAATTGTTCTTTACCCTGCTTAGCATCAGGCAGCTTTCGCCGGATTATTGTTTTGTCCTCGGGAAATGGCTGGTCAAGCGACAGGCCGGGGATATAGGCGGCACGTATAGCTGCTTTTCCGGAAGATCGGCGGGCGCTGGGTGATCGTTGTAGATCATACCAGCTAGACGGCCCACAGGGCCGTCTCAGTTGATCAGCAACCTTCTGAACTCGGTACTATCGCCGTTGAAGACATCGAAATCGACCCGGGTCATGATGCCGTCGACGCGACCTGATTCGCTGTGTTGCCAAAAGGCCCAGGCGCGGTAGATGCTGGGTCTTTCTTTTTGCAGGTAGTGGGCCACCCAAAGGGGATAGGCGTCGAAATCGTCTTTCAGCACCTGTTTGTAAAAATCCACATTGGTATAGATGATCGGCTGGACATGATAATAGTCCTGGATGGTTTGCAGCCATTCTTTAGCCCGTTCGCGCAATTTGTCCGGCGAGATGCCATAGGTTTGTTCGATGTCCAGCACGGGAGGCAGGTCGCCCGGCTGGAGGTCCACCGAATTGATGAAATTCTCGGCCTGCGCCTTGCCGCTTTTGGTGGCCAGGAAGAAGTGATAGGCGCCCCTGGCCATACCGGCGTCTTTGGCCTTTTTCCAGTTACGCCGGAAGCAAGCGTCTTCGTTGCCGAGGCCTTCGGTTGCCTTGATAAAAGCAAAGCTCAGCTGGACATCGCCGACCCTCATGTCTTTGACCAGGTCCCAGTCGATGCTGTTTTGATATTTGGAGACATCGATACCATGGATGGAATAGTTCACAGGGATATCGATGCCAAAAGCGGCGTACCGGATAAAATGCGCCCGGCGTTCCATCCACCATTCGTAGCCGGCGAGACCCAGCGTAACCACCGCAGCGCCAATCAATACAAACAATATTATCTTCCAGGTCCTTTTTTTCTTGGGTCGATTTGCCATAGTATAATATCTGTGCCCGGCACAAACATAATTAGTATTTTTATACTTCCATGCCCGAATTTAACCGGAACGATACCATCAATTTGTTATCCAAGCTTACGGCCCGGCGTCTTTTCAATGGGATCAAGGTCCTGAGCAGCTATTACCTCAGCAAATGGACGAAAAAAGCGATCCAGTGGGGCTATCCGGTATCCATCTCTTTCGAGCCAACGACGTCGTGCAATCTGCGTTGCCCGGAATGTCCCAGCGGCTTGCGCGCGTTCACCCGGCCCACGGGCATGCTGCAAAACGACTTTTTCAAACAAACCATCGATGGGCTCGCCAAAGACCTGCTTTACCTGGTCTTTTATTTCCAGGGGGAGCCGTATCTGAACCCGGCCTTTCTCGATATGGTCACCTATGCTTCCGCAAGGGGCATCTATACGGCGACCTCCACGAACGCGCATTATCTCGATGACCGGAATGCGCGACGGACGGTGGAGAGCGGCCTGGACCGGCTGATCATTTCCATCGACGGCACCACCCAGGATGTCTATGAACAGTATCGCGTCGGCGGAAAGCTCGAAAAGGTGCTCGAGGGCGCCCGCAACATCGTCAAGTGGAAAAAGGAGCTGAAGAGCAAGACGCCTTTTGTGTTTTTCCAGTTTCTGGTCGTCAAACCCAACGAACATCAGCTGGAGGATATAAAACGACTGGCGAAAGAGACCGGCGTCGACGAGGTCCGGTTCAAGACGGCCCAGGTATACGATTACCGGAACGACCCCAATGGACTGATCCCGACGAATGAACGAT
>DASYZH010000102.1:0-14082 GCA_035946435.1 Puia sp. | reverse complement strand
GCATGGGCTGGAGGTCACTCTCAACTATGTCAAGACCGGGAAGATCGCCATGGATGACCTGGTCGGGGGCAAGGCGCAGTTTGCCAATATCGTGGAAACCAATATCGCCTTTGCCGGCTATCAGCAGCCGCCGATCCAGGTGATCGCCAATATCGAAAAAGTCTACGATGCGGCCATAATCGGCCGAAAAGATAAAGGGATCAACCGGCCGGAAGATCTCAAAGGAAAAAAGATCGGAATTATGCTGGCCACCACGTCACAGATCTATGCTGACCGCCTCCTGGCAGCTTATCACATCCCCAAAGACCAGGTCACGATGGTAGGGCTGCTTCCGCCGGCCATGCAATCCGCTTTGCTGGAAGGTAGCAGCGTCGACGCTATTAGCCTCTGGCAGCCCTATATCTATAACGTGCAAAATCAGCTAAAAGATAATGCGTCCCTCTTTGTCGACCGGAGTGTTTACACCGGTTATATGGCCTTGGCGGGCAACAAGGGATTTATAACGGCCAATCCCCAAACAACAAGGAACCTGCTGGCGGCCTATATCGATGCCGAGCAATTCCTGCGAGCCAACCCGCAGGAAAGCAAGCAGATCGTTGCACGGGTACTAAGCCTCGGCCGACCTGTGGTGGATGCCATCTGGGACCAATATGCGTTCGATATCCGGTTGCAAAAAGAGCTTTACAACGCTACGGTCGACGAGGGTAAATGGGTGCAGGATACCCAAAAGGATTTTGCCGGAAAACCGCTGCCCGATTACAGTCTTTTCTTCAACGCCGAACCCCTCCGGCAGATAGACTCCATGCGCGTAAAATGGTAAAGTATCCCCCAACTTCATATAACAAAGCCCTGCCCTATGTGGGCATCCTGATGCTGGGCGGACTCTGGCACCTCGTCAAGCTAGCCTTTCTACGGAATAATAACTATATCCCGTGGCCGGCCGAGACAATCCTGAGGGCCTATGGCCTCATGGTAAAGGATACTGCCTGGAAAGACATGAGCTATACACTGCAACGATTTATCGTGGGTTATGCTATCGCGGTGGCCGCGGGGATCCCGGCCGGGATGTTACTGGGCTATTTCAAAAAGAGCTATGCGCTGCTGGGCGTGATCGTTGATTTTTGCCGCTCCATCCCGGTGACGGCGTTGTTTCCCCTGTTCATCCTCTTCTTCGGTATCAGCAGCATGACCATTACGGCGATGGTCACGACGTCCTGTGTCTTCGTGATCTTGCTGAATACAGCCTATGGGGTGATCTATGTCAATGAGAACCGGCTGCGGATGATGCGCTCCCTGCATGCCGGCTGGTTGCAACAATTCCGGGAAGTGATCTTTTTCGAGGCCCTGCCGTTTATCTTTGTCGGGCTGCGCATTTCCGTCTCCTTTGCCCTCATTGTCGTCGTCGTGGTGGAGATGTTCATCGGCACCCAATATGGGCTTGGATCGCGCATCTACAAGGCGTATGAAACCTTTCTTGTAGCGGATGTCTATGCGTTGATCCTTATCATCGGCGTGCTGGGCTATGCGGTAAACAAGCTGATCCTGCTTGCAGAGCGGCGGTGTATCCATTGGAAGCGCCAGGAGAGTATTCTTTGACCGCCCAGACTGGTTCCTTTGAGGGCCCGGACGGCCGTTCAGTAATATTCGATGTGTGCCGCTATTTCTGGCAGATCCACCTGGGTCACGGCCTGTAAATAATGAGCGATGGCTCGCTCTTCCTTGAGTGTACAGCGATAAGCACCCCCTGAATCACACACGAATTGTCGTACGGCGATCTGCAGCGGCCGGATGTCTTTGACGGACCCCTGCATCGTGAGCACGAGGAACTCCCCATCCGGCTTAGTGATATAAGCGCCATAAAGACCCGAGTCGAGCAGCTTCCCGATGAGCTCGGCGCTTGATCGGTTCTTCTCCATGGTCAAATGAAATTCGGTTTGCCGGAAATCCTCTTCCCGGCAAGGATCGAGCCGCCGCCGGGTTACTTTAAATGGAACCGGCAGGTCCTTGTAAGGCTGAAAGGGAAGATATTCATCGGTAGGGATATATTCGCCTTCCAGATAGCCTACAAAATCGGCATTGGCCTGCGCTTCCGCCAACAATAGATCCCAGGCGGAGCGGAATTGCTCTTTGGTGGATAGTTTAAGGGTTAGGTGGCACGCCGGCTCGAAATGATCATAGCCCTCCGGGTGCCCCTCGAAGTCGGTTGCGGCAAATCCCAGCGTGCGGCGGGCGAACTCGTGTAAGCGGGCAGGGAGGTGAACGGCGTCGATATGAATATGGAAAATACCAGGTTGTGTGGGCTCCATACAGGAATACAATTTTTCTGGCTTGAATATACAATATGGCGGCGGTTGCGGCACCCGTTAAAACACCTATTTTTACCCCTTCGGCTTAACGTAAAGCTGCAGAACCCCCGGCAGGAATGAACGGCCCAGCGCTGGCAGCAGGGCTCTCCAGACGGTCCACTAAAACAAATGCCGTTATGCCCTAAATTCGCAGGATTGAATGTCGAAACTTATGCGTTGGCGTCTTTTTGTTTTGTTGATCGTTTTTACTGGTGGTGCCCGGGCGGCTGACACCACGGTCTATGTCCGGCTGATCTTTATCGCTAATTGCTTTACTTCCGCCGAGAATTCGGCGTTTCGCTATGCGGCGGCCAACCTGGTAGCCGACTATGAGCGGGATTCGGCTGGTTGCCGGCAGGTGGTGAAGCGCATCTACTTTGACAATGCCCGGCAGATCGTAGATAGTATCAATCATCAGCGGCTCGTAATACGCTCTGTCGATTTCCTCTCCCATTCGCGTGACGACCGCATCGGGGCCGAGATGACCCGCGGCAACATGCAGTACCGGACCAGCTTGTTCGTCAGCCACGAACGGGAAGAGGAAGCGCGGGTACTCACCGATGCCGAAGGCGGGGACCTGCGCAACAGCGCGCGGATGGCCTCCATCGAAGAGATCGATTTCTCGCACTTCTCCTACGACGCGGTGATCGAGATCCATGGCTGTCATGCCGGTTCGGGTATCGACTCGCTGCCGGCCAATATCTGCAAGCGGCTGTCGCGGGCTTTGTATATGTCCGGGAAGCAGCTGGCGGTAGTCATCGGGCATGGGACCCGGGCTAACCCCAACGAGGCGCGAGGGGCGGGTACGCATAGCGGAGCAGCGGCTGCGGCCGGTCCCGGCTTTAAAGAGTCGGTGCTGGCGCAGGATTACCGGCATGGGTTGCGGCTGGTCTACTTCAATGGGCGGACGATCCTGGCGACGCGGGCGCCGGGGGCGATATCTTCGGCCGCTATTATTTCGGCGATCGTGGAGGCGCAGAATGCGCGAGGGCGTGTCTCGCGGGGCGGACCTTCGCGGCCGGGGCGGTGAGCCAGTCTAAACGGCTTTAGTTTTCGCCTTACGGAGTCGTAGTGATTCGGCTGACAAAAAACTAAGGGCACAGATTCTAAATGTTGCTGATTTCGTACTATTTAGGGCTCTTTTTTCGTTAGCAGAAGGTCTATATCCTAATATGCGCGCAACCAATGCTACCCGAAAGGGTAGGTATCTCGTACTTTCTATGCTTCTGATGGCCGGGTGGTGTCCCGCCTGGGCACAGCCCGTGTTTAAATTCTCGCGCTTCACGCCCACGAACGGTCTGTCGCAAAGCAACGTGACCTGTATTCTCCAGGACCACCTGGGTTTTATGTGGATCGGCACCCAAAACGGTCTCAACAAATACGACGGGTATCAATTTACTATTTGCCGTTATAATCCCGGTGATTCGAACAGCCTTCCCAATAATCATATCAAAGCGATCGTCGAGGATAGTTCCGGCACCCTTTGGATCGGGACCTGGGGCGGTGGCCTCGTGCGATATAACCGGAAGCTCGATAAATTCAAACGATACGCCCACACGGCGGGAGCGGCGAATAGCCTCAGCGATGACTATGTGAGCTGTCTGCAACTCGACCGCAACGGGTGTCTTTGGGTCGGAACCGAAAAGGGTGGCGTCGATATCCTCGACCCGGTAACGGGAATTTTTCGCAGGGCGGCACTGCCGGGGCAAAAACCGGGTACCGGGGAGGACGAGCCCCGCATCAACTCGTTCCTCACGGATCGCCGGGGACGGATGTGGGTAGCGACGGAGGGTTCGGGTCTTGTGGTCTTCAACCCCGACGCAACGGTATTCAGGACGTTCCGGAATAACCCGCGCGACACTACCTCCGTTTCCGCCGATGATATCCTGTCTCTCCTGGAAGACGATCAACACCGCATCTGGGTAGGGACCGCCGGCGGCGGGCTGGATTGTTATGAAGGCGAGCTGGCGGGCGCGGCTTCCGAGGCGTCCGGGCCGGCGAGCCAGGCACCTCACGCGTCCGAGTCGTTCCGACATATTCGCGGCCGGGACGCAGCTTTTTCCCGCAGCATCGTGTTCTCGCTGGCGCAGGACCAGGATGGCCGCATCTGGGCCGGGACCGAAAACCAGGGCATCGAGATGATAGCGCCGGGCGCGGGTCGGGGTGTAACTCCGGGCGGCGACCAGGTTGGGGCTCCGGATGGCGGCCAGGGCCGGACCATTACGCACGACGACATGGACAACACCTCGCTGGGCAGCAATTCGATCTATGCGCTGTATAAGGACCGCCAGGGTAATATGTGGGTCGGCACCTACAGCGCGGGGGTCAATCTTTACAACAAGGATATGGTGCTCTTCACGCACTATAAGCGGAACCTCGACAGCGGTTCGCTTTCGAGCAACGCCATCCTGGCCTTTGCGCCGGCGAGCGATGGGAAGATCTGGATCGCTACGGATGGGGGCGGCCTTAACCTGTTCGATCCGAGGCGGGATATTTTTAGCCACACCGATCTTCGCAGCGGCGACCGGATGACGATCGGCGCCAATTATGTTACGAGTCTTTGCAAGGATCTCGACGGAAACCTGTGGACCGGCACCGTAGGCGCGGGGATTCGCGTGCTGGACCCCAAGGGTCGCCTGGTCCGTACTTTCCACAACCAGCCCGGCGATACGACATCGCTGAGCGGCGATGATGTTTCCGCCCTTGCGCGGGATGCTTCGGGGAGGATCTGGATAGCGGCTTATGGTCGCGGGCTCGATGTATATTCGAACGGCGGTCGCAACAGTGGCGAAGGCGGTCGCGTTGGCGGTGGGGTCCGCCTTGACGGTGGGGTCCGCGGCGGCGGCTTCCGGCATTATACCCACCGGCAGGGCGTGGTGAGCAGCAATCATTTCCGGACCCTTTTTGGTGATTCGCATGGGAACATGTGGATCGGCAACTTCGACAAGGGCATCGATCTCTATGACGCCGCGACGGGTTCTTTCCGGCATTTTGCCCGCACCGATTCCGCGGGCGGCCTGAGCGACAACAACATCAACTGTTTTATGGAGGACGCGTCCGGCGCCATCTGGGTGGGCACGAACATGGGCCTGGACCAGTACGACCCGCGCACTGGGAGGTTTAAAGCCTTTTATGTCCGCGACGGTCTGCCGGACAATTCGGTAATGGGCATCGTGCAGGACTCGGGCGGCGATCTTTGGATCAGTACGCTCAAAGGCGTTTCGCATTATATCCGCAAGACGGGCGTGTTCCGGAGTTATTCCATTGCCGACGGACTGCAAGGCGACGAATTCAAGCCGGGCGCACAGTTCCGGGACGAGACCGGCAACCTGTATTTCGGCGGGGCTAACGGCTTTAACAAATGGGACCCGCGGGCCATGCACGAGGCGGTATTCGATCCGCCGCTGGTCATGACGAAGATCCAGCTTTCCTCGCACGATGTTCGGGTAGCCCACACCGATGACGACCGGTCTCCGCTCAAGGAAGACATCAACAGCCTCAAGGCGCTGGTGCTGCCGTTCGACAGTTCGACCATCACCTTCGAATTCGCCACCCTCAACTACACCTTGTCCCGGAAGAAGCTGTACAGCTACCGGCTCATCGGCTTTGACAACGGGTGGAGCGAATACTCGACCCGGCACACGGCGACCTATACCCACCTCGATGCGGGGACCTATACTTTCGCCGTTCGGGGGACCGATAACACGGGTTCCATCTCTACGCATGAATTGACCTTCCGGCTGGTGATCCTGCCGCCCTTTTGGCAAACGTGGTGGTTCCGGAGCGTCTGTTTCCTTGCTTTGGCCGCGCTGCTTTTCATGATCTTCCGGGCGCGCGATCTCCAGGTGAAAAAACGTCAGGCGATGCTCGAACGGCTGGTACACGAGCGGACGAGAGAAGCCGAGGTGGCCAATCGGGCGAAAAGCGCCTTCCTGGCGACGATGAGCCACGAGATCAGAACGCCGCTCAATGGGGTGATCGGGATGTCGACCCTGCTCGCCAACACCACCCTTACGACGGAACAAAGCGGTTATACCCAGACGATAATGTCCTGTGGCGAAAGCCTGATGTCGGTGATCAACGATATTCTCGATTTCTCGAAGATAGAAGCGGGCAGCATGGAGCTGGACATCCAGGAATTCAATCTGCACCGGTGTATCGAGGACGTACTCGATGTCTTCTCCCTGCGCGTGGCCGATAACAATGTCGATCTTTTGTATGAGATCGAGCCGGGCACGCCCATGCGGATCACCGGGGACGAGGTGCGGTTGAAGCAGGTGTTGATGAACCTGGTGGGCAATGCCGTCAAGTTTACGAAAAAGGGGGAGGTTTGTGTGTCGGTGCGGGCGGCCGGTTCGGGGCTCGCGGCGGAGCAGGGGCTTGCGGAGGCGCCGGTGAAGGGCCTTGGGCTCGCGGCGGACTCGGCGAAGGCGCCGGCTGCGGATGGCCGGGTTCGGCTTGAATTCGCGGTCCGCGACACGGGCGTGGGTATCCCGGCGGATAGGATCGATCGACTCTTCAAGGCTTTTTCGCAGGCAGATTCCTCCGTCACGAGACAATACGGGGGGACCGGCCTGGGCCTGGTGATCAGCGAGAAGCTGATCCGGATGATGAATGGCACCATCGGGGTGAGCAGCGTGGTGGGCGAAGGGACCACCTTCCATTTCAATATTTCGGCGGGGATCGGCGTGGAGGCCGGCGAGGTCCGGAACGCCGTGGATGTTGCGGCTGATACTACCGTGCTTATCGTCGACGACAATCATACGAATCTCGCCATCCTGGAAAAATTGCTGCTCGACTGGAATTTCGTCCGGGTGATTACCGCCTCCGGCGGCGAGGAGGCCCTGGGCATTGTGCGGTCGGGCGAGCGGGTCGATCTGTTGATCACCGACCACCGGATGGAAGGGATGACGGGCGTCGAGCTGGCCTTGCAGGTGCGGGACGCCTATCCGCGGATGCCGATGTTGCTGCTCAGCTCTTCGGGCTCCTATGCCAGTGGGGAACATCCGGGGCTGTTCGCTTCGGTGCTGCTGAAGCCCGTGCATCACTTTTTGTTGAAAAGAAGTATCCTCGAGGCGATGGGCGACCCTGAGCTACACGATGATGGGTCGGACTATGCGGCTACCGGCAAGATCCCGGATCTGGGTTCGCAATACGATCTCAGCATCCTCGTAGCGGAGGACGTGATCTTCAACCGGATGGTGATCGAAAATGTGCTGAACAAATTAGGGTTCTCGCCTGTGCTGGTGGAGAATGGGCAGGAGGCGGTAGAGCGGATCGCCTGCCAGGAATTCGACCTGGTATTCATGGATGTACAGATGCCCGTGATGGATGGACTCTCCGCCGCCCGGGAGATCAGGCGGATGAAAATAAAACAGCCCGTGATCGTCGCGATGACGGCGGAAGCGCAGGAGTCGGACCGGCAGGAATGTCTCGCCGCGGGGATGGACGACTATCTCAGCAAACCCGTTCAGCTCAACAAGCTCATCGGGCTGATAAAAAAGCGTGGGCGCCGCGGTGGGTTTATGGCGGAGGCGGTGGGGTAATGTTTAGTAGGCAGATGTTAGGAATGCCGGCGCCATTGTACAGGAACCCTGGGTACTACCACAGAGCCATTGAATGCGCAGCCGCCGCTGGGCACCTGGATGTTGGCGATACCCGGGCGGGGGTAGAAACTGTACCATGCGAATCATCCGGATGCCGAAATTTTCCCGATTACACACGCGGGCCGGAAATAAAAGTCTGGCAGTCGTGTCGCCGCAGATCCCGGTCGAGCTTACGGAATAGGTTAAGCGTGACGGGCACGAGACCGCCGGGGTCGCGTCTTTCCCGGGCCAGCGCTTCGATCTTGTCGAGCTGTTCGGTGAGCATGCGGGCCTGGAAGACACCCATGGTGCCTTTGAGCTTATGTGCGAGGTAGGCGAGCCGGTCGTAATTTTTCTCCACGAAGGCTTTTTGTATCTCGGCCAGCTGATGTGGCAGGGCGTCGAGCAGGGTGGCAACGGTGTCGCGAACATAGTCTTTGTCACCAATTTCTTCGAGGAGGGATAGATTGAACAGGCCGGTGCTGTTGTCCTGCGGGTCCTCGGGGTTTTGGGTTGGCCCCTGGTGGGGAGAGTCCAGCAGCTCGGCCACTTTGTTATAGAAATCGTGGAAATCGAAGGGTTTGGACATATAGCCATTCATGCCCGCTTCGAGACAACGTACCTGCTCGCCTTTGAGGGCGTTGGCGGTCATGGCGAATATAGGAGTCAGGAGCTTCATGGTCTCCCGTAGATATTTGGTGGTTTCATAGCCATCCATGACGGGCATCTGCAGGTCCATAACGATGAGGTCGAACCGCTGTTTTTCCAGCTGGGCGATGGCTTCACGGCCGTTGTCGGCGACGGTTACCTGTGCGCCTGCCTTCTTTATCACGTGCACGATGAGCTGCTGGTTGATGGGGTTGTCTTCCACCACCAGGAATTGTTTGCCTTCGAAAGCCGCCTGGGTATCCTGCGCGTTCTTGTTTTGTGGTGTTGCCGTCGTACGGACGGAATCGCGGCAATAGGTGAGCCGGAACGAGAAGGCCGTTCCATTGCCGGGCTCGCTTTCCACGGCGATAGTTCCGCCTTGCATAAGGAGCAGCTGATGACAGATGGTCAGACCTAAGCCGGTACCGCCATATTTCCGGGTGATATCGGCCCCGGCCTGCGAGAAGCTGTCGAAGACATGCGGAAGCTGTTCGGCGGCGATGCCGATGCCTGTATCGGTCACGGTGAAAAGCAGGCTCACGGAGCGGCTGTCTTGTTTTTCCACGGCTACGGTGAGCTTGATATTCCCTTTTTCGGTAAACTTCACGGCATTGCCTACGAGATTGATGAGTACCTGGTTGAGCCGGTGAGGGTCGCCTACCAGCGACGCAGGGATAGCCGGGTCCAGTTCCATGCTGAACTGCAAGCCCTTTTTGAAGATGCGTTGTTCGAAAAGAGCCCAGATATTGGCCGTGACATCCTGCGGCCGGAAGGGGATCTTTTCGATGGTGAGCTTGCCGGCTTTGATCTTGGAAAGATCGAGGATATCGTTGACGATGACCAGCAGGTTGTCCGCACTGCGGCGGATGACCCCGGCGAACTGTTCTTGCTGTGTGGTGAGCTGGGTTTCGAGTAAGAGATTGGTCATGCCTACGATCCCATTCATGGGGGTGCGGATCTCGTGGCTCATGTTCGCGAGGAATTGCTCCTGCAGCCTTCGAGCCTCTTCGGCTTCGGTTTTGGCGGAGATGAGCTGACGCTGGACGTCTCTTTTTTCCGAGATATCGCGGACGAAGCACTGGAATCCCTGGCTGCCGTCTTTTCGGGTTAAGAGAAGGGCCATTTGTTCGACCCATTTCTTTTCGCCGGTGCGGGTAAGACAGCGGAATTCGAGGATGGTCTCGCGCGTGACTGTGCGGACCTGGCCGTTATAGTGACCGTAGACCTTTTGGAGCTCTTCGGGGTCGACGAGGAGGGAAAAATGTTGGCCCACGAGTTCCTCGGGGGTGTAACCCGTGAGGGCGAGGACCCCGGCGCTGGCAAATTCGATCTGCCCCTGGATATCGGTGGTATAGATGACGCCGGTGAGGTTGTCGATGAGTTCTCGGTAATCGGGTTGGGTCACATTAGCCTTCATAGTAGGGGTAGACAGGCGCGGGCCGGTCAATATATAGAACGTCAACATGACGTTTATAGGGCCCGGCGCCGGGCTCAGGATGGAAAAATAAAGAAAATACTTATATTTCCGTAAATAGCGGGTATATGAAACGATTGTTTGTTGCAATTTTGGGCTTATTTATGGCCTCTTCCTGTACACATTCTGATCCGGCCTATGCGCCGGGCACCTTTGGTTATGATCTGCATTTTTTGTCTTCCAGGGATAGTCCGATCGTGCTTAGCTCGGGCGGGTCCCAGGTAATCGTTTCGGCTAAATATCAGGGAAAGGTGCTGACGTCAACGGCTTCCGGCGACACCGGTCGAAGTTTTGGCTGGATGCATTACAAGGCTTTTTCCGGACCGCTCGACCCGCATATGAATGCGTATGGTGGTGAGAACCGCTTATGGTTAGGGCCTGAGGGTGGGCCTTTTTCCTTGTTCTTTCCGCCCGGCGCCAAGATGGATTTTGCTCACTGGAAAACGCCGGCGCCTTTTGATACGGAGAGCTGGGATGTGCTTTCTTCTACTTCCGGTGCCGTCGAGCTGCGCAAAGACATGCAGCTGGTGAATTATGCGGGGACGCGACTTTCGCTATCGGTCGATCGAAAGATTGCTATTTTGGATCGCGGCGCAATCGACTCTGCGCTGGGGGTGACGTTGGATCCTTCTGTCGGCGCCGTGGGGTATCGCACGATCAACACGCTGACCAATACGGGTGGCCAGGCCTGGACCGAGACTACGGGCATGCCTTGTATGTGGTTGCTGGATATGTTCCCGCCTTCCCCTTCGACGACGATCATCATTCCTTACGTTCCCGGTGATGGGAGCAAGCCGGCGACGACCGACTACTTCGGCGAGATTGCTGGCGACCGCTTGCACTTTGCCGATGGCGTGTTGCGCTTTAAGGCCGATGGGAAGAGTCGCGGGAAGCTGGGGATTCATCCTTCGCGGGTTCGGCCTTTTGCGGGGAGTTATGACTCGCTGCATGGGGTACTGACGATCATTCAATTCGATGTCGATTCTTCGGGGCGCTATCTCAACCAGGAGTGGCGGACGGATCGCGCGCCTTTTTCCGGCGATGCGATGAATGCGTATAACGATGGGCCGCTGGCCGGCGGCGGGCAGATGGGGCCTTTCTATGAGCTCGAGAGTGTCGCGCCCGCGGCTTTCCTCGTGCCGGGGGAGAAGCAGGTGCATCGGCATGCGGTGTATCATTTTACGGGTGCGCCGGCCGCGCTGGATGCGATCTGCCGGAGGGTGTTGGGGACGGGGGTTACGCAATCGACCCCCTAACTTGTCGGATCACCCGCCCCTGTGTCTCGAAAAAAAGTGGCAGCTTTATGTCGTCAAAAATTATAACACTATGTCAAAAGTATCCATCTACCTGAATTTTCAGGGCAACACCGAAGAGGCCTTTAACTTCTACAAATCTGTATTCAAGACAGAATTTGCCGGGCCCGTATCCCGCATGTCCGACATCCCTGCGCAGCCCGGGATGCCGCCGCTCCCCGAAAAAGAGAAAAATGCCATTATGCACATGGCCATGCCTATCCTGGGTGGCACCATGATCCAGGGGACGGATATGCTGGAATCCATGGGGCATAAGCTGAAGATAGGAAATAACACGACCATTTGCCTGGAGCCTGATACCAGGGAGGAGACCGATCGCTTGTTTAAAGCGCTTTCTGCCGGCGGATCGCCGACGGAGATGCAACCGATGCAGGACATGTTCTGGGGTGCCTATTGGGGCGTTTGTCTCGACAAATATGGCATTCGCTGGATGTTCAACTGTTACGCGAAGTAAACTTGAAGGGGTATCTTTACCCCATGCAACGCAGAGATTTTTATAAAAACACGCTACTGACCGGTGCGGGTGTCGCGGCGGCGCCGTTATTGAATGCATTGGGTGGACCTTTGACGACCGCGGCGCCGTTATTGAATGCTTTGGGTGGGCCGCTGGCATCTGCGGCGCCGCTGGGCCTGAGTGATCCGCGGGGAGCCGCGCCGGTACCGCTGATGGGTAATCGATTCGTTACTCTTTGCATCATGATCCGGACCTCGCCGTGGGAGGTTTCCCGGGATGTGAAGCTGATTCCCCGGGATGAGGGGTTTGCGCATACGCTGGAGGTCGTCCGGACGATGCGGGAGGCATTTGGAAAAAATAACCCTAATGGTCGGTTGACCTGGGGGTTCACGCTGAATGCGCTGGAAGACAAACGGCCAAATTATGTCGACATCCGCAAATACGTGGTCGAATGTCAGCAAAAGTATGGGGACGAAGTGTCTTATTTCCCCGGCTATTTTCCTGCCATGTATCTGCCGCGCGAGCGGGTGAATCGCGAGATGAGCGAGGCCATCGCCGAGATCTCCGGCCTGGTGGGGAGCGGCTACCGGCCGGATTGTATCATGGGCGGGTTTTTGTCTGCGAGCAATCTAGCCTATCTGGCCGAGAAAGAGAACATCCATGTGGCGCATGCCGTGATCTGGAGTCAGCATGAGGTAGATGGTGGCGGGGCCGATGGGTCGTTGTCTTATCCTTATTATCCTTCTAAGCAGCATTTTTGCAAGCCCGCGCAGGGTGCCGGCGACTTTATCGACTGCGTCTCACTTGATGGCTGGAGTGTCGATTTCCTGAATGCCACGGTAAGCGGTGGCATCCGCGGGACGACGCCTTTTAATGGTGCGGCCAGCCGCCGCGGGGTGGGGCCGATAGAATCCTATGGCGAGTGGGGGCTGGATATCGGCGACCTTTCGGTGATGTATACGCAGTCGCTCCATTTTGATCGCGGGTTCGAGTTAAACGGCTTTGGCTGGATCCCCAATATCTGGGAGGCGGCGCTGGCCAAGATACCCGAGCGGCAGAATCCCTGGTGGGATGACACGTTTGCCTATCGGGCCATGGAACGTTGGGTGGGCTCGACGCTACGCCGGTGGCCGGATGTAAGGTTTGTGACTTTTGGGGAATACGGTCGCGTCTTTCGCGAGCATTTTCGTTCTAACGACCCGTTGAATTACCGCTTCGAGGAGAAGGGCCTCGGTATCGGCAGCTCGTGGGGCAATGAAGAGATCCGTTGGTTTATGAATAAAGACTTCCGGCTGGCGCTGCTGCGGAACTGGCATAAAAATACTCCCGAGATGGTGATCGACTTTACGCGGTATGATCTGCCGGCCCACGAGCCTGCCGATCCATCGCCCACTTACCCCGCCAAGGACTGGAGCCTGATGAATCGGATCAACCAAAAGGGATTGCGGCCACAGGACGCGCCCGTGCTGATCTCGCAGTTGACGGATTTCGAGAAGGCGCTCATTGCGCGGTGGTATCCGGAGTTGGTGGGGTAGGGGGAGCCTGGGAATACGGTCCAGTTGTAAAGATTTTTAAATGGAAGTGCAGAAATTTAACTGGATCTCCACAATTGCCGAGTCAGGAAGAATTCGACGCAGTTAAATATATTGCAAAGAGGCAAGGCTATTGGCCTTCCAAATTCTTCTAGCAATCGGGTGCAGCCAAGGGCCTACGCCTCTTTTGAAACATTCAAACGGTAGAGATAGGTCTTTGTTTCTTTTCTATCAACGGATTAGCTATGATGAGGGTGTCAGGCAATTCTACCTTTATGGAATTCGTCTTATAAAATTGCGATTTTCTTTTCAGGAGAGCCAGTTTGCCCCATTGGCCCAGGAAATTCTTTGGGTTTTTTACTGGAAGGTTGATTATATTGATGGAGTAATATGTTTTGATCTGATCGATGCTTTTTAGATATACTTGACTATCCCAATACGATATTATCATTTCTGCACATTGTAAATAATAGGACTTTAGATCAATTTTTGAAATATCACCGCTTTCATCTATATCGGGCTGGTTGAGAGTATCAGTCTCTTCTTCCAACTTTTCTTCTTCTTCCAAATCTAACTCGTCTTGGAGGGCATCATCGAGATCATCACTGTAAAAAGTATCGAAATCTGCAGTCTCGCTTTCTTGATTATTTTCAATAATCTTAAGATTGGTGCGAATTGAGTTACTTCTAGGCCTCTCTTCGTCATATTGATCTGCCTCGTCAGCGCTTTTT
>DASYZH010000101.1:0-4516 GCA_035946435.1 Puia sp. | reverse complement strand
CAGGGCGGCCGTTTCCTTAAGCTCGACCTTCGATCCACGCATCCACGGATCATCCCGCATGGCATGGTTCAGCAGCTTTACCAGGTCATCTTCGCTCAGTGGTTTCAGGACGTAGACCTGGCATCGGCTCAGCAAGGCGCTGTTGACCTCGAAAGAGGGATTCTCCGTCGTCGCCCCGATGAGCGTGACGACGCCTTTCTCCACGGCCCCGAGCAACGCATCCTGCTGACCCTTGTTGAACCGGTGGATCTCATCGATGAACAGGATGGCCCTGGGCCGCTCCTTCGCATCGGCGATCACTTCTCGCACTTCCTTCACCCCCGAGGAGATGGCGCTTAGGGTATAGAAAGGGACCTGCAAGGTACCCGCGATGATCCCCGCTATCGTCGTCTTGCCGGTCCCGGGAGGGCCCCACAGGATCATGGACGGCGGCTTCCCATGCTCAATGGCCGTACGTAATACACTACCTTTACCGGTGAGATGCTGCTGCCCGACCAGCTGATCCAACGTTTGCGGCCGCAGCCGCTCTGCAAGGGGGGCCTGTGGTGCTACCATAACAAATTTTAAACAACAATAGTACAACATCTTATGCTTTTTCCTGTTTATACAGGCAGAAGACGTTGCATGTCGAAACGGACCACCTTAAGGGCTTTTATCGGTTCCTGCCTGCTGCTGGTAACCGTGCGCTGTGCCGCCACCGGCCAGGATCCCAGGCTTTCGGGTATCCAGAACTACGCGCTCAACCGTCCCGGCGTCGTCATGATCCGGACGGAATATTCCGCCAACGTGTATGTCAACAGCATGCGGATGGACAACAAGGCCTTTAATACCCTGCTGGATTCCATTCAAAACCTGGACCATGGCGGCGGCGTCACCCCCGAGCAGAAGCTCGATATCGTGCTGCGTGAAATGAACAACCGCCCCGCCCGCTTCTTTCAGACGACCTTCGATTATATTAAACAGCCGGAACAGATCACCTCCATCGGCACCGGTTTTATTATCACCGGCGACGGCTATGTGGCGACCAATTGCCACCTCATCGACCGGGAGGATGCCTTTATCCGCCGGCAGTTTATCCTCTCGGCCTTTCAGCAGATCACGGAGGCCAGCATCGCCGCACTCGAGAACTCCTGGGCCACCCATTTCAACGAACAACAGCGCAGCCTGCTCTACAATACCTACGCCTCCGTATACTCCCGCCTGTTCTCCATGATCCTTTATGACCTCAAGAAGAACATCTATGTGGTTTATCGGAGCGACGAGAAGGGACGGGCGTCCGATACAGTGAAGAAACTGGCCGACATCGTGGTCAAAGGCGAACCCATGCCGGGAAAAGATATCGCTATCCTCAAGATCTCCGATGGCGATCAGCTGCCGGTGTTGAAGCTGGCGCCGCCCGATCTCCCGCAGGTGGGTGAGCAGCTCTTCGTCTATGGCTATCCCGGACCCGTTACCAACAACGACTTCGTCGCCGCCGCCTCGGCCATCGAGCCGACCCTGACCACGGGCATCGTGAGCGCCATCAAAGAATCCGTAGGCAGCTGGCCCGTGATCCAAATGGACGCCAACATCAACCACGGCAGCAGCGGCGGCCCCGTGTGCAACACAAGAGGGGAGGTAGTAGGCCTCACGACCTTTGGTTCCCTGGAGAACACCGGCGGGCTGGCCGCCGGTCTTAACTTCGCGATACCCGTGACCATTCTCGACGAATTCCTGCGCACGGCCGGCGTCGATCCTCAGACCAGCAACGCCACCCGGCGTTTTGAACATGCCCTCGACCTCTATAGTCAACGCCGCTATCACGCCGCGGGCACCGAATTCCTGGCCGTCCAGCACCTGAATAGCCACTATCCGGGCATCTATAACTATATCGCCGATTGTCAGGAAAAGATAAAAGAAGGGAAAGGGCGACCCATCGGCCCCGTGGAAAGGATCGTGATCATCTTCGCCTTTTTTCTGTTGATACTCGGCTTTCTCGCCGCCAGGATGGCTACGAGACGTCGCTCCGTTTGACGAGATAATACCACCGCAGCAACCGCATGTTCAGCACGGCGCCGATCAGCATCAAAGATCCAAAAAACAAAAGGATCGCACCCATCTCGACGAGCTCCCCCGACGATTTAATGGTGAAGGGCTGCGGCATATCTACCGCATTCTCCTTGATCATTGGGAAAATTTGTTTGGCCCCCACTACCACCAGCAGGCCGACCCCCGCCAGAAACGCGCCTATCAGGACCACAAATGATCCGACAAAGCGTATCCCTACGGGTGTCTGATGGTTCAGCTTGACCGCCGGATTACGAATGCTCCGGTGCAATTGAAGCGAGGCATAACTATTCAGGGGCACCGCGGCCAAAAACACCGACGCGACTATTATTGCCATATTCCCCGCCGCCAGGCCCTGAAGAAGGCTTGTGACCACAGAGAGTCCCCAGTAGATAAGATTGAACCAGGCTAAAGCTCGTCCTAAAGTTTGCACTATCTTCATAATCCATCCCTCTCGATATTTTTTAATTGTATCGACAGCTCATGGAGCTGTATATCATCAATAGTGCTGGGTGCATCCAGCATCACGTCCCGGCCGCTGTTGTTCTTGGGGAAGGCAATAAAATCCCGGATGCTCTCGCTTCCGCCGAGGATAGCGCACAACCGGTCGAAACCAAAGGCGATCCCCCCGTGCGGCGGCGCACCATATTCAAAGGCGCCCAGCAGGAACCCGAATTTATGCAGCGCCTCCTCCGGGCTCATGCCCAGCGCGGCGAACATCTTCTCCTGTAGTTCTCGCTGGAAAATACGTATCGACCCACCGCCGATCTCGTTTCCATTTAGCACCATGTCATAAGCATTTGCCTTGATGTGATTGTAAGGATGTTCAAGATACTTCTCGGCGTTTTCGATCACGGGGCTGTTGTTGATCATGGCGCTAATGTCAGAGGGCCGCGGTGAGGTAAAAGGATGATGACGCGCTACCCAACGGTTCTCTTCTTCGGCGTATTCGAACAGCGGGAAGTCCAACACCCAAAGGAGCTTGAACTCGTTGTCCTTACGCAAACCCAGGCGGCGGCCCATCTCCAGCCGCAGCTCGCTCATGGCCTTCCGCGTCCGCTCCTCCCTTCCGGCAAGGATTAGGATCAGATCCCCCTTCTGCGCCCCTGCGGCATCGGCAATGGCTTTCAGCTTGTCTTCGGAATAAAATTTATCTACGCTGCTTTTCAGGCTTCCGTCCGTGTTGTATTTGATGTAGACCAGACCCTGCATGCCGATCTGCGGGCGCTTAACCCACTCCGTGAGCTCGTCCGTCTGCTTCCGGGTGTATTCGCTGCAGCCGGGCGCAGCAATGGCCAGGACCGTTTCCGCATTGTCGAAGACTCCAAAGCCCGCCCCGTTGATCAGCTCCCCGGTGGCCTGGCGGATCACGCCGTCCTGTTCGCCGCCGAAATAATAGCCCATGCGTTTGGCCGTGTCAACGCTGAGCGTGAACGCCGACTTCAGATTCAGCAACTTCATCCCGAACCGGATATCGGGCTTGTCGTTGCCATAAATCCACATCGCCTCCTCCCAGGTCATCCGCGCTATCTGCTCCGTATAGTCGATGTTCTTCACCGTTTTGAAGATATGCCGGATCATCCCTTCGAACATTGCCAGGATATCGTCCTGCTCGACAAAGCTCATCTCGCAGTCGATCTGCGTGAACTCCGGCTGGCGGTCTGCCCGCAGGTCCTCATCCCGGAAACATTTGACGATCTGGTAATAACGGTCATAGCCGCTGACCATCAACAGCTGCTTGAAGGTCTGCGGGCTTTGCGGTAACGCATAGAATTGCCCCGGGTTCATCCGCGAAGGGACGACGAAGTCCCGCGCACCTTCCGGCGTCGATTTGATCAGGAAGGGCGTCTCCAGATCCATGAAGTTGTTTTCGTGCAGATAGTTCCGCGCGGCCCTGTTGACGGCATACCGTAGCTCCAGGTTCTTCTTGACGGCCTGCCGCCGCAGGTCCAGGTACCGGTATTTCATTCGCAGGTCGTCACCGCCGTCCGTATCGTCCTGGATGGTGAAGGGCGGAGTAGCCGCCTTGTTGAGTATCGTATAGGATTCCACGGTGATCTCGATATCACCCGTCGGCAGCGCCGGGTTTTTACTGGTCCGTTCCGTGACCTTGCCCCTGGCCTGTATGACGAACTCCCGCCCCAAAGGGTTTGCCGACAGCTGCTCATGCAGCTTCTCGCCTAATAGCAGCTGCGTGACCCCATACCGGTCCCGCAGATCCACGAAGGTGATGCTGGTCCCTAATTTTCGTACGGTCTGTACCCAGCCTGCGAGGGTAACTGTTTGGCCGATCTGAGCACTTCTTAATTCTCCACACGTGTGAGTTCGATACATTTCCTGAATTTGAGCTGCAAAGGTACTAAAACCCAGCATTTTATCGTATTTTGAGATTATGAATATCGCGATCCCAAACCTTATTGCCTTCCTGGTAGCCGTTCTCGTTCTTGCCAGCCTGAGCACCAGGTTCGGG
>DASYZH010000100.1:0-57912 GCA_035946435.1 Puia sp. | reverse complement strand
TTTGCTGTGTGCGATCATCTCGCGCCAGTGGCCGTCCCACATGGTCGTGGTCACGACGTTCACGCCGTTGAGGAAGAGCTTGAGCGTGCCACCTTTGCTGAGGATCTCGACCTGGTTCCATTGCCCCACGGGTTTGGTCTCGTCCGGACCGGCGATCAGATCATAAAGATTGCCGGCGCGGTGGGTATGGATGCGGCCATCGTGGTTGCTGTCGTTATCGAGGACCTGCATCTCGGGGCCGGTGAAATAGGTCTCTTTGTATTTGGCTGTGTCTTCCTTTACATAGAACAGGATGCCGCTGTTGCCGCCGGGAGAGATCTTCCATTCCAGTTTCAGATCGAAGTCGCCATAGGTCTTGTCGGTGAGGAGGTCGCCATGGCCTTCGCCGGACCGGCTAGGGGTGAGGGCGCCGTCCTGGACGGTCCATCGCGGGCTCGCCGAGGGCTGCCCATAGGTATGCCAGCCGTTGGTAGAGGAGCCGTCGAAAAGGAGGTGCCAGCCTTCTTTCTTTTCGGTTTTGGTAAGCGTATTGGGAGTCTGAGCGAATGCAGCGATGGGTAGCGCGGCGATAAGGACAAGGGCCAGGCGGGATTTAACGATTTGGAGCGGCTTCATTTATGATTTTTTTAAAGAGAGGATATAAGTAACCATGGTCTTGACGTCGTCCGCTTTCAGCGTCGGGTGCGGGGTCATCGGGACGGTACCCCAGATGCCGCTGCCGCCGGAGATCACTTTTTTGACCAGCCGGTCGACGGTGCTGTCCGCGGCGGGACTGTATTTAGCTGCTACCTGATCATAGGCAGGGCCGATGCTCGAACCCTGGCTCGCTTCGTGCAGCCGGTGGCAGGTGGTGCAATCGCTGGAGCCGATGAGGTCCAGGGCCTTGTCGTCAGCGGCGTTGCCGGTAGACGTCGAAGCGGCGCCGCCGGCGGTCGTGGCGGTCGTGGTGTCTTTGGTGGTAGCGGATTTATCGCCGGAGTTGCCACAGGCGGCGAAAAAGAGAGATGAAGAGAGCGCGATTACAAGTGTTTTGCTAATATTCATTAGTGAGCGTTTTTGGTTGAGTGTTGCGAAGTTAGGCCAGGCCCAGGATAGTACGGTTAAATTTTTCATCTTTTCCGGTGCCGGCGAAATCGTCGAAGGCTTTGTCGGTGACGTGGATGATGTGTTGTTTGATGAACGGGGCGCCTTCCCGGGCGCCGTCCTCGGGATGTTTTAGACAGCATTCCCATTCCAGCACGGCCCAGCCTTTGAAATCGTATTGCGCCATTTTGCTGAAGATGGATTTGAAATCGACCTGGCCATCACCCAGCGAGCGAAAACGGCCGGCGCGATCGATCCAGGACTGGTAGCCGCCGTAGACGCCTTGTCTCCCGGTGGGGTTGAATTCCGCGTCCTTGACATGGAACATGCGGATGCGTTCGTGATAGATATCGATGTACTCGAGATAGTCGAGACACTGCAGCACGAAATGCGAAGGATCGTACAGCAGGCAGGCGCGGGGATGTTTACCTGTGTGTTCCCAGAAGAGCTCGTAGGTGATGCCGTCATGGAGGTCTTCGCCCGGATGGATCTCGTAGCAGAGGTCGACGCCATGCCTGTCGAATTCATCGAGGATGGGGGTCCAGCGGGCGGCGAGCTCTTTGAAGCCCGTTTCTACGAGACCTGCGGGACGCTGTGGCCAGGGATAGACCGTGGGCCAGAGCAGGGCGCCGCTGAAGGTCGCATGGGCGTCGAGGCCGAGGTTTTGCGAGGCTTTCGCGGCGTATTTCAATTGCTGTACGGCCCATTGCTGCCGGGCTTTCGGGTTGTTGTGTACCGCTGCGGGAGCGAAGCCGTCGAAGAGGGCGTCGTAGGCAGGATGTACGGCAACCAGCTGTCCCTGGAGGTGGGTGGAGAGCTCGGTGATCCGGAGACCGGCGTTTTGCACGATGCCGCGGATCTCGTCGGCATACGTCTTGCTTTCGGCGGCTTTTTGAAGATCGATGACGCGGCTATCCCAGGAGGGTAGCTGAACACCGATGTATCCCAAGTCCGCAGCCCATTTACAAATGGAGGCGAGGGAATTGAAAGGGGCCTGGTCACCCAGGAACTGGGCGAGGAAAATGGCCGGTCCTTTTATTGTTGTCATGACAATTATTTAGATGGTGAAATCAGTCCATTTCTGCGCGCTCTGGTTGCTGCGGATCAGGTTGTCGATAAAGGCCAGGCCGCGGACACCATCTTCTACGCCGGGGAAGTCGAGGGCTTCTTTCGGTGGTGTGGTGCCGTCGATGCGGGCCATGAGGGTGATGGCGAAATTGCGGTAGAGGTTGGCGAAGGCTTCGAGATAACCTTCAGGGTGGCCGCCCGGGGTGCGGGTGTTGAATTTTGCGATGCCGGAGAGATAGCCATTGCCGGCGCGGTAGATCTGGGTGGGCTGGTCGAGCCATTTTACCAGCAGGGTATTGGGTTCCTGCTGTGCCCATTCGATGCCGCCGTTCTCGCCATAGATGCGGATCTTGAGCGGATTCTCTTCGCCTGCGGCGACCTGCGAGGCGATGAGCACGCCGGTGGCGCCGTTGTTAAAACGCAGGAGCACGTTCCCGTCGTCATCGAGGGCGCGGCCGGGGACCATGATGCTGAGATCGGCGCAGAGCTGGGTGATCTTCAGCCCGCTGATGTATTCCGCGAGGTGGGCGGCATGTGTGCCGATGTCGCCCATGGCGCCGCTTTTTCCCGAGCGTGCGGGATCGGTGCGCCATTCCGCCTGTTTGCTGCCATCTTTTTCCGAGAGGCGGCTGAGCCAGCCCTGGGGATATTCGACATAGATCTTCCGGATCTTACCGAAGACCCCGTCCGCGATCATGGCCCGGGCCTGTTTTACCAGGGGATAGCCGGAATAGGTATGTGTGAGGCAGAGGATGAGGCCGGTCGCTTCGACCTTTTTTTTCAGGTCGAGGGCTTCCTGTAGCGAGAAGGTCATGGGTTTATCGAGGACGACGTGGAAGCCTTTATCGAGCGCCATCATCGCCGGCGCGAAATGGAGATGATTGGGGGTGACGATGACGACAAAGTCCATGCGTTTATCGGCCGGCAGCCGGCTTTCCTTGTCGAACATCTGTTCGTACGAAGTGTAGATGCGGTCGTCGGGCAGAAAGAGTGCGCGCCCTGATTCCCGGGCATTATCGGGGTGGCTGCTGAAGGCTCCGCAGACCAGTTCGATAAGGCCGTCCATATTGGCTGCAATGCGGTGGACGGCGCCGATGAAGGCGTTCTTACCGCCGCCTACCATTCCCATCCGTAATTTTCTGTTCATATGATCATTTGCCGTTTGTGGTTTGCAATTTTAGGATTTATTAAGGAAATAAGCGATTAATTAGTTAATATTGTTACGTCGCATTGTGTACATTTGACAGATAGGTTACCGTTGCTAAAATTACTAAACCGATTGCCATGCCTGCGAATCCAACGTCGTTGTCTTCCGAGTTCCCAGACGTATCTTCCGAGTCCCCAGACGTATCACCAGCCGATATTCCCACCCGGAAACTTTTTGTCGCCAGCTGTTTGGCTTTATTAGTCACCTCCCTCTCGTTTGGTATCCGCGCGGGCATACTGAACATGCAGGGAAAGTATTTTCATCTCAGCGGTTCAGAGCTGGGGACGATCACCGCTACGGCTTTCTGGGGTTTCCCGCTGGCGATCATCGTGGGCGGGTTTGTCGTCGACGTCATCGGCATGAAGAAGCTGCTGGTGTCGGCCTTTGTGTTCCATCTGGCAGGCATTATACTGACCATATTTGCGAATGGGTTCTGGACCCTGTTCCTTTCGACGCTGCTCATCGGCATTGCGAATGGGACGGTGGAGGCGGCGTGCAATCCGCTGGTTGCATCTTTGTTTACGCGCAATAAGACGACGAAGCTGAATCATTTCCATCTTTGGTTCCCGGCGGGAATTGTCATCGGGACACTTTTAGTCTATGTGCTCAATAACCTGCTGGCGTCCGGGCAGGAGACGCAGCCTTTGTGGGTGGCGCAGGTCGAGATCGCGATCATGCTGATCCCCACGCTGGTCTATGGATATCTGTTCGCGCGGCTGAAATTCCCCGTGACCGAAAGGGTGGCGGCGGGGGTCAGCACGCAGGAGATGTATCGTTCGCTGGCCAATCCTTTATTTATTTTCATGATCATCTGTATGTTCGGCACGGCCATCACGGAATTGTTCACCAACCAGTGGACCGACGTATTGTTCCGCACGGTGACGCAGAACTCGATGTTGATATTGACGTTCGTCGCGGCAGTGCAGGTATTGGGGCGGGCGTTTGCCGGGCCCGTGGTGCACCGGCTTGCGCCGCAGGGCGTATTATTGCTTTCGGCTATCTTTTCGGCGCTGGGCATTTATCTGCTGGTGAATCTGCATGGCACGGCCATTTTTGGTGGGGCGGTCATCTTTGGGCTCGGGGTCGCTTTTTTCTGGCCCTGTATGATCGGGTTCGTCGCGGAGAATCTGCCGCGGACGGGAGCGGTGGGACTGAATCTCATGGGGGGCGCGGGGATGTTCGGCGTATCGATCTATATGATGTTCATGGGCGGCTTTTACGACCGGTTGATGATCGGCAAGCTGCCTGCTGGCGCATCGCTGGATGCGTATCGCAGCGCTCCTGCGGGCACGGAGCTGGCACGTGCCTATGATGCGGCGCGATCGGCGGCAGGGCCCGAGGTGTTGATGAAAACGCTGATCATTCCGGTGATATTGATCCTTGCATTCGCTGTGCTCGTTATTTATATGAGAGGGAAAAAAGGAACCTCCGGAGGTGAAGAATTAATTCCGGCGAATCAGAACATTTTGTAATTTCCACCCGGAGACCCTGGAAGGTTCTCCGGCACATTTTCGTATTTACCATGTCCAATCTACCCACACGGCGTAACGCCATTAAGAACATTATCGCGGGCACTGCGGCCCTTACTACAACGGGAATGTTTTCTACACTGGAAGCTTCGGCAAAAAACAAAAAAGAACAAAAATTGACATTAAAAGGCAACATCAATCATTCCGTATGCCGCTGGTGTTACGGCGATATATCTTTGGAAGATCTTTGTATCGCAGTTCAGAAAATAGGATTCTCCGCTATCGACCTGGTAGGGCCCGCCGACTGGCCGGTGCTGCAGAAGCACGGCATCTTCTCTTCGATGTGTAACGGTGCGGAGATCAGTCTCACCAAGGGCTGGAACCATACGGAATATCACCCCACGCTGATCAAGAGCTATACCGAGCATATCGATCTCGTGTCGAAGGCCGGGTATAAGAATCTCATTTGTTTCAGCGGGAACCGCGAAGGGATGGATGATGAGACCGGTATCAAGAACTGTGTCGACGGGTTGAAGCAGATCCTGGGGCAGGCCGAGAAACGCGGTGTGATCATCCAGATGGAGCTGCTGAACAGCAAGATCAATCACAAGGATCAGATGTGCGACAATACCAAGTGGGGGATCGAGCTTGTCAAGCAGGTAGGCTCGGATAATTTCAAGCTGCTATATGACATCTACCATATGCAGATCGACGAAGGGGACGTGATCAGGACCATTACGGACAGCCATCAATATTTCGGACACTACCATACCGGCGGGGTGCCGGGCCGGCATGAGATCGACGAAACGCAGGAGCTCTATTATCCGGCGATCATGCGGGCGATCGTCGCCACGGGTTTCAAAGACTATGTGGCGCAGGAGTTCGTGCCATCCTGGCCGGACAAGCTGAAGGCCCTGGAGCAGGGCGTCAAGATCTGCGATGTTTAATAATATTACACTTAAAAATAAGTAACGATTATGGCCGACAATACTTACGACGCAATTGTCATTGGTTCGGGCATCAGCGGGGGCTGGGCTGCCAAGGAGCTTACCCAAAAGGGATTGAAAGTGATCATGCTGGAGCGGGGGAGGAACATCGAGCACATCAAAGATTATGTGAATGCGAACAAAGAGGCCTGGGATTTTCCGCATCGCGGGCATGCTACCGAGCAAATGAAACACGATTATCCGGTGTTGAAGCGGGACTATCCGCTGAATGAATGGAATCTCGACTATTGGTGTAAGGACAGCGAGAGCCCCTATACCGAGATCAAGCGGTTCGACTGGTTCCGCGGTTATCATGTTGGCGGCCGTAGTCTGATGTGGGGCCGGCAGAGCTACCGGTGGAGTGATTTTCATTTCGAGGAAAATGCCAAGGATGGGATCGCCATCGACTGGCCGGTGCGTTATCATGAGATCGAGCCCTGGTATACCTATGTGGAGAAATTTGCGGGTATCAGCGGCTCCAACGAGAATCTCCCGCTTTTGCCGGACAGCCATTTCCTGCCGGCTTATGACATGACCTGTGTGGAAAAGGATGTTTCCGCGCGGTTGAAGGAACATTACAAGGGTTTGCGGCAGATGATCATCGGCCGCGTGGCCAATATCACGGTCCCGCATGAGGGCCGGCCGGGTTGTCAGTTCCGCAACAAATGCTGGTTGGGGTGTCCCTTCGGCGGCTATTTCAGCACGCAAAGCTCCACGTTGCCTGCGGCGGTGGCCACGGGAAATCTCACGGTAAGGCCGTGGTCGATCGTGACGAGGATCCTCTATGATAAAGATAAGAAGAGGGCTACGGGGGTCGAGGTGCTGGATGCGGAAACGAACCAGACCATCGAATACAAGGCCAAGATCGTTTTCCTGAATGCTTCGACGCTCAACAGCGCGTGGGTATTGATGCACTCCGCCACGGATATCTGGCCGGACGGGCTGGGCAGCAGCAGCGGCGAGCTGGGACATAACCTCATGGATCATCATTTGGGTGTGGGTGCCAGCGGCCTGGTGGAAGGCTATGAGGATAAATATTATTTCGGGCGCCGGGCGAATGGCATCTATATTCCCCGTTTCCGGAACGTCAATGGAGATAAGCGGGATTATATCAGGGGCTTTGGCTACCAGGGTGGCGGCGGCCGTCAAGGATACATGCATGAGGTAGCGGAGTATTCGATAGGCAAGGAATACAAGGAGGCGTTGACGGAGCCGGGCCCATGGATGATGAACATCGGTGGTTTTGGCGAGATCCTGCCGTATCACGAAAATAAAGTGACGCTGGACAAGACGAAAAAAGACAAGTGGGGGCTGGATGTCCTGGCCATCGATTGTGAGCTCAAGGATAACGAATTCAAGATGCGCAAGGATATGGAAGCGGATGCCGTGGAGATGCTGGAAGCCTGTGGCGTAAAGAATGTGAAGAGCCGCAGCGACAATCCTTTCCCCGGCCGGGGCATCCACGAGATGGGCACCGCGCGGATGGGTAAGGATCCAAAGACCAGTGTACTGAACAAGTACAACCAGGTATGGGATGCGCCGAATGTGTTCGTCACGGATGGCAGCTTTATGGTTTCGGCCAACTGCTGCAACCCCTCGCTGAGCTATATGGCGTTTACGGCGCGTGCCGCGGATCATGCGGTAAGCGAACTCAAGAAAGGTAATATCTGATACGATGCCAGCCGAACAAAATACATATGACGCGATCGTGATCGGTTCCGGTATCAGCGGCGGCTGGGCGGCGAAAGAGCTCACGGAGAAGGGGCTCAAGACGCTTATGCTCGAGCGCGGACCGAACTACGAGCACATCAAAGATTATAAGACGGCGAATCTCGATCCATGGCAATTCCCGCACCGGGGCGAGGTAACGCAGGAGCAGCGGAAAGAGCATCCTTATATCGCCCGGACCTGGGGTGCAAAGGAGGAAGTGATAGACAGCTGGGCGAAGGGGATCGATTGTCCGTATACGGAGGTCAAGCCCTTCAACTGGTGGCGGGCTTACCGGCTGGGTGGCCGTTCGATCCTTTGGGGCAGGCAGAGCTATCGCTGGAGCGATCATGATTTCGAAGCCAATCTCCGCGATGGCTGGGCGATCGACTGGCCCATTCGGTACAGGGATATTGCTCCCTGGTATGATCACGTGGAGAAATTCATCGGGGTGAGCGGGTCGGTCGAGGGGATCGAGCAATTGCCCGACGGGCATTACCTGCCGCCTTACGATATGACTTGCGTCGAGCGCGATGTAGCCGCGCGGATCAAGGAGCACTATAAGGGCCAGCGGCATATGATCATCGGCCGGACGGCTAACCTGACGGCGCCGATACCGGGGAGGACGCAATGTCAATACCGCAACCGGTGCTGGGAAGGTTGTCCGTTTGGCGGCTATTTCAGTACGCAGTCGTCTACTTTGCCGGCGGCGGTTGCGACGGGGAATCTTACGGTGCGGCCGGATAGCATCGTGATGCGTATCCTGTATGACAAGGACAAACAAAAGGCAACGGGTGTCGAGGTGCTCGATGCCGTGACCAATAAGACTTACCAGTTCTATTCGAAGATCGTTTTTTGCAATGCAAGCGCGCTGAACAGTGCGTGGGTGTTGATGAATTCGGCAACGGATGTCTGGCCCGGTGGTTTGGGCAGCAGCAGTGGGGAACTGGGTCATAATATAATGGATCATCATTACAATGTAGGTGCGGCCGGGGTGATGGAGGGGTATGAAGACAAATACTATTATGGCCGGCGGGCGAATGGCATCTATATCGTAAGGTTTGCAAATCTCTTTGGCGACAAGCGGGGTTATCTGCGGGGGTTTGGTTACCAGGGCGGTGGGAGCCGGGAAGGGTGGAGCCGGGAGGTGGCGGAGATGAGCGTTGGTGCACCCTTGAAGGATGCGTTGACGGAGCCGGGCCAGTGGACCATGGGGGTCACGGGTTTTGGCGAGATCCTGCCGCATCACGAGAATCAGATCACGCTGGATAAGACTAAAAAGGATAAATGGGGTTTACCCGTGTTGTCGATGGATGCCGAGCTCAAGGACAATGAGCTCAGGATGCGGAAGGATATGGCAAGCGAAGCGCAGGCCATGCTCGAGGCCGCGGGTGTCACCCAGGTGCGGACATGGGACAATGGGCATCATATTGGCGACGGGATACACGAGATGGGAGCGGCGCGGATGGGCCGCGATCCGAAGACATCGGTGCTGAACGAACACAACCAGGTGTGGGATGCGAAGAATGTGTTTATCACGGACGGCGCATGTATGACGAGCTCGGCGTGTCAAAATCCATCGTTGACATATATGGCGTTGACGGCGCGCGCTGCGGATTTCGCCGTAGGGGAATTGAAAAAAGGAAATATTTAATTACGCGGCCCGCCGCAGGCGGGCCGGAACATAAAAACTTGAACATATGAATAGAAGAGACGCATTGGGCCGGGTCGCCCTCTTGCTGGGCGGAACCGTTGTGGGCGCCGAGATGTTCTTATCCGGCTGTAAGAATGCGCCCGACAAGAATATCGGGGCCGGCGGCACCAATTTCTCCAATGACGATATCGCCTGGTTCGACGAGATCGCCGAGACCATTTTGCCGGCTACGGATACGCCGGGTGCCAAGGACGCAAAGGTCGGCGCGTTCTGGGCGACGATCGTCAAGGATTGTTATACGGAGAATGACCAAAAGGTCTTTTTGGATGGCATGAAGAAATTGAATGATGCCTGCCAGCAGAAGAATGGTAAGTCGTACATGGAGAGTACTCCCGGGCAGCGGCATGATCTGCTGGTTGCCCTCGACAAGGAGCAAAAGGATTACATGGCCACCAAGAAAAAAGACGACCCGTCGCATTATTTCCGGATGATGAAGGAACTGACCCTTTGGGGCTATTTCACTTCGGAGCCTGGCGCGACCAAGGCGCTCCGGTATGTAGCGGTCCCCGGAAAATATGTGGGCTGTATCGATTACAAGAAGGGTGATAAGGCCTGGGCAACGACGTAAGCTGTTTACGGGGTCATCTTTAGTTCGGTGGAAGTACGGCTGTCATGTCCTTTGGGATCTTCTTCATCATGTCTCCGGTGGTATCGTGTCCATCCGGCATGGTCATCTTTATTCTGAATCTGCACAGATAGAAAGTGGTATCCTCGTACCAGGTAACATCGAGCACATCGAAATGGATTTTCGTGTGGTTTTGGATCTGCCGGTCTTCAAGATAACTGGCCATTGTTTTTTTCAGTTCGGTCTTTGTATCTTGTTGCTTCAATTTTCGCTGGCATGCAAAAAGCAGAAAAGAGAGGGTAAAGCAAAGCAGTGTCCGTTTCATGCCGATGAAGATACAAAGAATATTATTTTATGCGCCTCTCCCTGTTTCTCTTACCGCTGGTTTGCCTTTTAATTTTTTCCTGTAGTCACGGTGCGCGAAACTCACACGGCGAGCCAATTGCCGACTCTTCGATCCGGAGCGGGAAGGCATTGGCTGCGGTATATTGCGGGTCGTGTCATGCCCTGCCTGATCCGGCCCTGATCAACAAAGTTTCGTGGGAACGGGGGGTACTTCCGCAGATGGGGCCGAGGCTGGGGATCTTTCGGCATGGGCTAACGCATTATCCATCTTCTGTCATGGACACTGCGATAGGACGGTCTTTCTATCCATCGAGGCCGATCCTGGCCGATTGGCAATGGCAGCATATCATCGATTATTATTCCGGCATGGCGCCTGATTCGCTGCCTGGGCAGCCGGAGCACCGGGCTATCGATACGACGTTGAAGCTTTTTGCTCCAATAAGCTTACCGGCAACGGGCCGGACACCCGTGACCTGTTTTGTCAAGGTGGATACGGAAGGGGCGAGGCGACAGATCCTCGCCGGCCGGGTTTTTCCCGGTGTGCTATACCGTTACGACAATACGACCCGGTTGATGGATTCTTCAAAGATAGCCGGGGGGGTAGTGGACATGCAGATTTCCGGAGATTCCGGCATACTATGCAATATCGGGAATATCAATCCGAACAATGGAAAATATGGAAGTGCCAACCGGTTTTGGTTTGATGCGACTAAAAATCTGGTGATCGATACGGTGCCATTCTTAACGGGTCTGGCGCGGCCGGTGGAAGTAGTGAGTGCCGATCTCAATGGCGATGGCCGGCCCGATTATTTGGTATGTGAATTCGGTAATATGAAAGGAGCCTTGTCGTGGATGGAAGATGTCGGCGGGAGGCACTATGTCCGGCATGTTCTCAGGGCGCAGCCTGGGGCGATAAAAGCGTATATCCGGGATGCCGATGGAGATGGACGGCCGGATATCTGGGTCTTGTTCGCTCAGGGGGATGAAGGTATCTTCCTGTATCTTAATAAGGGTGGCGGGAGGTTTGAGGAGCACCGGCTTTTGCGTTTTCCGCCGGTATATGGGTCCTCGTATTTTGAATTGGCAGATATGAATAAGGATGGGTATCCGGACATTGTTTATACTTGTGGGGACAATGCCGACTTTTCGCTTGTTTTAAAGCCTTATCATGGAGTTTATATCTTTTTAAACGACGGGCATAACCATTTCTCGCAAGCTTATTTCTATCCCATCGACGGTTGTTATAAGGCCATGGCCAGGGATTTCGATGGGGATGGTGATCTGGACCTGGCTACCATCGCCGCTTTTGCGGATTTCAAGGGGCACCCGGAAGAGGGCTTTGTCTACCTGGAGAACGAGGGAGGGATGAATTTCCGGCCATGGTCCCTGCCGGCGGGGAAGCTGGGGCGATGGCTGACCATGGATGTGGGGGATGTGGATGGTGATGGAAGGGTCGATATCGTGCTCGGCAATTTCGCCGTGGGGCCCACTTTAGGGAGGGGAGTGGCGGACTGGAAAAAGGGGCCTACTGTGCTGTTGCTGCATAATGTTGGCAAGACGCATTGATAAGAAAATACAAGGAATTGTTAAAAAAGTATTGTTTTTTGTAAGATATGGAGTGTAGTTTCGGATGTCGATTTTTAACCATTCAAAAACTACTACGCGCTTTATGCCATTCAAAACTAACGAAGCTTGTAAAGGCTATGGCCTTGTCATTCTCGCTCTATTATTCAGTTGCAGTCTCCTTGCACAAACACCGATCACAATTACAGGAAAAGTTACCGGGAAAGCTGATAATCAGCCGATTGTAGGTGCCACTGTCGTCATAAAGGGTAGCCGTTATGCGACGGTTACCGGGGCTGACGGGATGTTTGCATTGAAAGCCCCGGCTGCCAAAGGCGATTTGTCGATTTCTGCGGTGGGTTATGAAAATGTGAGTATTCCGCTTGCCGGAAACACTGCTTTGGGGGACATCCAGATGACGATCACCAATTCAACGTTGAACGATGTGATCGTTACCGGTTACACCGCTCAGAAGAAAAAGGACATTACCGGCGCCGTTGCCGTGGTAGATATCGGGGATGCGAAGAAGATCCCGGCAACGAGCTCCGAGCAGCTTCTGCAGGGGCAGGCCTCGGGTGTTACGGTATTGAACTCCGGCGGACCCGGTGCTCCCAGCACGGTATTCGTCCGGGGGATATCGAACTTCGGTCAGACCCAGCCGTTGTACGTCGTGGACGGTGCACAGGTACCGGATATGTCCTATATCAATCCGGATGACATCGAGAGCATCAGCGTCCTGAAAGATGCCGGCGCTGCCGCGATCTACGGGGTATCGGGTGGTAATGGCGTTGTGGTGATCACCACCAAGAAGGGGCGCCAGGGAAAGACACAGATCAACTACGATGCCTTTTACGGTACGCAACAACCGCTGGGCGGCAACGTGTGGCATCTGATGAATCCGACCCAGCAGAGTGTAGTCGCCTACAGGGCGGCGGACAAGCAGGCGCCGATCCTTTATCCCGGTGGATCGGGAACACTTCCTACCTATGGCTATCATGGACCTAACGGCAGCGGCGGTACGTTCGGAAGCGCCGGCGTTACCAACGATGCGGGCGTTTTGAATTATTATCATTTCGATCCCAATACTCCCGGTAATGACTTCCTGGTCCAGAAGTTCAATCAATCGGGAACGGACTGGTTCCATACGATCTTCAAACCGGCGTTCGAGACGCAGCAGACCATTAGTGCCAGCGGCGGCGGGGACAGGAGTTCTTACTTTTTGTCTCTTAACTATGTCCGACAGAATGGTACGTTGATCAATACCTACGAGCACCGTTACCAGATGCGCGTCAATACGTCCTTTAATGTCAAGAACCATGTCCGGCTGGGTGAGAACCTGATGGTTACCTACCGGGAGAATAATGGCGGCTATAACGGTGATCAGCAGCAGGAGGGCGGTTCGATCTCCTATACGTATCGCGAGATGCCCCTGATCCCTGTGTACGATGTAAAGGGGCACTATGGCGGTGGTTACGCTGGCCCCGGCGGAGAACCCCTGGGTAACGGCAGCAATCCGTATGCGATCATGCAACGGGAGGCGAACAACCAGGCGCATTTCGTAACGATAGAGGGTACTGCCTTTGCAGAGGTGGATTTCCTGCGGCACTTTACCGCCCGTACGGCATTTAGCGGCCGGTTGTGGAATCAATATTACTGGCAGTACACGTTTAACCCTTATGAGAACTATGAGTCGCATGGCAATCCTAACGGAAGCACTGAGGCCGAGCAATATTATCAACAGCACAACTGGACCAACACGTTGGTTTATAAGAATATCTGGGGGAAGCACAATTTGCAGGTTTTGGGTGGCTATGAGCTAAGAGGGTATACGGGCAGGATGACTCAGGCCTGGGGCCAGAGCTATTTCTCGATGGATCCCAATTTCGTACAGCTGCAATATGGAAC
The DNA here is from genome assembly GCA_035946435.1 of Puia sp. Lineage (GTDB taxonomy): Bacteria > Bacteroidota > Bacteroidia > Chitinophagales > Chitinophagaceae > Puia. The sequence continues at coordinate 44,300 of DASYZH010000100.1, read as the reverse complement.
GCCGACGCCGGCGCCGCAGAGCTTTATCTGGCAGCCCACGGGCATCGAGTCCTTTTTCGGCCGGGCGGATTATACCTTCAATGACCGGTATCTGTTGGGAGCGACCATTCGCCGGGATGGATCCTCGCTGTTCTACCAGGGCAAGCAATGGGGTACCTTCCCATCCGTATCGTTGGGCTGGCGGATCTCCGAGGAAGAATTCATGAAGAATATCAGCTGGATCAACAACCTGAAGATCCGTGGCAGCTGGGGAAAAGCGGGTAACAATGCGAATATCCTCGGGAACAATGCTTATACAACATTTGCGACGGGAAATGGTCAGGCGTCTTATGGTATTACCGGTACTGGAGTGAGTTCGGTGGAGCCCGGTTTTTATCAGTCTCAATTGGGTAACCAGAATGTGACCTGGGAGACGGACAAGATCACCAATATAGGGTTGGACGGAACCTTGTTCGACGGCCATTGGGATTTTTCGGTAGAGTGGTATAAAAAGGCGATCAGTGGTCTGCTGTTCACCCTGCCGCTGCCTGCCACCGTGGGCGGGGCCGCTTTCCCTGTGATCAACATCGGCGACGTACAGAACACGGGTCTGGATATCTCCACTACCTATCATGGAAAGATCAACCGCGATTTTACCTTCAATATTACGGCAAACGTTACTACATACAACAGTAAGATAACCAATATTCCCAGCCCCGGGTACTTTGATTGGGGCTCATCGCGTGACCTGGATATCGTTCGGAACCAGGTTGGGCATCCCATCAGCGAGTTCTACGGATTCAAAGTTCTGGGTATCTATCAGAGTGATGCGGCTGCCGCAAAGGGCCCTACCTATGCAGGCGCTAAGGCCGGTTCCTTTATCTACCAGGCACAAAACGGCGATACTTCGATTACTGTGGGTAATGACCGGACGTTTATCGGCAATCCCAATCCGCAGTTTACCTATGGCCTGAATCTGAACGCGGCTTACAAAGGATTCGATTTTACCATGGTATTCTATGGTTCGCAGGGCAATAAGATCTTCAACTATGTAAAATATTGGACAGACTTCTATGGCACTTTCACGGGTGGCAAGAACCTGGACCTGTATAATAAGGCTGCCATTGTTTCAAACGGCGTAGTAACCAATCCCGGTGCCACCTTGCCTGCCGCGTCCTTCCTGCAGGCAACGGGTTCGAGTACGATCAGTTCGTTCTATGTCGAGAATGGCTCGTTCCTGAAATGCCGCGTTGCCCAGCTGGGGTATACGATCTCGCCGAGTGCGGTCAAGAAGGTGGGTATCGACAAGCTGCATTTTTATATCCAGGCGACGAACCTGTTCACGATCACCAAGTATTCGGGTCTCGATCCGGAACTTGTTCCGTCGATCTCCAATAACAATCCCAACAATGCAACTGCTAATCAGAATGCCGCGTTCGGCATCGATTATGGTGCTTATCCCACCAACCAGCATGTATACATCCTTGGTGTGAACGCATCCTTTTAACGATTTCTATAAACAAGCTCAATATGAAAAATAGAAAGATCAAATATATCGCACTTATTACCTTACCGGTATCGCTACTCATCGTTTATTCATGCAATAAGGTCCTGAATAAGGCGCCCGTAGGCGGCCTTCAACAATCGACGCTGGCGACCAAATCCGGTGTGGATGGGTTGCTGATCGGGGCTTATTCGATGCTCGACGGTGTTGCCGCAAATGGCACGTATAATGGCGGCAATTATACATCATGGGAGACCTCTTCGACTAACTGGGTATATGGGGGGATCGCTGCGGACGATGCGTACAAAGGGTCGAACACTACCGACCAGCCCAATGCGGCGCCGATCGAGAACCACAGCGTGGATCCTTCGAACGAATACCTGGCGGAAAAATGGTCGTTTTGTTACAATGCCATACAGCGGGCGAACGATGTGATCCGGGAAGTACCGCTCGTGGTGGATGGCTCGTTGACCTCGGGTGCGGCAGCGGAAGACATTGCCGAGGCCAGATTCCTTCGTGGGGTCTATCACCTGGAAGCAGCCAAGCTGTGGCGGAATGTGCCGTATGTGGGTGCACAGGTAACCTACGTCGCCAACAACTTCATGGTTCCCAACCCGGCGCCTATCTGGGATTCGATCGAAGCCGATTTTACGGCTGCCATGGCGGTACTGCCCAAGACGCAGAGTGACCTCGGTCGGGCCAATTATTATGCCGCGGAAGCGTTCCTTGCAAAAACCTATATGTTCGATCACCAGTACACGACGGCGCTGCCGCTGCTCACTGACCTGATCACCAATGGTACAACTACCGGCGGCGCCAAGTATGCTTTGGGACCGTTCGAGAACAATTTCGATGCGGCTTATCGTAATAATTCCGAATCCGTTTTCTGCGTGGAGATGACGACGAACGATGGTTCCGGCGGCTTTAATGGCGACGAAGGAGATGCGTTGAATTACGCGGCGGGTCCTTATACCAGCTGTTGCGGGTTTTATCAGCCTTCTTATTCGCTGGCGAATGCCTTCAAGACCGATGCCAATGGTTTGCCGATGTTCCAGATCGATCCGGCTACCGGCTTTCCGACCTACGATGATGTGAATCTGCCCAATGACCATGGTCTCGGGGCTTCCGATCCTTTTACTCCGCCGACTGACAATCTCGATCCGCGGATCGACTGGACCATGGGCCGCCGCGGTATCCCCTACCTGGACTGGGGGCTTTGCGGTGGTGAGCAATGGTCGCGTGGCGACGTGGTTCCCTACAATCCAATCAAGAATGTATTCTGGCATTCCGAAATGGCTACGTCCGACGCCACGGCGCTGGGTTGGGCTGCCAACCAGGGTAATGCGATCAACTACAACCTGATCCGGTTCTCCGATGTCATTCTTTGGCGTGCGGAGTGCGAGGTGGAGGGCAATGACCTGGCGGGTGCTCAGGATGATGTCAATATGGTTAGGAACCGGATGGTGAAGCATCCAGAATACTGGGTGCACGCCTATAAAGATAATGCCAACCCTCAAAACGGCTTTTCTCCGACGCAGCTCGCCGCGAACTATGTGATTGGCACGTATGGAACGGCTCCAGGAACAGACTTTGCTTCCAATGGCCAGGCGTATGCCCGCCAGGCGGTATATATGGAACGGCAGCTGGAATTAGCGATGGAAGGGCATCGGTTCTTCGATTTGCAGCGGTATGACGGTACGTTTGGCGGTCCGATGCCAAAAGGGTATATGGCGGGCGTGCTGAATGCCTATATCAAGGCTGATACCCGGATCTCGAACCCGGTGCTGAATGGCGCAACTTTTACTGCGGGCAAGAATGAGCTGTATCCGATACCGCAGAAGCAGGTGGATATTGAAGGTGGTAAGCTGAAGCAGAACCCCAACTACTAATCGCATATTTGCGTATAAAAAGAAAGAGATGGTGATTAATTATCGCCATCTCTTTTTTAATTTCAATGCATGAAGCAATGCCTTTTGTTCCAGATATGGGTGGCCCTTTTTTTTTGTGCCTGCGGGAAGCGTACTGCGTTCCAGATGATCCCGGGCGACCGATCCGGCATCCATTTTAACAATGCGATCACCGAAAGCGATTCTATTAACCCCATCGATATGGTCAATATGTACAATGGCGGCGGAGTGGGTATCGGGGATTTTAATGGGGATGGTTTGCAGGATATCTATTTTACGGGGAATATGGTTTCGAACAAGCTATATCTCAATAAGGGGAATTTTGTCTTCGAGGACGTTACCGATGCCGCCGGAGTGGGCGGCCAGGGTGAATGGTTCAAGGGTGTAACGGTTGTCGACATCAACAATGACGGGCTGCCGGATATCTATCTCAGTGCCAACATCTATACCGATCCCCGAAGGCGAACCAATTTGTTGTATATCAACCAGGGTGTGGATAGCAAGGGAGTACCTCATTTCAAAGAGATGGCCGCGGAATACGGCCTCGCCGATACGCTTTATTCCACCATGGCCTATTTTTTCGACTATGATAACGACGGCGATCTGGACCTGTATCTGGCGGTAAACAATATCCCGCGAAAATATCCTGGTCTTGCGACATTTCGGCCGATCGTGACAGATGGTAGCGGGTTCAGTACCGGCCACTTATATAAAAATGTGTGGAGCGACAGCTTAAAGCATCCGGTGTTTATCGATGTCAGTAAGGAGGCTGGCATCACGATCGAGGGATTTGGCCATGCGGCGACAATTGCCGACATCAATCACGATGGGTGGAAGGACATTTATGTAACGAACGATTTTATCGGGGACGATATCCTTTATATCAACAATCACGACGGCACGTTCACTGATCGTTCCAAGGAGTATTTCAAGCATACCTCGGCCACGGCAATGGGGCAGGATATCGAAGATATCAATAATGATGGGTTGGCGGATCTGTATGAGCTCGACATGAATCCGCCTGACAACTACCGGAAGAAGATTTTCCTGGCGAACAACAGTTATCAAACTTATTTCTACTCGGATCTTTACGGCTATCAATACCAGTATGTACGCAATTGTCTGCAGCTAAATCAGGGACCGAGGGTGAAGGGCATGGATTCCATCGGCGCCCCGGCATTCAGTGAGATCAGCCTTTATAGTGGGGTCGGGGAAACGGATTGGAGCTGGGCGCCGATGGTCGCCGATTTCGACAACGATGGATTCAGGGATATGATCGTGACCGGCGGCTATCCCAAGGACATTACCGATCACGATTTTCAGCAATTCATGCGTCGCGCGACAGCCTATGCCTCCAGCAAATCCATCATGGACCAAATACCGCAGGTGAAGATCCACAATTTTGCGTTTCACAACAATGGTGACCTGACCTTCTCTGATGTTTCACGGGATTGGGGATTGCTTACGCCGGGTTTCTCGAACGGGGCAGCGTATGCGGACCTGGATAATGACGGCGATCTGGACCTCGTGATCAACAATATCGATGATGAAGCCAGGATATACCGCAATATGGCCAGGGAACGGGATCCGGACAACAGCCATTATCTCCAGGTCAGTTTTTTGGGTGACAGCCTGAATAAGGAGGGCTTTGGTGCCTGGGTGGAATTGCATTACGACCACGGCCATCAGCAGGTTTACGAGAACAATCCGTACCGGGGTTATCTTTCGACTTTGCAAAACATGGCGCATTTCGGATTGGGGAAGATCCAGGTGGTAGATTCGGTGATCATCCGGTGGCCGAATGGCAGGATGCAATTGCTGCGAAATGTCGCTTCTGACCAGGTATTGCGGGTAGACAGCCGCAATGCGCGAATACCGTACCGTTTCGATATGCCGGCGATCGATTCGGCGGCTTTATTCCGGGACGTCACTGGTTCGGTGGGTGTCCAGTATCAGCAGCACGAAAAAGAGTATGTCGATTTTACTGTTCAACGGATGTTGCCGCATAAATTCTCGCAATATGGTCCCGGTATTGCGGTCGGAGACATCGATGGTAATGGATTGGACGACATGGTTGTCGGTGGATCGGCCGGTTATTCTGCGGAGCTTTTTTTACAGCAATCCGATGGCCGGTTCGTGCAACGGGCGCTTGTAAGCGATAGTATGCTAGCTGCCGCCAAAAAAGCCGATGATCTTGGGGTGTTGCTTTTTGATGCGGATGGGGATGGCGACCTGGATCTTTATGTTGTGGCCGGCGGCGATGAAAATCCGGAGAACAGCGCCGCCTACCAGGACCGGCTGTATCTCAATGACGGCAAGGGAAATTTCATCCTGGCTCCGCCGGATGCGCTGCCGCCCGGCAATTTCACTTCTAAGTTTTGCGTACGCGCGGCGGATTATAATCATGATGGAAAGCCCGATCTTTTTATCAGTGGGCGGGTGGATCCGCAGCATTATCCTTTAGCCGTTTCCAGCTTTATTTATCGCAACGACTCAAAGGACGGGAGGATAAAGTTTACCGATGTGACGGCGACCGTGGCGCCGGCGTTGGAGAAGATCGGCATGGTTTCCGATGGGCTTTGGACGGACATCGATAACGATGGGTGGCCGGACCTTGTACTGGCTGGGGAATGGATGCCTTTTACCGTATTGCATAACGACCGGGGGACGTTTACGAATGTGACGAAGGAGACTGGGGTCGCGAACAAGACCGGCTGGTGGACGAGCATTGTGTCCGGGGATTTCGACAATGATGGAGATATCGATTATGTCGTGGGCAATCTCGGCTTGAACACCAATTACAAGGCCAGTAGTGAATATCCGGTGCGTGTTTATGGAAAGGATTTTGATGATAACGGCACTTATGACATGATCACATCGATGTATCTGCCGGATCAAAAGGGGACAAAGCGGGAGTATCCTTTGATATCCCGGGATGATCTCATCAGGCAGATGCCTTCCATGCGAAAGCGATTTCCTACATACAGGTCCTATGCGGTGGCGACCATGGATTCGGTCTTGACACCGGAGGAGCGGCAGGGGGCGACGATCCTGGCGGCGAATGAGTTCAGGAGCTGCCTGTTCCGCAACGACGGGCATGGCAGGTTCACCATGATCCCGCTTCCGGCGCAGGCGCAGCTCTCGGTGCTTGACGGGATGGTGGCGGGGGATTTTGACGGCGACGGCAACCTGGACCTGGTGATCAACGGTAATGACTATGGGACGGAGGTGTCGACAGGCAGATATGATGCGCTCAATGGGCTGTTGCTGAGGGGGGATGGGAAGGGTAGTTTTCAGCCTGAATCGATCCTCCAGAGCGGTATTTATATACCGGGAGATGGCAAGGCGTTGGCGGCGCTGAGGGGAGCCGGCGGGCGGTATCTTTTGGCGGCGGGGCAGAACCGGGGACCGTTGAAGCTGTTTGCGCGGCGGGAGAAGGGGTGGATGATCCCTTTGGGTCCCGGGGATGTGGCTGCCCTGGTGACCTTGAAGGATGGACGGGTCCGGCGGGAAGAATTCCATTTTGGGGAATCTTTTTTGAGTCAAAGCGGTCGGTTCCTTTGGGAATATGGACCGGTGACGGCAGTGGATCTCCTGAATGCACAGGGACAAAAAAGGAGGATAAAATAGAAAGCCGCGAAAATTAACACCTCAAAAGGCTGGAAAGTCAAGGCAAAACGGGAATATCTTGCTATTTTTAGGGACTAGCCCCGAAGATTCCTATGCCTTTTAATGCTAAACCAAATACTAAGAAGCCGTGCCTTTTGAAGGGTTAAATAACGAGCGTTTGCTATTACAGCAGATCTCCCAGGGGGACCGGGCGGTATTTAAGACCTTATATACACATTATTTCTCCGATGTTCAGCGTTATATTGCCCTTTTCGAGCCATCCAGAACCAGTACGGATGAGCTCACCCAGGATGTCTTTATCCGAATCTGGGAAAAGCGGGCGTATCTTGCCGGGGTAGATTCTTTCAAGTCGTATTTATTCATGGTGACCCGCAATGTGGTATTCAACTACCTGCGTGGGCTCAAGGTACAGCAGAAGGTAAAGGAGCTGGACGAGGTGGCGGAGCATAGTGGGGGTGGGGGTGCCATAGAGGACCAGCTGCTGTATAAGCAATATTACCGGATCGCGCTCGAGGCCATGGAGAAGTTGCCGCCGGGCAGGCGTAAGGTCTTAAAAATGAGTATCGACGATGGGCTGACCTTGGATGAGATCGCCGTTGAGCTCAATATTTCGCGGGCCGGGGTCAAGAAACAGCTGTATGCGGCAACGGCGTTTGTACGGCAATATCTACACGAGCATGGAGAGATCACGGCCTTGCTGTTCGTTTTCCTTTCTCTTTTCGAGCTTTGATCGCTCGCCGCCCCGCCGCCGGCGGGAGCCGGCCGGGAATGATCCTGGCGAGTTTTTTCTCTTAAAAAAAATTTTTTAAAAAAAGTTTGATCCTGAGGTATCCCGGGAGTATCCTAACGTGTCTTTATAATAACACCTTGTTTTATGAGTTTACAGGAAGCCAAGCAGTTTGTCGCCCATTTCGTCAACGGAGATTATTCTCCGGAAGAATATGCGACGTTCCTGCAATGGCTGAGGGGTGCGACTTCGGAGGAGTTGAATGCGATAGCCGACGAACACGAGGCGTTGCATGAGCGTTGGTCTCTGCCTGGCTCGCAGCCTTCTCCCGAGTGGGTAGCCATGCTGGAAGGGAAGCTGGATGAGTTGGGTAAAGAAAAGGTCGAAACGCCCGTTGTGTATATGGGAATCCGCCGTAGGGTATGGGTCGCCGCTGCTTCGGTGGTGGTGCTGTTGTCGGCGGGAGCCATTTGGTACACGCAGCGTTCTTCGGGGGACAAACCTTCGGTAGTGAATGGTCAGGGTTCGGTAGTGCCTGTGCTTTCGCAGACGCTGGAGAATCCGGCGGGTAGCGGTCAAAAGGAATTTACGCTGGCCGATGGGAGCAAGGTTTGGTTAAATGCAGCTTCTACCTTAAAATATCCGGCGGTCTTTACGGGCCCCGAGCGGGTAGTCGAATTATCCGGCGAGGCTTTTTTTGAAGTGAACAAGAGCGCCGGCAAGCCCTTCAGGGTCCTGATAAAGGATGCGGAGGTCGAGGTCCTGGGAACACACTTTGATATTATGGCTTATGAGAATGAGCCCATTAGTAAGACGACGCTGATCGATGGCGTGGTGCGGCTGGAGAGTGATGCGAAACAGTTCGACCTCAAACCCGGTGATCAGGCGGTGGTACATTATTCCGCCGCGGGTTCCGGCGAGCCACAGATCGAGGTGAAGCAGGTGCAGGCGGATGCGGCGTTGTCGTGGAGAAAGGGGTATATCGATCTCACGGATGCCGATCTACAAACGGCAATGCGTGCCCTAAAACGGTATTATAATGTTGACATACAATACTCTCAAGGCGTGCCGGAAACGCACCCGATCACGGTAGGTTTGATCCTGCAGGATGGTCTACAGCACAACCTGGAGATCTTGGAGGGATTTTTTCAAGGCCTCCATTTTAAGAGCAATGGTAAAATTGTGACAGTCACACACTAGCCATGGGGGCTACACGTCTCCTTATATAATTGTCCATAACCATTGAACCGAGTCCGACAGTTACAGCCGCGGTCATGGGTAGATAGGAAAATAAGTATTTATTTTACATCTATTCATGGTTTGTAGGCTGTAACTTTATTTATTAAACCTTCCGGCTTGATGTGGACATCAAAACTGACTGCCATACTGCTGTTAGTGTGCTTGCTAAAGAGTCGACTGGTATCCGCCCAGGGCGGGAGATTGATCTCATTGAAGGAGGACAATGCGCCGCTCGACAAGGTGCTACAGGATATCCGCGAAAAGGCAGGGTTCTCCTATGGTGGGGAAGCCGGCTGGCCGCAAATGAGCCATCCCGTTAGTCTCGACGTGAAAAAAGCCACGCTCCAAGCGGTTCTTGACATCTGTTTCAGGGACCAGCCCTTGTATTATACCATCAATTCCAAAAAACATCTGATCAATGTATCTGTTCGCGTCAAAGACGAGCGGGAGGTACATGGGTTTGTCTATGATGAGAACGGGACGCCGGTCGCCGGCGCGAATGTGGTGGCGCCCGGAGATAACGGTACGACCACGGGTGAAAATGGCGAGTTCACGCTTCACATGCATTTGTCGAACGCCGAGCTCGATGTCTCCGGTGTTTCCTTCGAGTCCCAGAAAGTTCCGCTGCCGGAGCGTGGGAAGGATGTGACCGTCGTCCTCCGGGCGAGAGTGGGTTCGCTCGAGGCGGTGGAGGTGCATACCGGTTACGAGGATACCCGGCGGGGGCATACCACGGGTTCGGTGGATGTGATCGATAACAACCTGCTGAACCGGCGGATCTCCACGAATATCCTGGACCGGATCGATGGAGTGGCCAGCAGTGTATTGTTCAACAAGAATATTGCTCAGGGAGTCAATCAGTCGACGATCACGATCCGGGGCAGGAGCACGATCTATGCGAATCCCAATCCGCTGATCGTGGTCGACAATTTTCCTTACCCCGGAGACATCAACAACATCAATCCGGCGGATGTAGAGAATATCACGATCCTGAAGGATGCGGCGGCCGCTTCGATCTGGGGGGCTTATTCGGGGAATGGCGTGATCGTGCTCACGACGAAACAGGGGAAGCTGAACACGGCACCGAGGATCAGTTTTACCTCGAGTCTTACGGTGGGCCAGAGACCTAACCTCTACTATCAGCCGATCCTTTCTTCCAGCGACTATATCGATATCGAGGATTCGCTGTACAACTGGGGGTATTATAATACTAATCTGTCGCTTCCCCTAGGCCTGGCGCCGGCCTTGCCACCAGTGGTCGAGATCCTGGATTCTACGGCCAAAGGGCTGATCTCTCCTGCCCAATCGGCCGCGGAGATCGATGCCTACCGGAAGATCGACAGCCGGAGGGATCTCGATAAGTATTTTTACCGGCCCAGCCTCAACAGCCAGTATGCGTTGAGTGTGTCTGGCGGCGGCAGCCAGGATCGGTATTATCTTTCGGCCGGGTATGACCGGGACATCAGCAGTTCGGTGAGGAACGAATATGATCGCGTGACCTTGCTGGGGAATAATACGCATGAGATCTTCCCGGGCAAGCTGGAACTGACCACCGGGTTTGGGTTTGCGGCCAGCTCGACCTATTTCAATAATCCGGGCGGAAGTGGCGTGACATATCCATACGCTCCGCTAGCGGATCCGCAGGGTAATCCCTTACCGGTTGCGTTTCAATTTCGGACTTCCTATGTCAATTCGCTGAGCGGCGGCCCCTTGCTCGACTGGCATTACCGCCCTTTACAGGAAATACAAAATTGGAACAATAAGCTGACGCTAACGGATTACCGGATCAATATCGGATTGCGGTATACGATCTCGCGGGGGCTGGAAGCGCGGGTGTATTATCAATACGGGCATGGGGATTCGGATTTTGTACATTATAATAGTCCCCAGACCTTTTATACCCGAAATCTGATCAATGAGTACACGCAGTTCACCAACACAGGTATCGTCACACCGGTGCCACCCGGTGGGATACTGGATGAACAGAACACCACCTATATCGCGAACAATGTCCGCGGGCAGCTGAACTATTCCACCGACTCGCTTTTTCATGGGCGGTTCAGCATCATCGGCGGCTGGGAGGTGCGCGACCTGGAGGGTAGCGAAAGGATCAACTGGCTATACGGCTATAACCCCACCGATGGGAGCAGTGTTCCGGTGAACTATACACAGACCTTTGCGACCTATCCCACCGGTGTCCCGCAATTGATCCCTTACCAGGATCAGAAAGTACAGACGGTGGAACGCTATGTCTCGTATTATGCCAATGCGGGCTACACGTTTAAGGACCGGTATATGCTGACGGCGAGTGCGCGGGAAGATCAAAGTAATTTGTTTGGCGTGAAGACGAATCAGAAGGGCGTACCGCTGTGGTCTGCGGGTCTGGCCTGGGATATCTCGGGGGAGGAATTTTATCATTTTGATCCGATCCCCTTCCTGAAGCTACGGGTTACCGATGGCTACAATGGGAATGTGGACCGGAGTGTTTCCGCCTATACGACGGCAAATGTGAATCCGGGAGTAAATATATACGACAATGTGACCGCGGTCGTGGTCAATCCGCCCGACCCGACCCTGCGTTGGGAAAGGATCCATATCTACAATTTCGGGGTGGATTTTGCCAGCGTCAAGAACCGTTTTGCGGGAACGCTCGAGTACTATATCAAGTCTGGTACGGATCTCATCGGGCAGAGTCCCGAGGATCCGACGACGGGCATCAGCGTATTCACGGGCAATACGGCCGATATGCAGGATCATGGGGTGGATCTTACCTTGCGGACGGATGATAGTTTTGGGGCCGTTAGGTGGAACAGCGTGCTGCTTTTTAGCTATGTGCTGGATAAGGTCACGAAATACGAGGAAAAGCTGGGGGCGGTCTCCAATTATACGACTTCGAATACGATCAATCCGCTGGTCGGGAAACCGCTTTATTCCATTTTTGCCTTGCCGTGGGCGGGGTTGAGCCCGGTGAATGGCGATCCCCAGGGATACCTGAATGGGAAGCCATCGAACGTTTATTCCTCGCTGGTGGATACCAATGCGCTCAGCTATATGAAGTATAAAGGCCCGGTAAATCCGCCGGTATTCGGGAGCTGGCGGAACACGTTCTATTGGAAACAATGGGGCCTCTCCTTCAATATCCTTTACAAATTCGGGTATGTATTCCGCCGGAATTCGATGGTTTATAATTTTGTTTTTTCTGGTATATCGGCTGGTCATCCGGATTACGAGAAACGCTGGCAGCATCCGGGGGATGAAAAATTCGCGACGATGCCGTCGATGATCTATCCGGCCAACCCCCTCCGCGATCAGTTCTATCAGAACTCGGATGTGCTGGTGGTCAAGGGCGATCATATCCGGCTGCAGGATATCCAGATCAGCTATGATCTCATCAAAGAGGCGCATCCCAAATTGCCGGTGCAGCTGTTGCGGTTCTATTTGTATGCGAATAATCTGGGTATCCTTTGGAAGGCGAATCATGTAGGGATCGATCCCGACTATGTGACATCGATCCCGAATCCGCGTACGCTGGCGGTTGGTATTAAAATCGATTATTAAAATCTTTCGTATGGGCTTTGTTCTGTTACTTCGCGGGAACCGGCTGGTTGCTTTGCTGCTGTTGCCGGTGTTTTTGCAGGCCTGTCATAAGAACTTCCTGGATGCCAAGCCGTCGTCGACCATTAGTGTGCCGACCACGCTCAGCGATTTTCAGGCCCTGCTGGATAACAATGCCGTGTTCAACCAGGTCCCAACTCTGGGGGAGGCCTCCTGCGACGATTATTTCTTTACCTATAGCGCCTGGCAAACCGTGGACATCCGGCAGCAGAATGCGTTTCTCTGGGCAAAGGATATCTTCGAAGGGCAGGGCGGGCAGCTGGATTGGAATGCGCCTTATGAGCAGGTCTTTTATGCCAATGTGGTGCTGGATGGCCTCGGTCATAAACCGGAAGCGGACAGCGTGAGCGAGTGGGAGTCGTTGGAAGGCGCTGCCTTATTCGCCAGGGCATTTGCCTTTTATAATCTCTCGCAGGTCTTCGCGCCGCCGTATGGGACGGTAGCCGACACCGCGCATTTGGGCATTCCCTTGCGGTTGCATTCGGAGATCTCCTCCGTTTCCACCCGGTCCACCTTGCCACAGACCTATCAGCAGATCATCAATGACCTGGATTCGGCTGAAGCCTTTTTACCAGTGGTGATACCCGCTAATAATGCATCCCGTAACCGGCCCGTACGGGTAGCGGCGCAGGCCTTATTGGCGCGGGTCTATCTGAGCATGCGGAATTATCCGCTGGCACGGGCCTATGCCGACAGCGCGTTGCGGTTCTATGATTCGCTGATCGATTACAATAGCCTGGATACGACGGCCTCGATCCCGGTGGGGATGCTGAACAACGAGACGATCTACCAGGCAGGTTTCCTGGGCTCGAACCAATTTCTCGGCTCGTATTTTTGTGCGATCGCCGGCGGGTTTTTCTCGGGTACACGCATCGATTCTTCGCTGATCTCGTCGTATGATCCCAACGATCTGCGCCGGGTGGTCTATTATCATTACAAACCCGATAACTCGTCGTATCTGAAGGGCAGCTATACGGGAACCAATATTTGTTTTGGTGGGCTGGCCACGGACGAGCTCTACCTGATCCGCGCGGAGGGTGCGGCCAGGGCCGGAGATTATCTCTCGGCCATCAGGGACGTCGATACCCTGCTGGTCAAACGCTGGCGGACGGGAAGTTTTCCCGGCTACACGGTCGCCTCGTGGCAGGAGGCGCTGGATACGGTGTTGCTGGAGCGCCGGAAGGAACTGGCATTCCGCGGGCTGCGCTGGACCGATCTGCGCCGGCTGAATGCCGAGGATTCAAATATTGTCCTGACCCGCAACCAGGGCGGGTTTTCGGGGTATACGCTGGAGCCGAAAAGTGATCTCTATACGATGCCGATCCCGCCCGATGTGCTCAATCTCACCGGGATGCAGCAAAATCCGGGCAGATAGCCATAGTTTAGTGTCTTGGCGACCCCGGCACGTTACAATTGCTGGTGCAATAGACACCCGTTTGGCAGGTCAGGAAGTTAATGCCATCGTTGGTATAATAGGTACAGGTGCCGGTACCCGAGATACAGATATAATTGACCCCTTCGGTGCCGGCTGGAAAGTATGTACCGCCCGACAGATAATATTGTGTTTGGGTCGAGCAATCGTATTGCGGCCGGGTGGCAAGAACACCGCTTACACTAATGATTATCGCGGTGGATAGGAGTATTCCCTTGATCTTTTTACTCGCGGTCATAATGATTTTTTTTTGGTGCTCGTGAATCTGCGATTTCATACAAGACTTTTATTTGGTGATGACTGGATGTTTAGCTTTCCCGCGCTGGAGGATGATCCCGGCAATGGCAAGCGCCATGAAGAACAGGTTCAGCACGAGGTGTTGCCGCCAGGTGAGCCGTTTGATGATGCCGCCGCAGGAACACGGGATATAGGAAAAGGCATGGGAAAGGACGAGGAGCGTATAGCCCGAAAAGAGCCCCATCAGGACCAGGGAACCGTAGAGGCCGATCATCCGCGTACGTTCGAAGATCAGGGCCAGGGAGAGCGTTATTTCGCTGCAAGGTATGGCCCAGACCAGGAAGGGGGTCCAGGAATTGGGCAGTGGCTGGTTATTCAGCTCTTTGACGAAGGTGCGGAAATCGAGGAATTTGCTGAGGCTGGCGTATAGGAAAAGCAATACGTATAGGCTGACGATCACCTCCAGAAGGATCTGCCGTCTGTGCATACAAAAAGGTTTAAGCGTGGAACAGCGATTGACCGTAGAAATTCGTAAAAAAAGCGGGAAGTAGAAAACGGACTATAAAAAATAAATGCGCGGTAGAAGATAACCACTAGGGTGATGAAGAAGCGATGCGGGCGCGAGCGCAGAATAGCGACGGATCAGTGAACGGGCCGTATGGCCGGAAGACCGGTATTTACCGATACGCAACCCTCGGCGGCATAGAACGGCTCGGGGTCCTTTGAAGCGTTGGCGTTGGAGCGGGTGAGGATGGCGCCGCCGATACCCAGGATGATGGCCGCGATCATGAGGGCCCATTTGATCTTTTTACTCACGCTCATAATGATTTTTTATGGTGTTCGTGAATCTTCGATTTCATATGAACCGGTTTTGAAGAAGAAGACTGAAGGATAAATTCGCAAAAAAACCGGAGAGAAAAAAACGCCTGGCCGGAATTGTAGATGCAGTAAAGGGTAATCTATAGGGAAATGAAGCTATAATGCAGTGGGTAATCTTTCGACGCAACCGGATCGAAAAAATAGCGCCAATATAACGCTGATGCATATCCTTGATGATCAGGTATATTGGCGCCCGGATCAAATAATATCCTTCAGAGCCTTGGCGGCTTAGTGGGATTATTGGGGGTTAACTGGTGTAGTCGCTGGTTTCGAAGATTTGGCCGGATTGTCCTTCTCGCGGACGAAACAATTGCTGGTGCAATAAACACCTGCCTGGCATTGAAAAAAATTAACGCCGTTTGTTGTGTAATAGGTGCACGTGTTGGAGCCACTGGTGCAGATATAGCTTACACCTTCCTCGCCGGCAGGGAAATAGGTGCCGCCCTGATAATAATATTGGGTCATGGTGGAACAATCGAAATGGGGACGGGTGACAAAAGCGCCGCAAAGGCTAAGGATGACAGCAAGAGACAAAATGGACCATTTGAACTTTTTCATACGAAACTGTTTTTAGTGATTACTATTGAATGAAAAGACTTTTTGCGTTGTGCGATCACGCCGATAATGGATAACGTCACGAAAAACAGATTGAGCACAAGGTGCTGCCGCCAGGTTAACCTTTTGATCACGCCCCCGCAGGAACAGGGAACATAAGGGAACACGTGTGAAAGGATAAGGATCGCATAAATGGTGAAAAGGCCCATGAGGACCAGTGAGCCATAGAGACCTAACAGTCTCGTACGTTCGAAGATCAGTGCCACCGAAATGAGGATCTCCGAACAGGGAATAAACCAAACCAGAAAAGGAGTCCAGGAATTGGGGAGCGGTTGATTGTTCATCTCCTTGAAGAAAGTCTTGAAATCCAGAAATTTGCTTACACTTGCATAGAGAAAAAGCAGTATCAGTAGGGCCGAGATACACTCCAGCATTACCTGTTTTTTGAACATAGTTAAATTGGTTTTGACACTAAACAGATGGCTAAGCCAAAGTAGTCGTTAAGGTAATCATGAGCGGATAGGAAAAAGAGTGGCATTGTTCGGGTCGGGATAAGCAATAACGGAGGATAAAAAGAGGATGAGGTTGTTCTGAAATAAAATTCGTAAAAAAAGACAAGAATACAAAGTGTTGCGAAAATAATTTTTATTGTTCTGTATATATGAAATGTTAATTATCGTTTAACCATTAAAGCTATTAAGATGCGCATTACGTTGTTCGTATTCCTGTTATTGGTTGTCTCACGGGGTCAGGCACAATCCGCGAAAACTATTTACGACGATCCACAGTTTATTTCCAGTATTCTCAAAGAACATCAAACGTACCGGGCCGAATTGCAGTTGCCTGCACTGTCCTGGTCGCCTGCATTGGCCAAGGATGCGCTGGCGTGGGCGCGGCATCTGGCCTCGATTGACAAGGGGGAGCATGATCAAAGCGTCCGGGGGCAGGAAGGAGAGAATTTATGGTGGGGCACTGCGAATGCTTTTAGTTATGCGCAGATGGTAGACATGTGGGGGAATGAAAAGAGCTCGTTCAAATATGACATCTTTCCCAATTGTAGTACTAAGCGTTCCGCTGTTGTCGGTCATTATACGCAAATGATCTGGCGGAATACGCAGCGTATCGGCTGTGCGTTGGCCAGCAATGGCACGACCGATTTCCTGGTGTGCCGGTATTCTCCGCCCGGAAATGTTGTCGGTCAGAAACCTTATTGATTGCAATCTTGACAATCGTCAAAGTATCTTGCCGGTGATCGGTTAACCCTTTCCGCTATAGTCGATTTAATCAATGTTTTTTGCCGGTCCGCGGCGTGCGCTGCCGAGGCGGTAAATTTCCCTACGCCGCCGAGGCGTCGACTATCTCGTCCATGGTGATGCCCATGTGGCTTTCGTCATAGACGCACTCGCCGTTGCGGATCAGGAGGACCTGGGGGGATTCGTGGTCGATCTGGAAAAGATCGGCTATCCGGTTGGAGATCGGCCGGTGACTCAGCAGATCGAGGTAATAGAAGTCAATGGATTCCGGTTTTCGGGCTCTCTCCAGCCGGCCTTTGACCACGGCGCTGGTCGAGCAGCGGGTACTGTGTTTAAAGATAAGTTGGGGACGGTTGGCAGACCTGGTTTTGATCTCTTCGAGCTGGGACTCGGATTGCAGCGGGATCCAATTCATAGTATATAAACGTTATCTTGCAAATAACATTACGCGGCAAAAATAGTTCAATTCCATATGCGCTTCATGCTCTTCCCGGCTGTCTTGTGCACCTTGTTTATTTCTTCTCCGCTGGTCGCGCAAGTCGTCGTATGCAATCATTTGTATCACGATACCATCTACGTAGGTACGGATAACCGCGCGCTTATAAAGCCGGTGGGTACCTATTATTATGCCACGAATATGCCTGCCGACCCGCAGCTCGATAGCGAGCTCCGGCATTGGGTGGCGCGTGGTGCCGGTATCGACGGGCTGGCCGATTCCAGCATGGGCTTCATCAAACCGCGTTATACGCAATTTTTTAGCGGCATGCTGGCGAAAAACGCCGATCTTTTTAATAACCGGGTAATGCACGGCCAGGTGAACATAACGCTGGGTAGCGTTTGTTTTTTTGGGGTAGATGGTGGCCGGCCCAGATTAGTCGAGGTGAGAGTATATATGAACAAAGGGGTGAAGCATCCGGTGGTGATCAGTTTTAGCAAGGATGATCAGCCAATGGCCATTCTCGGGGGAGGTAAGCCATATCCATTGAAGGGTGTGATGGGTAACGCGGGATTGAGCCGCGCCGGTGAGCTTAAAAGGGAAATAGCCCTTTGGACGGGTAGAAACCCCGTGGGAGCCGAGACCGGCGGGCCGATAGACATCCTGGTGCTTTCCCCAAGGGGTGGGGTATGGATGCGGCAATAAAAAAAGGTTATCGAAACTCGATAACCTGACAAAAAATTTTTTAGGAAGGGTGGGGATGCCCGCAGCCAGCCGGCGACGAGCGATAGTCCGATGCTTAGCGGCCGCTGACGGAGTGACCGTATCCTACAAAGCCCTGGCTCATTGCGCAACCGCCGCGGGAAGAGACGCAAGAAGTAAAAGCGGAAGCAACAGCCATAGCGATAACTAAAATTAAAATTGTCTTTCTCATTTTGTGGTATTTAAGATTGAAACGATAAATTGCCTGGATTACAAATGAGGAAATGGATGCCAGGTAATTCCTAGGAAGGGATACGGACAGCTGCCATAGCTAGGGCAAAAACTGTTCCAATGGGTCGAAAGTAAAAAACGAGCCGTTCGAAAGTAAAACCGATAAGAAATTGGGGGGGCAATTCGAAGGATAGAGAAAGATTATCAACTCGGTGATACAAAATAAACATAAATATTCGACATTCGCAAGCCCCCGGGACCTAAAAAATGGGAGTATTGGGTAACTAATTGATTTTGAACATGAATGTACATTTTATAGCGATCGGCGGCAGCGTGATGCATCAGCTGGCTATCGCCCTGAAACGAAAAGGATATTTGGTTACCGGCAGCGACGATGAGATCTTCGAGCCGGCGCGGACCAATTTGGAAAAGGAGGGGCTCCTGCCGGCCGTTATCGGGTGGCAGCCGGCCCTGATCCATCCCGGGCTGGATGCGGTGATCCTGGGGATGCATGCAAAGGCGGATAACCCGGAACTGCAGCGGGCCAGGGAGCTGTCGCTGGCGATCTATTCTTTCCCAGAATACATCTACCAGGAAAGCCGGGACAAGGTCCGGGTAGTGGTTGGCGGCAGCCACGGGAAGACCACGACGACGGCGATGATCATGACGGTGCTGCAGCATGCCGGTAGGGCCTTCGATTACCTGGTAGGGGCGAGGCTGGAGGGATTTCCCCAGAGTGTTAACATCACCGCGGCGCCGCTGATCGTGTGCGAGGGGGACGAGTATCCGGCCAGTGCGCTGGAAAAACGACCTAAATTCCATTTTCTCTTCCCCCATATCGCCATTATTACCGGGATCGCCTGGGACCACATCAATGTCTTTCCCACCTTTGAAAATTACCTGGATCAGTTCCGCATCTTTATCGACAAGATCGAGCCGGGCGGTGTACTGATCTATAACGAGACGGACGAAGTGCTAAAAAAATTGGTGGAAGAGCATCCCAGGAACATCCGGAAGATCGGCTATGGCATCCCCGCGCATACCATTGAAAACGGCATAACAGTTGTTACACTGGAAGGCCGGACCGGCAGGCTCAAGGTATTTGGCGAACACAATCTGTTAAATCTGCACGCGGCCTTTCTGGTAGCCAAGGAGTTAGATATGGGTGCGGCGGAGTTCCTGGCGGGCATGGCCCAGTTCTCCGGTGCGGCCAAACGGCTGGAACTGGTAGGCCAAAGCGAGACGGTGAATGTATACCGGGATTTTGCTCATGCGCCGAGCAAGGTGAGGGCGACGATCCAGGCTGTCAAAATGCAGTTCCCGGACCGAAAGCTGATCGCGGTATTGGAGCTGCATACGTACAGTAGTCTGAATGAGCAGTTTCTGAGCCAGTATCACGGGTCGCTGGATCCGGCCGACGAGGCGGCGGTGTTTTATTCCCGGCATGCGCTGGAATTGAAACGGTTGCCGCCGCTTCCGGAAGAAAAGGTAAAGGCCGGTTTTGGGAAGCCCGGAATAGCCGTAATCCAGGAGAGGAAAGATTTGGAAAAATGGCTGATGGAACAATCTTACAAAAATGCTAATTTGCTTTTAATGAGCTCCGGGAATTTTGACGGGCTTGCTATAGGAGATCTATTAATATCACTGCATGTTACAACTCACACGCCCACTAGCGATCATTGACCTGGAAACCACGGGGGTCAATCTGGGCATTGACCGAATCGTAGAGATCGCCATCGTGAAAATTATGCCGGATGGCGGACATAATAATTCCGAAGTTAAACGGATCGTAAAGCGGAAGCTGATCAATCCGGAGATCCCCATTTCGCAGGGGTCTTCCGATATTCATGGAATTACCAATGAAATGGTCAAGGATGCGCCCAATTTTCGGCAGGTAGCCAACGAGTTAAAGCAATTTTTGGATCATTGCGACCTCGCGGGGTATAATTCAAACCGGTTTGACATCCCCATGCTGGTCGAAGAATTCCTACGGATAGGGATGGAGTTCGACAGCAGGGGGCGAAAGCTGTTAGATGTTCAAAAGATCTTTCATATGATGGAGCAGAGGACGCTGAGCGCTGCATATCGCTTCTATTGTAATAAGGAGCTGGAGGGTGCGCATGGGGCGGAGGTCGATGCCACGGCTACCTGGGAAGTGCTGGTAGCGCAGGTGGTAAAGTACCCGCAGCTGGGAACGAATATCGATACCATCCTCAAATGTATCGGCGAAGAGCAAGTCGTGGATTTTGCCCGGCGTTTTGTCTTGGAGAACGGGGTGGAAGTGTTTAACTTCGGCAAACATAAGGGCAGGTCGGTAGCCGAGATCCTGAAGGCGGAGCCGCAGTATTACGACTGGATGATGAAGGGTGACTTCCCCCTGCATACGAAGCAGAAACTAACGGAAATCTTCAACAGGACAATGTTAAAAAAGGGGTAAGCAGCTGATGGGCGCCGAAAAATCGTAACTTTGTAATTCAATTAATTATACCGTACGAGTTGGAAAAGATCGTCATCATACCTACCTATAACGAGAAGGAGAATATCACTAATATCCTGGAGGCTATTTTCCAGCTGGGACAGGGTTTTCACGTGTTAGTGATCGATGATAGCTCTCCAGATGGCACGGCTACGATCGTCAAGGAGTTGCAGGGGAAATACCCCGGGCAGCTCTTCCTCGAGGAACGCCAGGGGAAACTCGGTTTGGGAACGGCGTATATCCATGGGTTCAAATGGGCCGTGAGGAACAATTACCAGTTCATCTTCGAGATGGATGCGGATTTCTCGCACAACCCCAAGGACCTGGACAGGCTGTATGAGGCGTGTAAGCGTCAGGGTGCGGATCTGGCCGTGGGTTCGCGGTATGTCAAGGGCGGCGGAAATGTGAACTGGCCGAAGGACCGCATTTTGCTTTCCCGCGGCGGCTCCTTTTATACCCGGCTGATCACCTGGATGCCGGTACAGGACCCCACCGCCGGTTTCGTTTGTTACCGGAAGGAGGTGCTGGAGACGATCAATCTCGATCAGATCAAATTCGTAGGCTATGCTTTCCAGATCGAAATGAAATTTGCGGCCTGGAAGCTCGGCTTTAAGATAAAAGAAGTCCCCATTATCTTCGAGGACCGGAAGTTTGGCGTCTCGAAAATGAACAAGGGGATCGTCAAGGAAGGTATCCTGGGTGTCCTGAATCTGCGTTGGCATTCGCTGTTCAAGAACTATCGCAACCGGGTAAAAAATGACGCA
Organism: Puia sp.; assembly: GCA_035946435.1. Classification (GTDB taxonomy): domain Bacteria; phylum Bacteroidota; class Bacteroidia; order Chitinophagales; family Chitinophagaceae; genus Puia. The sequence goes on along the minus strand of DASYZH010000100.1, from coordinate 22,734 downwards.
GTGGCTGTGCGGCCTTTTTCCAAAGAGGCCATAGCGGAGTCCAAATGAAAAAGGCGTTTATTCACTTGCATATTGCTGTCCTGCTTGCGGGTCTTACCGGTGTACTCGGAAGGCTCATCTCCCTCAATGAAGGTTTATTGGTATGGTACCGGCTGGCGCTGACCGCCCCAAGTCTGTGGCTGCTGGCCCTTTTGCGGAAGCAGGGCACGCGCCGAAGGCAGAGGGGCCCGGCGGGAGGGACGGTGCGGATCGACCGGCGGGATATGTGGCGCATCTTCGGTATCGGCGGGATCGCCGCCCTGCACTGGGTGACTTTTTATGGCAGCATCAAATATGCGAATGTCTCCGTGGGGCTGGTGTGTTTTTCCGCGGTGGGTTTTTTTACGGCGGTGTTGGAGCCGCTCATCATGCGTCACCGCGTCGACAAGGTCGAGCTGCTGCTGGGCATGCTGGTGATCGTCGGCATCTTTTTTATCTTCCAGGTAGACCCGCATTTCAAGACAGGTATTGTGATCGGCCTTATATCGGCGCTGCTGGGCAGTCTTTTCCCGGTGTTGAACAAACGAATTCTGAAACGGGTGTCTCCCGAGAATGTCACCCTGTACGAGCTGACCGGCGGTTTTCTCGTGCTTACGCTGCTGATGCCTTTATATCTCTGGCTTTTCCCGGCGCCTTCGCTGATCCCAAGTTGGCAGGACTGGATCTGGCTGCTGGTGCTGAGCTGGGCGTGTACCGTGCTCGCGTTCAACCTGTCCATGAGCGCCCTCGCGCATATTTCCGCTTTCACGGTAAATCTGAGCTATAATCTGGAGCCGGTGTATGGCATCCTGCTGGCGTTTGTGCTGTTCAGAGAGGACAAATACCTCAGTAAGGGCTTTTATATCGGTTTTTGTTTGATCCTTTTGTCGATTATCTTGCAGACGGTGCGGCTGAGGCGTAGGCACCTCCTAAAACTTTCCTGATGCGATATCTCTTTCTTTTGAGCGTTTTGCTGGCCGTGCAGGCCCGGGCCCAGCGCCACTATGCCTGTCACTATACCGCCATGCCGCTTTCGATCGACGGTTTGGCCCGTGAAGCCGCCTGGCAGCAGGCGCCATGGACCAAAGATTTTGTGGACATCCTGGGGGACAGCTTACCCCAACCACCCTTGCATACGCGGATGAAAATGCTTTGGGACAGCACCTATCTATATCTCTATGCGGAGCTGGAGGAGCCCAACCTGTGGGGTACGCTGACCCGGCACGATGCGGTGATCTATCATGACAATGATTTCGAGGCCTTCATCGATCCGGATGGGGATGGGCTGAATTATTTCGAGTTCGAGATCAATACGCTGGGGACGGAAATGGACCTTTTTCTCTTCAAACCTTATAGGCTGGGTGGGAAACCGCTGCTGAGCTGGGACGCGCGGGGGTTGCTCAGCGCGGTGCATGTCACCGGCACACTTAATCATCCCGGTGATGTCGATAAGGGGTGGTCGGTGGAGATGGCGATCCCTTTAAAGGATGTATTGTTTTGGGGCGACAAGCCCGTGAAGGCCGGCGATGTCTGGCGGATCAATTTTTCCCGCGTGGAGTGGGATCTCGATGTGCGCGACGGCAAGTATGCGCCGCAGGTCGATGTGAATGGAAGACGCAAGCCGGAGCACAACTGGGTGTGGTCGCCGCAGGGTGCCATCAATATGCATATCCCGGAGAAATGGGGGTATGTGCAATTTGCTGACTAGGCGGCCTTGTTGCTGATGTACCGGACGAGGCTTCTTTTGGCGATGGGAAGCAGGGTCTCGTCGACGGGAAATTTCAATTCGGTTTCGATGGAATAGACGGCTGGGTTCGGCAGATCGGTTTTGATCCGGATGAGCTCGGATTTTATGTTCTCGTAGGTATTGGCGATGCTGCGGGTCCAGGTGTCGATATATTCCGTGCGGATGCTGCGATATTTCTCGTCGTGTTTTTCGAAAAAGCTAAGGCGGTATTGGTAGATGCGCGTGGTCGATGAATGTGTGCCGGTGCTCAGGAAGAAATAGCCTTCCTGGATGTCGAGGGGGACGAGCCCCACCGGGAAGATCATCAGCTTGTCTTCGACGAATTCGTAGATCTCGGTGCCGTTGCTGATGGTCTGCCTGATCTCCTGCGTCGCATAATTGATGATCTCTTCCAGCTCCTGCATGAGCTCGTCGTCCTGGATCATTTGTTCGTACAGGACCTGCAGTTTTTCTATCTGGATGCCCGTGAGCTTCTTTGGGAACTGCTCCTGCAGGTATTTCTTGTTCTCGCGGAAGGCGGCGAGGTTATTATAATGAAAGATGATATCGGCAAGCTGCGGGTAGAGCTTGTTTTCATTGAAATAGCGATGTATTTCCTGCAGATAGGCGAGTAGGGTATATTTTTTCAGTTCGAAATCGATATAACCGTCTGCGAACCAGGTTTCGGATAGCGTCTTCATGGAACTCAATTAATGGGTGTTAATTGAATTTACAACATTTCGACGAAAAATGCAATAGGGGCCGTTCGGTTACAGCTGGCGGTCTGCCGGGAAATTCTCCAGCTCGCGCGCAACGGCGGAACAGAAGGTTGCACCCAGGCTGCCGTCGATGATCCGGTGATCGTAAGACAGCGAGAGATACATCATATGCCGGATGACGATGGCGTCGCCGCCTGGTGTTTCCAGCACCACCGGCCGCTTTTTGATCGCGCCGACCGCGAGGATCGCCACCTGGGGCTGGTTGATGATAGGGGTGCCCATGAGGCTGCCGAAGGTGCCGACATTGGAAAGGGTGAAGGTGCCGCCCTGGGTGTCTTCGGGCTTCAGCTTGCCCTGGCGGGCATTATCGGCCAGCATGTTGACCTGGCGGGCGAGACCCGTGAGGTTGAGCTCGTCGGCGCTGCGGATCACGGGAACGATGAGGTTACCCGATGGCAGGGCGGTGGCCATGCCGATATTGATATCCTTTTTGATGATGATCTTATCGCCGTCGATGGAGCTATTCATCAGCGGATACTTTTTGAGACAGCGGATCACGGCTTCGATGAACAGCGGGGTAAAGGTGAGTTTGGTATTCGTGGTTTTTTCGAAATCCTTTTTGACGTTTTCGCGCCAGTGGACCATATTCGTGACGTCGGCTTCCGAAAAGCTGGTGACGTGGGCGCTGGTATGGACGCTGCGGACCATGTGGTCGGCGATGAGCCGGCGCATCCGGTCCATTTCCATGATCTCGACGTTACCGCTGTAGACGGAGATGGTCGTCTGCGGTGCGCTGGGAAGCTGCGTTGCGGGGGTGGAGTGCGCTATTGCGGTCGCGGACGGTTCCGAGCCATGCGTAGCGGCGGGCTTTGCCGGGGTGTAAGCCGGAGCCGTCGTTGCGGCGACGGGCTGCGCGCCGAGCGGCTGTGCGGCGTGCCCGGTATGGACATCTTGACCGGCACCACCGGCTTTGCGGTCGGCCACATATTGAAGGATGTCCTTTTTGGTTACGCGGCCGTCGTTGCCGGTGCCGGGGAGCTTTTCCAGCTCGCTCAGCGGCACGCCTTCGTTGGCGGCGATGTTGAGCACGAGCGGGGAATAGAAGCGGTTGCCGCCCGGAGCGGGTTGGGCTGTAGGAGGCGTTGCGATATATTCCCCTGCGTGGCCGGTTGCTGCAGGTTCAGTATGGGCGGCAGCATAGGGCTGGCCAGGCTCGGGCGCTATGGCATGGTTATATTCGGGCGCCGCCGCATGGCTATATTCCTGTGCTTCCGCATGGGTATGCGCGGATGCGGCGGGAGCCGCAGCGGTGGCAGTGCCATTGGTCCGGATGCGGGCGATCACGGAGCCGATGGGCACCACGTCGTTGACCTGGTAGAGCAATTCTTCCAACACGCCTTCGGTCGAGCTGGGTACTTCGGAGTCGACCTTGTCGGTAGCGATCTCCAGCACCGTTTCGTCCTGCTTGACGGCATCGCCGGGCTGCTTGTGCCACTTCAGGATGGTGGCTTCCATGATACTTTCACCCATTTTCGGCATGACCAGATCGACAAGAGGCATACGTTAGAAGATTTTGATGGTTTATTGGGACCGGGGCCCGATGGACAAAGGTAGTCAATTTGGAGAAACGGCGGACTACGGCGCGGCCGAAAGGAGGACAAGAGTCCTCCGGCCGAAGGCCAATCATTGGCGATTGGACGCGGAGGGGCTATTTTGGCCTGGCAGCCCCGAAGCGTCCATAATGAATTTCCTCAACAGATTCAGCGCATTTGTTGCCGTTAATTCAATATTCCGTGTCCTGTCGAACCGGAAGGAGAATTTTTGGGTCAGAATATTTTGACGGTTTCCAACGGCGACCCACACGGTGCCCACCGGTTTTTCCGGCGTACCGCCATCGGGGCCCATGATCCCGGAGGTGGCTATGGCGAAATCGGTATCCAGCAGGGTCAACGCGCCCCGGACCATTTGCCGGACGGTGGCTTCGCTGACGGCGCCCTCGTTTTCGAGGGTTTCGGAGGCAACGTGGAGGGTATTTGTCTTGACGGCGTTGTCGTAGCTGACGACACTACCTTTATAATAATGACTGCTGCCGGGGATCGAGGTGACGAGATGGGCGATATAGCCGCCGGTACAGCTTTCGGCCGTGGACAGGGTCTTGCCTTTGGCCAGCAGGAGGCGGCCGATGGCCGCCTGGATCGTGATGTCCTCGTCCGTCACCATCCATTCGGTAACCAGGGCTTTGAGGGTGGCGAATTGTTGATCTATTTCGGATTCAAGGGCGATGGGGTCTTCGCCGTGGATGGTCAATCGGAGACGGACCATGCCGTAATTTGGCAGATAGGCCAGCTTGATGGAAGCGGGAAGGGCTGTCTCAAAGTCTTTGATATGCTCGGCGAGAAACGATTCGCCGATGCCGGCCGTGAGGAGGGTACGGTGGGCGATAAAGGGGAGCCGGAACCGCCGGCGAAGCTCCGGGATCACATAGTCGGTGATCATGCCCTTCATCTCATGCGGGACGCCGGGCATGGAGACGAAGATGCGGCCATCTTTTTCGAACCACATGCCGGGGGCGGTGCCACGTTTGTTGGGGATGACGGTGCAGGTATCGGGGACTTCGGCCTGCGCCAGGTTGCGTTCGATCATGGGGCGTTTGAGGACGCGTTCGAAGATCCATCTGACGTTGGCCAGGGCGTCTTCGTCGACGACCATTTTGCCGCCGAAATACTCGCTGAGTACGGGTTTGGTGATATCGTCGGCTGTGGGGCCCAGGCCGCCGGTGATGAGGACAATGGAGGCGCGGCGGGTCTCTTCGTCGAGGGCCTGCCGGATGTCTTCGCGTACATCCCCTACGGCTACCCGATGACCGACCCAGATGCCGTTCTTGTTCAGTTCCTGCGCCATCCAGGCGCTGTTAGTGTCTACGACTTGTCCGATCAATAGTTCATCGCCGATCGTGATAATGCTGGTAATAAGCTTTTCCATAAAGTAAAGTTAGGAAAAGTACGGTTGGAGCCGCTGGGCCATTTCCGTGGGCATATCCGTTTTCTCCCTGGTCGCTGCCTTCAGAAAGTAGAGCAGCACTTTGCCAGAGGTGAGGAGCTTTCCTTTGTCGTTGAAGACTTCCTGGATGAATTCGATGCGGTGGCCCGCAGGCATTTCCTTCAGGGTGGTGCGGACGGTGAGCAGGTCGTCGTAGTGGGCGGGCCGGAGGAATTTGGCGGTCCATTCGATCACGGGCATGATGATGCCGGATGCTTCGAGGTCTTTATAGCTAAGGCCCAATTGCCGGATGGCTTCGACGCGGCCTACTTCGAAATATTGTGCATAATTGCTGTGGTAGACGATATTCATCTGGTCCGTTTCTGCATAGCGTACGCGGACATGGTGTTCACTGGTATACATATCGGCTGGATTGAGAGCCGCCGCCCTCCGGGCGGCGGAATAGGGTTATCTTCCCATGGCTCCGTCGACGCTGATGCGGCCGGGGCCTACGCAGAGAATGGCGAAGAAAACCATGAGATACAGATAGGCCTGCTCGTGGATCACCCCGTTCATCATCCCTACGTGTCCTCTAAATGCCCAGTATTCGGCGATGGCCATGCTGATCACCAGCACCAGTGCGGCGAACCGGGTGAAGAGCCCCAGCACTACCAGCAGGCTGCAAACGAGTTCGGCGAAGATGACGAGGGCGAGCGAGATGCGATGGCCGAGGTGGATCGGATTGGGGAACACATATTGCAGGTGTCCGAAGTTCCTGAGCTTATCGAGACCATAATAAATACAGAGAATGAGACCGAAGGTCACCCGCAGTGCGAGCATGGCGACGTTGAAGGCGCCCTCGCTGTATGCGGTTGAAAAGAATTTTTTCATGTTGAAATGGGATTTCCGGCTAAGATAATACGGTTAAGCCGAATTATAAGGAAATGTTAAACAAGTCAGTTATCCACAGGTGTTTGGAACGCTATTTGGTGAAAGGCAAAATAATTAGAATCTTTATCGCGTTACCTGCGGACAGCCATGCCGGCCTGGAGAGGCCGCATTAATCCGTACACCCTCTGGACGAGAGTCTATCATCAAACTATTTTCCAGTGAAGTATTCTCTATTAGCGTTTTTTGTCATCTTTCTCTGTTCTTCGTCCTTTGCCCAGCAGACCCGGTATTATGACGACCCGCAGGCCGAGTTCCGGCAGGGAAAAGAATTTTTCGAGCACGACTATTACAGCCTTGCCTTCCCCATCTTTAGCCATCTCAACTATTCCCTACGCGCGGTCGACAAGAGCGACAACTCGGTAGAGTATGCCGACGTCAAGTACTACTACCTGGTGTGCGCCCTGGAACAGAACGACATGACGGCGGTAGCCGCGGCCGAGGACTATATCGTGCTGGAGAACAATGCGCCCCGGGTGGGCATGATCAGCTTTCATCTGGCGGAATATTATTTCCGGCAGAAGGATTACAATTCGGCCGTCAAATTGTACGAGCAGGCGGACATCGACAACCTGAGCAACCGGGACATCGCCGATCTCAAATTCCATGAGGGCTATTGTTACTTTACCCTCAAGAAGTTCGACAATGCGCTACCCTTGTTCAATGCCATCCGGCAATTGCCAAAAGATCCCAATTACGTCGACGCCAACTACTACTATGGCTTCATTTGCTTTTACCAAAAGAAGTATAATGACGCGCTGGAGGCTTTCACGGTAGTGGAGAATGCGCCGACGTATGAGAAGGTGGTACCTTATTATATCGCCAATATCTATCTGGTCCAGGGGCAAAGGGATAAGGCAATCGCATATGCGGAAACCCATTTGAAGAAGGGGAATCAATATTACGACACCGAGCTGCGGCAGCTGGTGGGGCATGGCTATTATGAAAAGCAGGATTTCGCCAAGGCCCTGCCCTTTCTGGAGTCATATGTGAACCAAAGCAAGAAGGTCACCCGCGAGGATCTGTATGAATTGTCTTACTGCTATTACCAAACGGGGAACTGGAACAAGGCCATCGGTGGATTCAAGCAGCTGGGCGGCAAGGACGATTCGCTGGCGCAGAACTCCATGTATCTGCTGGGGGATGCGTATCTCCGCACGGGGCAAAGGGCCAATGCGCGGAATGCCTTTTTGTTCTGTTCGCTGAACAGCAGCAACCCCAAACAAAAGGAGATCAGCAAGTTCAACTACGCCAAGCTCTCTTACGAGCTGGGTTTCCAGGATGTGGCTTCGACGGAGCTACAGGGTTTTTTGCAACAATACCCTAATTCGGAGTATAACAAGGAAGCCAGGGAACTGCTGGTGAGTGTACTGGCGGGTACAAGCGATTTCAAGGATGCCCTTTCGCTGCTCGATAGTCTCGATCATCCTTCGGAAAATGTACGAAAGCTGATCCCCCGTATCCTCTATGGCCGGGCGACGGAACTCGTGAACGACGGGGTGCTGACGGTAGCGAACGACCTGCTGGATAGGGCATTAAGAGATGCGAACAATGGCCCGGTGCTCCCGTTCATCCGATTCTGGAAGGGAGAGATCGCGTACCGGCTGAGCAAGATCGACGAGGCCATCCCGTATTTTGTCGATTACTTAAAAAGCGGCGCCGTCAACGGTGAGGTAAATCCTACCGACGCCCGCTACAGTCTGGGGTATTGTTTCCTCAGGAAGGAGAACTACCGGCAGGCACAGGGATTTTTTCAACAGATCGATCGCAACCCGAGGATCGGCGCGTCGCCGCTGGAACAGGACGCCTATCTCCGGGATGCGGACTGTTATTATATGGACAAGGATTACCGGACCGCCGGGACGATGTATAGCAAGGTCGTGGATCTGAGCTGGCCGGCGAGCGATTATGCTACGTTTCAAAAGGCGATGATCGCGGGAGTCAACAACGGCCGGCAGAAGATCGACCTGCTGAATTCGATCATGCGAAGGTATCCTTCTTCGAGTCTTTCACCCGATGTAAATATGGAGATCGCCGGCACCTATCTGGCCGGGGAGCAGTACCAGGAGGCACTGCCGTATCTCAAGAATGTTTTGAATTCCGACGCCGACGCCTTGAAGCCCAAGGCCTATCTGCAATCGGGTATTGCCTGGTATAACCTCAACAACAACCAGCAGGCGCTCAATCAATACGATTCGCTGCTCAGACAATATCCCAATTCAGCCGAGGCGCAGGATGCGCTGGACAATGCCAAGACCATCTACGTGGAAGAGGGCAAGACCAGCGAATATGTCAATTTTGCCAAAGGAATGGGCATTACCGTGAGCACCAGCCAGGAAGACCAGCTGGCCTATGAGGAGGCCGAGGTGCAGTTCAACAACGGCAACTTTGCCGGCGCGGTGCAGCGGTTCGAATCTTATCTCGCCAAATTCCCGGATGGGAAGTATTCGCTGGAGGCCAATTATTATAAGAGTGAGATCTATTTCTCGCAAAAGGATTATGCCAAGGCGGTAGTAGGTTATGCGGCGGTAGCGGACAAGGCGCCGAACAAATTTGCCGACAAATCGCTGTTGCAGGCGGCGCGGCTGTATTTCTTCAACCTGAAGGACTATGCCAATGCGGAGAAATATTACGGCAAGCTCAAGGACTTCTCTTCTTCCGCGGAGAATAAATTGGAGGCAATGCGTGGTATCCTGCGCAGTCAATACCAGCTACAACAATGGCCCGATGCGGTAGCCAACGCCAAGGACCTGCTGGACGAAAAGGGTATCAGCACCGATGACCGGGTGCTCGCCAATATGGCGATCGCCAATTCCTTCAAGGCGGACAATAAATGCGATCAGGCATTACTCTATTTCCGTACGGCGGCGGGGCTCACCAAATCGGCGTATGGGGCGGAAGCGCGGTACCAGATCGCCGACTGCCTTTTCCAGGAGAACCAGCTGAAAGATGCCGAAAAGGCGGCATTCGAGGTCATCAATAAATCCGGCTCGTACGAGGAATGGGTGACGAAGTCTTACCTGCTGCTGGGTGACGTTTATTTTGCGGAAAAGGATTATTTCAATGCCAAGGCTACCTATCAAAGTATTGTGGAGAACGCCAGGATCGAAGACCTGCGTTTGCAGGCGCAGCAGAAGCTGGCGCAGGTAACGGCCGAAGAAAACAAGAATAGTAAGATCGATACTACCACTAACAACTAGTTCCCTATAAACATGGATACTAAAAAGATATTCTTTCTTCTGGCGTTTTGCCTATGCTGCATCAGCATGGGAGTATACGCCCAGGATACGACAAGGCGGAAAACCATCGATATCACCTCTTCGTTCAAACCGGTGTTGCGGGATGCCGTAAAGATCGATTTCAATGCTGCGCCGCCTGCGCTGGACACGTCACGGCCGCGGTTGTCGTACAATATCCCGGCTCAATATCTCTTTTTGAACTATCAACCGGGGGAGATGAAGCCCGTGGCTTTGCAGCGGGATTCGATCAATCCCTGGACGAATTACAATTACATCAAGGTCGGCGCGGGCAATATCCATATCCCATATGTGCGCACGGGATTCAGCTTTGGCGATGGAAAATCCACCTTCATCAATCTCTTCGCCGATGAGCTGAACTCCAAGGGGCCGCAGCCGTTCCAAAAGAACAGCCTGACGAATATAAAGGCCACCGGGACATTCAAAACGCCCAATAACCTGGAATGGAATGGTGGAGTGGGGTACAAGAACGATATGTATTATCTGTATGGGTTTCAGCCCGACACGTTGAAGTTCAACGGAGATCAGCTGAAGCAGGACTTTCAGACCTTCAGCGGGAATATCTCGTTACGCAATACGGTTCCCACCGAATTCGGCCTGCTGTATCATCCCAATTTCAAGGTCTCGTATTTTTGGGACAACCATAGCCCCATGGGGAACGAGGCCAACTCGGTGCTGAACCTGCCGCTGGAGAAGATGATCGGCAAGCAGTTTGCCTTCGACCTGGGGGTCACCGCCGACCTCACGCATTATAATCTGCCGTCGGGTAACAGTGCCCAAAACAACAATGTTTATTACGTAAATCCGGCTTTCCTGGTAAAGACACAGAACTTCTTTTTACAGGCGGCCGTTACGCCTTCGTGGGATAACAAGCAGTTCTATTTGCTGCCGAATTTCCTGGCGGATATTTCGACGAGCGACCAGCGGTTCACCATCCAGGCCGGGTGGATCGGCTACTATGACAAAGGGTCGTATCAGCGGTTCGAATCGATCAATCCCTGGCTTGCGCAGCCGGATTCGTTGTTCAATACGCGGATGCAGGAATTCTATGGTGGGTTCAAGGGGTCCCTGGGCAAACACTTCACCTATGCTGCCAAGGTCGGCATCCTGAGCTATAAAAATTTGCCGCTTTTTGTCAACGACTATACGAACGATGGAAAGGATTTTGTGATCCGCTATGAGCAATCCATGCAGGCGGCGCAATTCCACGGGGAAGTGAGCTATCTGCAGGGGGACGTGCTGGAGGTGACGGGTAGCATCAATGGGTTGCAGTTCCATGACCAGAAGACCTGGGCCAAGCCCTGGGGTATGTTGCCGGTGGAGTTCAATGCCCATTTCAAATGGCAGGCCTTTAAGGATTTTTGGGCCAAGGCCGACGTGTATACTTTTCAGGGAGCGGAGTACCTGGCTGCAGACGGCTCTTCGCATAGGGGCGGCCGGGGTACCGATGCCAATGCGGGGGTAGAGTTCAAGATCACCAGGGCGTTGAACCTTTGGTTCCAGATGAATAATATCTTCAACAACAAGTACCAGCGCTGGAATCAATACCAGGTCTATGGGTTCAATGTTCTGGGGGGGATAGTATTCACTTTTGGGCAGAAATAAGGGTTGGACCCGGCGGATTTTTCGCGACTTGAATCAGAAATTATTTACATTGTGCACCTATGTGGCAGGTCCTTAACGCCTATTTATTTCAACACAGAAGTATCAGTATTCCTGGTTTGGGAACGATCTATCTTGAAACCATGCCGGCGAATGTGGACGTGGCGGATCGTACGATGCAGCCACCGGCCTACCAGTTCCGTTTCGACAAATATTTCGACGCACCCGACAAAGAGTTCTTTGCCTTTGTTGCGACCCAGCGTAATATCCTTGATTACGAAGCAATTAAATGGTACAACGAATTCTCTTTTGAGCTCCGTAACCGCATCCGGGCCGAGGAAGAGATTGCCTGGGATGGGGTCGGCGTTTTGAAAAAGGATGGTTCGGGTGGGGTGACGTTCGAGCCGGCGCCGGCGCCGCTGCTTTTCTTACAGCCGGTTCCGGCCATGCGGGTCAGCCGCCAGGACGCGCAGCATAATATCGTGGTGGGTGACCGGGAGCGTACCAGCGGCGAGATGAACGAATGGCTTCATGACCATGCCCGCCGTCGCCGGCGACTGCTGTCCTGGTGGGTGATCGCCGCGGTATTGGCGGTTCTCGGCCTGGCATTCCTGGGCTGGTATTTCTATACTCATGGTTTCTCCGCCGGCAGTCAAAACAGTTTTTAATACTTTCCCCGCGTGAAAACGATCTCCCTACTATGCCCCTGATACATTACTCCATTTGTCCTGATTGTGGTTCTGATAAAATAGCACCTGCGCTAACGGCCGAGGATTATACGGTGACCCATGAAACCTTTGCCATCTGGCAGTGCGGGCTTTGCACGCTCAGGTTCACGCAGGATGTGCCCGATGCTGCTTCCATTAGCCCTTATTACAGGTCCGAGAACTATATCTCCCATAGCAATACCAGCAAGGGATTGGTCAACAATCTGTACCACATGGTGCGGAAGCAGACGCTTTCCGATAAGTACCGGCTGATCGCCTCGGCAACCCGTACCCGGAAGGGAAAGCTGCTGGACATCGGTGCGGGCGCCGGCGCTTTTGCCGGATATATGCAGGAGCAGGGCTGGGAGGTCACCGGGCTCGAGCCGGATGAAACGGCGCGGGCGGTGGCGCTGAGCGACCACAAGGTGGAGCTGCTGGACATGGACCGGTTGTTTCAGCTGGAGCCGGATAGTTTCGACGCCATTACGCTATGGCATGTGCTGGAGCATGTACACGAGCTGCATCCTTATATCGAGCGGCTGCGGACGCTGATCCGGCGCAACGGGCGGATCTTTATTGCCGTGCCCAATTATACCTCATATGATGCGCGGGTTTACCGGGAGATGTGGGCGGCGTACGATGTGCCCCGGCATCTGTATCATTTTTCACCCGATGCCATAGGACGGCTGCTGACGCAGCATGGGTTACAATTGCAATTCAGCGAGCCCATGTGGTATGACAGCTTTTATATCTCGATGCTAAGCGAGAAATACCGGCATCATGGGCGGGGGAATGCCGTCAAGGCAGCGGTAGTGGGGTTTATTTCCAATATGAAGGCGTTTATCAATAAGTCGCGCTGTAGCAGTTTGGTTTATGTGATAGGGCGGTGAGCCGCCGGGTGCCGGGTCACAGCGGGAATTTGATCTCGTAGATCGTGGGCCACAGTTTTCCCGTGACATAAATTTTTCCCGTAGTCGAGTCGTAGGCGATGCCGTTGAGGGATTCGGCCTCGGGGTATTTTTTTCTGGCATCGGCGACCAGGGTATCGAGATCCAAACGTCCCACAACTTTCCCATTTCCGGGATCTATTTTGAGGATATAATTCGTCAACCATTGGTTGGCGTAGAGGTAACCTTTGATCAGTTCCAGCTCGTTGATGTTGGACACGGGGCCGTTGTTGTCGGTCACACCCAGTTCCCGGACTAGCTTGAAGGAGGGGAGGATCCTGGTGGCGGTGGTGCTGTCGTCGTAGACGATCCTAACCGTATCAGGGTGGGTGCTATCTGGGTTGAAGTAGTCGATATTACTACTTCCATGGCTCATAATGAGGTATTTACCATCCGTGGTCATGCCCCAGCCTTCACCGGGAAAGGTGAATTCCCCGAGTTTTTTAAATGTGTTCGCGTCGTAGATGAAGCCCGTTTTGCTGGTCCAGGTCAGCTGATAGAGTTTATCGTGGAGGAAGACGATGCCTTCGCCGAAATATTTATTTGCATCCAATGCGGCTTTCGGGGTGAGGCGGCCGGTGGTGAGGTCTACCGTGCCAAAAAGCGATTGCCGCCCTGGCATGTTTGCTGCTTCGGTACCGGTGCTTTCGAAGAGCTGGCCGTCGTGGAATAAAAACCCTTCGGTGTAGGCGCTGGTATCGTGGGGATAGGTTTTTACGACAGTAAAGTTGATGGGAGCGGGAACGATATCGGTGCTGTCGATGGGGTTGTCTTCTTTTTTCGGGTTATTGCAGGCTGCCAGCAGGGTCAAAACCAGGAAAAAAGGGATCGATGAGTTCACACTGAAGCGCATAGAAAGCAAAAATAAGGGCAAAAAATGTCGAAAAGGCTTGCATTTGTGGAAAAAAATGTATTGTTTTACAGCGTATTACCGCCTGAGTACCACCCCTGCACCACATCCACAAATTTCTCTTCTCATTGGGTGATATTCTACGGCCGGAGGCCGTTATGCGCATTTGGCGCATGCTCCACTATTGTATCCTCCCTGAAAGCCAGTCCAATTATTCTTTTGTGTGCATCACTCGCCCGTTTGACCTTACGCGGCGCACTTTCTTTTTTTATTCCAATATCATCTGTCCGGTGAGGACGGGTGTATGTTATATTTTGATTCCTATGATCGACCGATCGTAATTAAATAGCTAATGTCGGTCCTGGCGGACGTGCCGCCTCCGGCGTCTAAATGATCGTATGTCGAAGTATTTTTTACCCTTGTTAGGGTGTTTGCTAATTGCTTTGCCCGGCTGGTCGCAGACCAGTTGCCGCTCCTTCGTTTACCGGCAGCAGCAATTAAGCGCCCACCCTGAACTGGCCACCGCAGTGGCCGCCGTAGAACAGTTTACGCGCCGGCAGCTACAGCCGGCGACCGTAGGTGTCACGGGTGTCACCGGCACCACGTCCGGCGCTTCGTCCACGTCTTCCCTGATCACCATTCCAGTGGTGGTGCATGTGCTTTATAATACCAGCGCGGAAAATATCAGCGATCAGCAGATCGTTTCGCAGATCGCCGTGTTGAACAGAGACTATCAAAAGCTGAATCCGGATACGGCCAGGATCCCTTCTTATTTCGTTTCGCGGGCGGCCAATATCGGGTTAAAGTTCATTCTTGCCGGGATCGATACCAACGGTAATGTCACCACAGGTATCGTGCGCAAGCATACCGATGTCACGGCCTTCACCATCAACGACGATATGAAGTCTTCGGCTATGGGTGGGGACGACCCCTGGGATCGCGATGAGTATCTCAATATCTGGGTGTGCAATCTCGAAGACGGCACGTTGGGCTATAGCAGCCTGGTAGGCGGCCCTAAGAATGTGGATGGGGTCGTGGTGCAGTATACGGCTTTTGGTACTACGGGGACGGCGCGGGCGCCGTATAACCTCGGCAGGACGTGTACGCACGAGATCGGTCATTGGTTCAACCTCATTCATACCTGGGGGGATGCTTATTGCGGTGACGACGAGGTCGCCGATACCCCGCCGCAGTCGCAGGCCACCTATGGCAATCCCAGCGGGATCGTTTATTCCTGCAACAATGCGCCTACTGGCAATATGTACATGAATTATATGGATTTTACCGATGACGTCGGCATGCATATGTTCACCAACGGGCAGCGGGACCGGATGATGGCGTTGTTCGCAACCGGGGGGCCGCGGTACCCGTTGTTGTCGAGTCCGGCAGCTACGGCCCCGCCAGGGGAGCCGGCGGTAACAGGCGCCAGCCCCACGCTCAGCGCAGCGTCGCTCTATCCCAATCCGGCATCGAGTTATGTCTCCATCAATCTCAAAGATCCTTCACAGATAGGTTCCCTGCTGGAAGTCTACAACCAGATGGGGCAGATCGTTATGGGCATGCGGATCACGCAGGCCAATTTCCAGCTGAACATCAGCGGGCTCGCCGGGGGCCTTTACTTTGTCCGGCTGGGGAATAATGCGATGCAGGCGAGTCTCAAATTTGTTAAGCTTTAGAGCGACGCGGTTGGAGCGGCGGGGCCGCGGCTGAGTCGCTGGTCAGGACGCGGAGCTGTCGCCGGCGGTGTCCGTCATCAGCGCGGCGATCTTTTCGCCTACCACGGGCGCGAGGGCCACACCCATGCCGCTCATGCGCACGGCGCAGAAGACGTGGTCGTTGACGGCGCGTAGTATCGGCATCTTCTCACCACCCATACCCATGATGCCGCTCCAGCGGTGTTCGATGCTATAATGGCGATGGGGAAGGATGACGTCGCGAAGAAAGCGTTCGAGCTCCTGCTGGATCGTTTCGGAGAGCGCCATCTCGGTGGTGGTCTCCTCTTCTACGGCCTTATTGCGGGCGCCGCCGAGCAGGACCCTGTCACCCAGGCTGCGAAAATAATAGAAGCCCTCGTCGAAATGGAACGATCCCTTGAACGGCAGGTTCTCGATGGGCGAGGTCACGATGACCTGTCCGCGCGCGGGTACCACGTCGAGCTGTGGAAGCAGCTCACGGGCGAAGGCATTCGTCGTCACCAGTAATTGAGATGAAAGCAGCGGCGGCGCGTGCATGCTGTGCAGCAGGACCTGTCCGTGGACTTTCTCATAGCCGGTGATCTCGATGTTGTTCAGGATGGTTATACCCTTGGATTGAACGAGACGCAGCAGGGCCTGACACAATTTCCCGGAATGCAGCTGCGCCTCCCATTCGTTGCCGATGAGATGTTGTATGTCTGCGAAACCGAAGCGGCCGAGCTTTTCATTCTGCAGGCGGAAGATCTTCTGTTTCCCGGTGATCTTTTTCAACAGCCGGTTGAAGGTATCGATGTGGGAACGCAGCTCGTTGCTATCCGCGCCCGCGATGAGCTCATAGCCGCCGTTGTGCTCCAGCCCGATCTCCTCGTCCTTGAAGACCTTGCTGATCTTTTTGAGGCCTTTGAAGCGAAGTTCGGTGAGCTCCAGCATTTGTTCTTCCCCCATTTCTTTTACACCGGAGATCAGTTCCGTGAGGGTGCCGAAACAGGCGAAGCCCGCATTGCGGGTGCTGGCGCCGGTGGGGATCAGTCCGCGCTCCACGATGGTGATGCTAAGGCCGGGCGCCTTTTTTTTGAGGTAGTAGGCACTCCACAACCCCACGAGTCCGCTTCCCACGATGATGATATCGGCCGGTGCAAAAAAACTTTCCTTTTCCCATACGGATAGCTGCGTCATAGGCTCATTTAAGTACTGAAAGTAAGTAATTTCGACCAATGCATTCGAAACGAGACCTTATACCTTGGCACTGGCTCGAAGAGTCTACCGACCGGGGATTCGAGCTGGGGCCGGGAGCCGGGCCTTTCTCACCGGCGCAGGCTCTGCACGGGATTTCTCAGGGCTGCCTGGATGGATTGATAGCTGATCGTCAGCAGGGTGATCGCCAGGGTTCCGGCGCCGGCTGCAACGAAGATCCACAAGGACAAGGGGGTATGGTAGGTATAATGACTCAGCCACCGGTTCATGCCATACCAGCTAAAGGGCATGCCGATGAGCAAGGACAGGCCCACGAGCTTCAGGAAATCGCGTGAAAGCAGGCTCAGGACACCAGAGAGGGAAGCGCCCAATACTTTGCGGATGCCGATCTCGCGGGTTCGTTGTTCGGCCATGAAGGCGGACATCCCGAAGAGGCCCAGGCAACTGATAAAGACGGCCAGGGCGGCGAAGAGACCGGCCAGCTTACCGATACGTTCTTCTGCCGCGAATTTTTGCGCATAATCCCAATCAGCGAAGCTATATTCAAAGGGAATATTGGGCGCGACTCGTTTGAAGACGGCCGCAATCTTCTCCAGGGACGCGCCTGCGGCGGCGTTGGGCGCGAGCCGGAGGGTGATCCAGTTGTAGGAGCCACCCAAAAAGAAGACGGTTGGTTTCACAGGGTCATAAGGAGATTCCATGACCATATCTTTCACGACGCCGAGGATCGTATAGCTTTTAGCGGTGTCGCCGCGCCAGCGGGATGTCCAGCTGATCGTGCTGCCCACGGGATGGGGCAGTCCCATAAAGCGGGCGGCGCTTTCATTGATCACGAATCCGGCCGAATCGGTGGTGAAGCCCGGCCGGAAGTCGCGGCCATCGAGGAACTGCCAGCCTACGGTCTTACCATATTCGGCGGAGACATTCAGGGTCGCAAAATCTTCATGGATCGCGGGGTTTTTATCTGCCCACTGGAAGCCTTCGCTGTGTGACCAGACGCCCGTGAGGGGGCTTTGGGCGGCGGCCATACCGGTCACCGCGCCGCTTCGGGTGAGCTCGTTAGTTAGAACGGCATATTTATCTACGTATTCGGGGTAGTGCATTTTTACCAGGATCAGTCCATCCCGGGAATAGCCAACCGGTCGGTTTTTCGCATAACGGATCTGGGCGGCGACGACCATGGTGCAAATGATAAGGGCAATGGAAAAGGTGAACTGGGTTACTACCAGCATTTGTCTGCTGAGAATGGCTGGGCGGCCTGTTCTGAATTCCCCTTTTAGTACATTGACGGGTTTAAAGGAAGAGAGATAGAAGGCGGGGTAGCTACCTGCCAGCAGGCCGGTGACTGCCACGAAGGTCAGGGCCGAGAGCCAGAAACCCGGCGCGGTCCAGGGGAATTGGATGCGTTTTGCCGACAGGTCGTTGAACCAGGGCAGGGCGAGGGCCGTGAGGAGCAGGGCCCCGGAAAAGGCAAGGAGGGTAACGAGATAGGATTCGCCGATGAATTGGGCGATCAGCTGACGTCGGCCGGAGCCGATGGTTTTGCGGATGCCGACCTCTTTGGCTCGCTGGGCGCTCCTGGCGGTGCTCAGGTTCATAAAATTGATGCAGGCCAGGAACAGGACCATGCCACCGATGGCGGCGACGAGCTGCACGAAATGGATGGCATCGAGGCTGGCGACGCCATCTTTAAAAGTCCCATACAGGTGCCAGCGGCTCATGGGATGTAGCCATAGCCGGGGTTTTGTGGCGGCTTCTTTCCCCATGTTGGCCATATTTTTTATAGCCGCGGCCTGGGCATTTTCGATGGCCAGGGAGACCCGGGCGAAGGTGTTTCCTGCGGGGATGGCGGCGTAGAGGAGCACGGCATGGTTGTCCCAGCCTTTGTTTTTTATGAAGACATTGTGATCGAGGTACCAGTCCCAGGAGCCGAGAAATTTTATGTCGCAGAGGGTAGTGTTGGCGGGGAGGTCGGCGTAGACGCCGGTGATCTGTAGCCGGCTGGTATCGTTGATCTGCAGGGTTTGGCCCATGGGGTCTTCATTACCGAAGAACGCTTTGGCGGCCGAGGCGGACAGCAGGATCGAATTAGGAGTGGCGAGGCCGTCGAGGTTTCCGCGGAGCATGTGGAGGGTGAAGAGTTTGGGGCCATCGGCTTGCATGAATTGGCCTGTCACGGACAGGTTTTTTTCGTTGGCGGAAAAGATCATCTGTTCTTTGGGCATGGCGGCTACCAGCTGATCGAAATGGTCGCGATAGTTCGTTTCCAGCGTGTTGACCAGGGGATAGGGAACATAGCCGGAGGTCTTGACCTCACCGTGGATGGTTTCGTTGAGCAGGATGCCTGCGATGCGATCATAGTTCCTGTGCCAGGTGTTGAAAGAGAGTTCGTCCCAGACCCAGAGGCCGATGAGAAGGGTCACCGTCATACCCACGGCGAGGCCGGTGATATTTATAAAGGAATGGAGCTTATTATTCGCCAGGTTGCGAAAGCCGGTCCGGAAGTAGTTTTTTAGCATGAGGAAGGCTTGTCCCTTAAGGACGGTCGTGGCCGGGGGAATGTTGCATCAGTGGGTGATGAAATTCGGGTTGAGCAGGGTGGAGGCGATGGTCACGGTGTGGCCGGGTTGGAGGGTGGCGGCTTTAGCCGCAGGGACGGTGAGGCGGACCGTTGTGCCGGCGCAGTCGATGCGGACGAGAAAGGTGTCGCCTGTGGGGGTCAGGTCGATGATGACGCCGGTGATGGTGATGTGTGGTTTGTCGGCGAATACTTCGGCTGGAGGACCCTGGCGTTCGATGCGGCCTTTTTCGAGAAGGATAACGTTATCGGATAGTCGAACTATTTCCGGCAGGTGATGGCTCACGAGCAGGGTAGTGAGATGATAATGGCGTTGTATTTTCAGCAGGTAGTCCTGGAGTTTGTGGCGCATCTCGTCGTCGAGGGCGGAGAGCGGTTCATCGAGGATGAGGAGACGCGGGCTTCTTGCAATGGCGCGGGCGATGGCGATGCGTTGTTGCTGGCCGCCGGAGAGAAGGGCGGGGCGGCGGTGTTGCAGTTCTTCGAGCTCCATGAGCTGGAGAAGCTCATCGATGATCGATCCGGCGGCTTTGGCCGCTTTTCTTGTGCCCGGTGGCAGCGCATATTCGAGCTGGCCGCGGACGGTGAGGTTGGGGAAGAGCGCGAAGTCCTGGAATACGAAGCCGATGGACCGGTGGCGGGTGGGCAGGTCGATGTGATTCCGGGTATCGAGCCAGGTTTCACTTCCGACCTGGATATGACCGGTGTCGGCGGGGGTGAGGCCGGCAAGGATGCGGAGCAGGGTGGTCTTGCCGGAACCGGACGGACCGTGGATGGCGAGGGTTTGCCCCTGCGGCAATTCGAAGCGCACCTCAAAAAGCTGCGGGCCCTGCGCCGTATGAAGCATTTTCGTGGCGTGAAAACGGAGGAAAGGCGGGGCCGGTGTTTCGGGATGGGCCGGTTTTTGGAAATGATCGGGCGTCATAGGATGGATTTGGATTGGCTGAAGTGGCGGTTGATCGTATAGACCACGAGAAGGATCAGGAACGAGAGGCTTAGGAGAACGAGGGCGTAATGATTGGCAAGGGCGTAGTTGCCTGATTGCTGTTCATCATAAATGGCGACCGAAGCCACGCGGGTCTGGCCGGGTATGCTGCCGCCGATCATCATGACCACGCCGAATTCGCCGATGGTATGGGCGAAGCTGAGGATGGCGCCGGTGATCAGGGAAGCGCGGATATTGGGAAGGAGGATGTACCGGAGGGTAGTCCAGCCCGATTTGCCGAGGGTGCGAGAGGCTTCCAGCAGATGTGGGGGCAGGTTCTTGAAACCGGCCAGCAACGGGTTGACCATAAAGGGCAGGCTATAGAGCAGCGAGGCGACCACCAGGCCCTGGAAGCTGAAGACGAGGCGGATATTCAGTACGTGGTCGAGCGCATGTCCGAAGGAACCTGCGGGGCTGAAAGCCAGCAGCAGATAGAAGCCGAGGACCGAAGGGGGCAGCACCATGGGCAGGCTGATGACGGCTTCCGCGATCACGGTCCAGCGGCGGCGGCTGTAGGCCAGCCACCAGGCAATGGGGATGCCGATCACCAGCAGGATGATCATTGTGATGAAGGCCAGTTTCAAACTCAACCAGAGAGGGAGCCAGTCGATCATGCGTTATTAATGTTTAATGCGATTCGCCGAAACTACTTTGCTTCGCCGAATCCGAAGCGTTCGAGGGTGATCCTGGCCGTCCGGGACTCGCAGAAAGCCGCAAATTTTTCGGCGCCGGTGTTGCCCTGGGCGTGCGGCAGCAGCGCGAAGCCTTGCAGCAGCGGTTGGTGCGCGGCAGCGGGGATGGGCCAATATTTTCCGCCGGCCCCCTGCATAGTTGGAGATAGTGCCAGCGAAAGCGCGATGATCCCTACTTCCGCAGCGCCCGTTTGCGCGTATTGCGCGGTCTGGGCTATGTTCTCACCAATGACCAGCTTGTCTTTTACTTTGTCGTACAGGTTATAGTAATGCAATGCCTCTTCGGCCCTTTTACCATAGGGCGCATGCGCGGGATTCGCGATGGCGATCTTTGTCACGGAGGCGTCGAGGAGGGTGTTCATCTGCAGTTTTGTGGGATCGAGCGTCTTGCTCCAGAGAACGAGCTGCCCGGTACCGTAGACGTGGACTTCGCCAAGCGTTTTGTTTTGTTCTTTTAACTGCCGGGGATAGTCGACGTCGGCCGAGAAATAGAGATCGAAAGGCGCGCCGTTCCTGATCTGTTCGAAAAAGTTGCCGGAGGAACCATAGGTGACCTTGACGGTGATATCGGGGTTGTTGCGCGAAAAGATGGCGACGAGCGAGTCCATGGCGAATCGAAGATCGGCGGCGGCGGCCACGAGGACCGCCGCACTGGCTTTCGCCGGGAGGGGATGTTCTGCCGGTGTTTGCATGGAAAAAGGTTTTGCGGCCATCAGGAGGATGGCCATGGAGGTGATAGCGGGAAGAGACCAGCGGGTGTTGAACATGAAACCGAATTTATGTGCGGGAGATGCGCTTTATCAAGAATTTAGCGCATCTCCCGCAAAAGCGCTAAAGTCTGACCTTCGGTCATTCGGCCACAGGCCGAATTTGGCCTAAATTTATGATCTTCGCTGGTATTATGAGCAAACTGTTTACCCCTCTTCAGGTAAGAGATATTGTATTCGGGAATCGGATCGTTGTTTCGCCCATGTGTCAATATTCGGCGCACGATGGGTTTGCCGATGACTGGCATCTCGTTCATCTCGGTAGCAGGGCGGTGGGCGGCGCGGGATTGGTCTTTACCGAGGCGACGGCGGTCTCGCCGGAAGGAAGGATCTCACCGAGTGATCTGGGCATCTGGAAGGATGAGCATATTGCGGAGCTGCGGCGCATCGTGAAGTTCGTGCGGGCGCAGGGTAGCGAGATCGGCATCCAGCTGGCGCATGCAGGCCGGAAGGGCAGTACCCGCGAACCCTGGAAAGGCGGTGGGATGGTAGCGGAGGATGCCGGTGGCTGGAAGGTTTTTGGTCCGAGTGCGGTGGCGTTCAACGAACATTATCCCCTGCCGGTGGAGATGTCGGTTGCGGATATCCGCAAGGTGGTGGATGATTTCAAGGCGGCTGCGCGGCGTGCGATGCTCGCCGGTTTTAAGGTCGTCGAGATCCATTCGGCACACGGCTATCTCTTGCATGCCTTTCTGAGCCCTTTGAGCAACCGCCGCACCGATGCGTATGGCGGGACGTTCGAGAACCGGGTGCGGTTGTTGACGGAGGTGGTCGCGGCTGTGCGGTCGGCATGGCCTCCGGGTTATCCCCTGTTCGTACGGATCTCCGCCACGGATTGGGCGGAGGGTGGCTGGAATATCGAAGAAGCTATACGGCTGGCGGCGATGCTCAAGGGGATGGACGTCGATGTCATCGATTGTTCTTCCGGCGGCCTTGTGCCGTTCCAACAAATACCGGTAGGTCCCGGATACCAGGTGAGTTTTTCCCAGCAGATCCGGGCGGCTACCGGCATATTGACGGGCGCGGTAGGGATCATCACCGATGCCGTGCAGGCCGAGTGCATCCTTGTGA
>DASYZH010000099.1:0-8741 GCA_035946435.1 Puia sp. | reverse complement strand
ATCAGTGGGTCTTCGTGATCACGAGCGGCATCCGCGGTATCCGCAATGAGTTGCCTGACCATAACGTCACCCAGGCTGCCAGGGCCTCGATCCGCGTGTTGAGCGAGATGGCAACCGGGTGGTTGAGAAATTAACCGCCAGCCGCGGCCGAAAGCCTGGCGCGGCCGAAGAAATCAGAACAAATGAAAAAGATTAGCGATATACAACTTTTCAGGGCGTTACGGAGCAGGAATTATTCACTCTATTTTGTCGGTAGGAGCGTATCCCAGTTTGGCACCTGGATGCAACGTGTCGCCGTCCTGTGGCTCGTGTATTCCATCACGCATTCCGAGTGGATGCTTGGGGTGACGATCTTTGCCGAACAGTTTCCCTCCTTTTTGATCTCGATACCCGGCGGGGTCATTGCGGACCGGTACAATCGCTATATCGTGATCAAGGTGACACAGGTGGCGTCGATGGTGCAGAGCGTTTTACTGGCTATCCTGGTTTACACGGGTCATGCGCCTATTTGGGCTATCCTTGCGCTGAGCGTGCTCCTGGGCATCATCAATGCGATCGACATACCCGCGCGGCAGACCATGCTGCATGATGTGGTGGCCGACCCAACCGACCTGCCGAATGCGCTCGCGTTGACGACGGCGATGGCCAGTCTGGCGCAGCTATTGGGACCGGCGCTTTCAGGGATCGTCTATAAGGCATGGGGCGCCGCGGTGTGTTTTCTTTTGAATGCGGTGAGTTTCGCGGGGGTCTACATTTCCGTAGTCCTGATGAAGGGGTTGGTGTACGTTCCCAGGAAAACGCAGAAAAAGGTTTGGACGGAATTTACGGAAGGGTGGAACTATGTTGTGAAAACTCCGGCGTTAGGGACGATCATTCTCCTGCTCGCGATTACGAGCCTGCTCATCTTGCCTTACAATACGGTCCTTCCGGTATTCGCCAAAGTTGTATTCCATGGCGATGCCTCCACCTTTGGGTATATCAATAGCTTTATCGGCGTCGGGGGTGTGTTGGGTACCGTCTACCTGGCCTCGCGGAAGCCGGGCACGCATCTTCGAAAGATCTTGCTGGCGAGTCTCGGCATCCTGGGCGCGGCGTTGATCTGCTTTTCCCTGATCAAGAACTTTCCACTCGCCATGTTCTTTGGCGCCTGCGCAGGCTTTGGGTCGATCGCGCAATACACCATCTCCAATATCGTAGTCCAGAGCGAATCCGATCCTAAGATGCGGGGCCGGGCGATCGGTGTCCTGTTCATGGCCATTTTCGGCATGGTGCCGTTAGGTAGCCTGCTCGTGGGAGCCGTATCGGCGCGGATCGGTGCGCCGACAACGGTGTTGTGTGAGGGGATTGCGGCATTCGCGGTGCTGGCTTTCTTTTTCCGGCGTCTGATTAAAGCCGGGAAGGGCGTGGAGCCGACGGCGGCGGAGGTTGATGAAGCCCTTTTGCAGGAACAACAATAAAAATCGTTTCTTAGTTCGAAACTTTATTTTTTGATTCAGCTGTTACGGAAATAGCCAGACTATTTATTTTCGTAGGAGGGGGAATCAACAATGAATACGTATGTGGTTGCGCTTGAAGATGTAGGCGCAGGGATGACTTCGCTTGTCGGCGGCAAGAGCGCTAATCTGGGTGAGTTGTCCCGGATCGAGGGCATCCGGGTGCCGGAAGGGTTTTGTGTTACTACGGAGGCGTTTTCGAGCGTAATGGGCGCTGCGCTTGACGGGCTGCTCGATGAATTGGCGGGATGCACGGAGAGGGACTCGATCGGCGGGGTTAGTGGAATCACTGCAGAAGTCGGCGGCATCACTGCGAAGGTCAGCGAGGTTAGCGCTAGGATCCGCGAGGTTATCGAGGGGTTGACGATCCCAGGGGAGATCGTTGACGCGATTACCGGCATGCTGCGGAGATTTGGTGAGTTGGATGGCTATGCCGTTCGGTCGAGTGCTACGGCGGAAGACCTGCCGGCGGCATCGTTTGCTGGACAACAGGATAGCTATTTGAACGTGGTAGGGCCACAGGCTATTTTACAACATATCAGCCAATGCTGGGCTTCGCTCTTTACGCTCCGGGCGGTGATCTACCGGCTGCAAAACGGGTTCGATCACCGGAAAGTGCGGTTGGCCGTGGTTGTTCAGAAGATGGTCGTTCCGCAGGCTTCGGGCATTTTGTTTACCGCCGATCCCGTGACGGGTAACCGAAAGATGGTGTCCATCGATGCCGGCCCCGGTCTGGGCGATGCCCTCGTCTCGGGGCTGGTGAACGCCGATGTCTATAAGCTACGTGACGGGCGGGTTATCGAACGTTTGGTGCGGGGAAGCGGGCCGGTTCTTGCGGATGAGCAGCTGCTGCGGCTCGAAGGACTGGGAAGGATCATCGAAGCACGCTTCGGCCGGCCGCAGGATATCGAATGGTGTCTTGCCGGCGGTGTCTTTTGGTTTGTCCAGAGTCGACCGATTACTACCTTATATCCTATTCCTTCCGCTCCCGATCCTGGGAATCGGGTATACGTCTCCGTGGGTCACCAGCAGATGATGACGGATGCGATCAGGCCTTTGGGGATCTCCTTTTGGAACCTGACGGCATTTCGGCCGATGTTTGTGGCGGGCGGGAGATTTTTTGTGGATGTCACTCAGGAACTGGCTTTGCCTGCCAGGAGGGCGGTTTTGCTGGGCGTTCTCGGCAAAAATGATCCGTTGATAAAAGATGCGCTTGGGACTATCCTGGAGCTGGGGGATTTTGTGGTTTCCTTGCCCGATGAGAACGGTGGACATAGCGGCACGCCGTCGCGTTTTCAGACGCTCGGGGATTATGACGTCTCGGTAGTGGATGAGCTTGTTGCCCGGAGTGCGGCGGCGATAGACGAGTTGAGGCTTGCCATACGGGGCAAGTCGGGGACTGAGCTGATCGATTTTATTCTTGCGGATGTGCAGCAGTTGAAGAAAATTATAGGCGATCCGCGAAGTTTTGGGGTGATCATGACGGCCATGAATGCTGCCAGCTGGATCAATGAGAAAATGTGGGAATGGCTAGGCGAGAAAAACGTGGCGGATACGATCGCTCAGAGTGTGCCGGGCAATATCACCTCGGAAATGGGGCTGGCGCTGCTGGATGTAGCCGATATCATCCGGCAGTATCCGCGCGTAGTCGAGTACTTGTCGCGTGGTGGTGACTTGTTCAGCGGTGGTGGCTTGTCGTGTGGTGGTGGCTTGCCGGCGGGGTTGGATGAATTGGCGGGGCTGGACTTGCCGGCGGGGCTGGACGCGTTGGCGGGCGGACGGGAAAGCCGCGATGCTATCCGGGCTTTTCTCGATAGATACGGGATGCGTTGTGCTGGTGAGATCGACATTACGCGGACCCGCTGGAGCGAAAGGCCGGCCATGCTCGTGCCTTTGATCCTCGGGAATGTCAGGAATTTTTCGCCCGGCGCCGGCAAGCGGAAATTTGAGCAGGGGCTACGGGAGGCGTCCGTCATGGAACAGGAGCTGCTATCGCGGTTGCGGCAGCTGCCGGATGGGGCGCAAAAGGCTTTGGAGACAAAACGGATGATCGACATGGTGCGGAACCTCAGCGGTTACCGGGAGTATCCAAAGTATGCCATGGTCAGCAGGTATTTTATTTATAAGCAGGCGTTATTGCGGGAGGCCGGGCGGCTTGTTGAGGGTGGGGTGCTTGGCGTTGTGGAAGACATATACTATCTGAGCTTTGAGGAGCTTGGCGAAGTTCTGCGGACGGACAAGCTGGACCGCACGATCATCGAGACACGTCGTAGCGAGTATGGCCTTTATGAGAAACTGACGCCGCCGCGGGTGATGACCTCTGACGGCGAGATCATCACGGGTGCGTACAAACGGGCGGGGCTGCCGGCGGGAGCCATTTCGGGGCTGGCCGTTTCTTCGGGAGTGGTAGAGGGGCGGGCGCGGGTCATCCTGAAGATGGAAGATGCTGTGCTCGAGGATGGGGATATCCTGGTGACACGGTTTACGGACCCCAGTTGGACACCTCTATTTGTATCGATAAAAGGCCTGGTGACCGAAGTCGGCGGGCTCATGACCCACGGTGCGGTGATTGCCCGCGAGTATGGTCTGCCCGCGGTTGTGGGTGTGGAGGGTGCTACCCGGCTGATCAAGGATGGTGAGCGGATACGGGTGAATGGGACGGAGGGGTATGTTATTCGGGTACCCGTTTCGTAGTGGAATTAAAGAGATTGACGAGGAAAAGTCCCTGGGCGCCGAGCAGGATGAATTCGGCGTTAGCCCAGGATGGGTTCAGGGTCCGGCGGGCGATCACGGGAAAAAAATGATAGGCGCCTGCCAGCAATAGTAATTGCAGCAGGACGAAAATAGGGGCGAGGGAGGGGTTTGATCCCGTTATTTTTCAAAAAAAATTTGCGCAGCTGATTAGCTGCACGTATATTTGCAACCGAATGGCTGCGTATTTGGCCGATTTGATAACCTATTATCTACACTTTAAAATATAGAAAATGAACACCACTTTGCTTTTCGATTTTACGGTAAACAAGGAGAAAAACTCCATTCATGTAGAGCGCGAATTTGCGGCGGATCTCGACCTGGTATGGGATGCGTGGACGAAGTCCGAGTTGTTGGATCAGTGGTGGGCGCCGAAGCCTTTCAGGGCCGTGACTAAATCGATGGATTTCCGTGTGGGGGGCACCTGGCTCTATTATATGCTCTCCCCGAAGGACGAAAAGTTTTGGTGCCGGGTAGACTATAATAAGATCGAGCCCAAAAGGAGCTATGCCGCCAAGGATGGTTTTTGTGACGAGAACGGGCATCTCAACCCCGAGTTCCCGCGGTCGCAATGGAACAATGTCTTTCGTGCGGGCACGGAAACGACTATCGTGAGTATCTCGATCCAATATGAGAAGCTGGCTGATCTCGAAAAGATCATTTCCATGGGCTTTAAGGAAGGGCTCACCATGTGCCTTGAGAACCTGGATCAATACATCGAAGCGCAGTTCAAATTACGTGCGGAGAACCGCAAAGACACGAAAGCGCGTGTAACCACGTATCTCAATTTTGCAGGGAATACGGAAGAGGCTTTCAAATTCTACCGGGGTGTGTTCAAAACTGAATTTGTCGGTAACGGCATTCAACGGTTTGGTGATATCCCGGCAGGTGGTGATAATCCCCCGGTGGCCGACTCGGTTAAACACATGGTCCTGCATGTGGAATTGCCGATCACCGGTGGTCATATCCTCATGGGGACCGACGCACCCAAGGAGATGGGTTTCAACCTGACGCGCGGCAATAATATGCACATCAACGTCGAGCCGGAGACCCGGGAAGAGGCCAAGCGGCTTTTCGACGCGCTGGCGGTGGGCGGAACGGTTAATATGCCGTTGCAGGATATGTTCTTTGGCGCTTATTTTGGCGAACTTACCGACAAATATGGTATCAACTGGATGATCACTCACCAAAACAATCAATAGGTGGATCTTTTATGCGACGAGATATCTTTCAGGCTATAGCGGACCCGACGCGCCGCGCGATCATCGCTCTTATTGCCCTGCAGGCGATGACGCCGAACTCTATTGCCGAACACTTCGACATGACGCGGCAGAGTGTATCCAAGCACCTGCAAATATTGAACGAATGCGAGTTGTTGACAAGGGAACAACAGGGGCGGGAGATTTATTATCAACTTGACATCGACAAAATGAAACAGATCGACATTTGGCTCGAACAGTTTCGCAAGATCTGGGAGAGCCGCTTCAATCAGCTGGATGAGCTATTGTCTACTCTTAAAAAAAATAAAAAATGAACCCGAAAAAGCTAGACATCCTCTACTGGATCTTTACGAGTCTTTTTGCAGCCCTGATGTTATTCTCGGCGGTGGGCGGTTTGCAGCCCAGTGAAGGCGCCATCAAGATCATGCATGATGGATTGGGGTATCCCGTGTATTTCATTCAGTTCATCAGCGTGGCGAAGCTGCTGGGCGTGATCGCCATCCTGGTGCCGCGGCTTGTCCGGATCAAGGAATGGGCATACGCAGGGTTGTTCTTCGACCTGGCCGGTGCGCTCTATTCGGGTGCAGCCTCGGCCGGCAAGTTCGATCCGATGCTGCTGACCATGCTGATCTGGATCATCCCCGGTGTTCTTAGTTACTATTACTGGCAACGGCGGATGGCTTTGCGTCCTTCGGTCGCTTAGAGGGATGGACGGGCGCCAGGTGGTTCCGACGTCTGCCGTTTGGCGGCGAGTGGGTCTATGAATTGCTGCCGCAGGGCAATTTGCGGGAATCGTTTAAATAAATCCTTATGATGATCTATCAGGTCGACGCCTTTTGCCGGGAGATCTTTTCCGGCAACCCTGCGGCTGTGTGTCCTCTGGAACGGTGGCCAGCAGATGAATTGTTGCAGTCCATTGCCGCGGAGAACAATCTCGCTGAAACGGCCTACTATGTACGCGACGGCGACCGTTTCCATATCCGCTGGTTTACGCCAACGGTCGAGGTCGATCTCTGCGGACATGCGACACTCGCGACCGCACATGTGCTTTTTGAACACGAAGGATATGCGGGTGAGCGGATCGTATTCACGTCGCGCAGCGGTGAGCTGGTCGTGGACAGGCGGGATGGATTGCTGCATTTGAATTTTCCTGCCGACGTGATCGGACCTGTTGCCGTTTCGACTGCCATGCTGACCTGGTTCCCAGGGGCGCCGGCACCCGTTGAGGTCTATAAAGGACGAAGCGATTATATGCTTGTGTTTGAGAGCGAGGCGGTAATCGCTTCGCTGGAGCCTGATCTGGCGGCGATCGGGAAGGCCCGCGAGGCGCGGGGGATCATTGTGACGGCTGCAGGGGCGCGGACGGCTGCTGCTGCGGCTGTCGATTTTGTCTCGCGTTTTTTTGCGCCACAGAGCGGGATCGCGGAAGACCCGGTGACCGGTTCGGCGCACACGACGTTGGTGCCTTATTGGGCCAGGCGGCTGGGGAAGCCGCGGCTCACGGCGATGCAGCTTTCGGCGCGGAAAGGTTTTTTGCAGTGCCGCGATCTGGGTGAACGCGTCGAGATCAGCGGGGCCGCGAAGACGTATATGGAAGGGCGGCTGATGTTGTGAGGTCGCGGGACCGGTAGTACGGTGGTCATTGCTTGCGGCGGGTGGGGCGGGGCTTCGAGAGCCGGCCGATGCGCGGGTCGCGGTGGACGAGAAGGTCGCAGATCGTAATGGCGGTGCGCTCGAAGTCGGCGGCGGTGTCGGGGAGGAGGAGCCAGACGGCGTCATTTTTGGCTTTTCCGATGCCATAGATCTGGCGGAGGGCGGGTAACCCGGCCTGTAGGCTTTCGAGACCTTCCTTGCTGGTTGGCACCCAGATGCCGTTGAGCTCGGGCTCGTTCTTCCGGTCCCTGAGGATCAACAGCAACTTCTGGCCGGCGTAGATCGAGAACATGCCGAAAAACGGTTTGATGGTCGTTTCGATCCGAACGAGATAATCGAGGATGAAGTCGAATGGTATTTCGGGGTCGCTTTTCATGGAGCTAAGATAGGCGTGTATTTGCTTATCGCCCCCGGAACTCTTTCACGATGATCATGGTGCTGTTCGCTGTGGTACGCTGACGCAAGGCTTTCAGGGGTTCGTATTCCGGATCGTTGTAACACTGCAAGGCGGCTTCCTCGGAAGGGAATTTGATGATCGCGTTCATCGTCCGGGCCTTACCTTCCATGGCAATGGCGGCAGTATCGACGGCCAGCACTTCGGCGCCATACTTTTTCAGGATAACGGACACTTGCGGCGGATAAGCCTGGTAATCGGGGTGGATGATGTCATAGCTGTTGATGTAATAGACGGAGACGATGGGCATGACACCGCGACCTGCGGACTGACGCAATTGCCCCTAACGTTGACGTTTTTGCCATGTATATTATAGCGGGTTTAAGCTTATGTTTGTATACCTGTAAAAAATAAGCCAGACCATGCAAACATCCAGGAAAGCCGCGATCGGATTTATCTTCGTCACGTTGTTTATCGATACGATGGGTTGGGGCATCATCATTCCCGTAATGCCTAACCTGATCGCGCAACTGAAGCATATCCCCGTGAATGTCGCCAGCACGTATGGAGGGCTTCTGCTCACCGTTTTTGCCATTGTACAATTCTTTTGCGCGCCGATAATCGGCAACCTGAGCGATCGTTATGGCCGGCGGCCGGTGTTGCTGCTCTCGCTGTTTGGATTTGGTATGGACTATATCATTCAGGCCGTGGCGCCGTCCTATGGCTGGCTTTTCATCGGCCGGGTGATCGCCGGTTTTACAGGCGCAAGCTTTACCACGGCATCCGCCTATATCGCCGACCTGAGCACCGACGAGACCACCCGCGCCAAGAACTTCGGGATGGTGGGCGCGGCATTTGGTTTGGGTTTTGTGGTCGGTCCGGCACTGGGTAGCCTGCTGGCTATCTGGGGAACCCGGGCGCCGTTCTGGGGAGCCGCCGGGCTTTGTTTGCTGAACTGTATTTATGGCTATTTCGTGCTACCTGAATCGTTAGCCAAGGAGAACCGAAGGACATTCGATTGGAAACGCGCGAATCCTTTCGGGTCGTTGCGATTCCTGGTCAAACATCCGGAGGTCGGCCGATTGTCTTTTAGCTTTTTCCTGATCTATCTCGCGGCGCAGGCGGTTCAGTCGACCTGGAATTATTTTACCGAATTCCGGTTTGGCTGGGGACCCGGCATGGTGGGCATTTCGCTGACCGTAGTGGGTGTACTCATCGGCGGCGTACAGG
>DASYZH010000098.1:0-32640 GCA_035946435.1 Puia sp. | reverse complement strand
GTCGAAACCGAGTAAGGTATAATATTTCCGGCCCTGCCAGGTCTTGAGGATCATCTTGGAATAGATGGCGCCGATCCAGTTACGGCGCGTGCGAACCGAATCCAGCGGCTTATCGGTGAACATCGAGTAATCGAACAACGGGAAGAGCTTGAGCGAGCCGTCGGCCTGTTTCACCTGGATGGCACCTTCCTGCAGATACATGTAGTCGTCCTTTTTGAACTCCCAGGTAAAAATGCGAAACGTGCTGTCGGGGGCATACAGGCGGGAGATCGTTTCGAGCGAGTCGAAAGGATAGTAAAAAGAGTTGGGCTCGCGCAGGGCGCGCACCAGTGAACGGATGAACGCGCTGTCCGCGACGAACCGTTGCGTGGCCGTCTCCGCGTTCACGATATTGTAGGCATAGCCTTTCAGGGTGTCTTCGTGTTTCTCAAAGACCTGTTCCTGGGCTGGAGTAAGCTGCTGGGCGCCGGCGGAATAGGATATTCCCGACAACCAGCCCGTGATCAACAAAATAACCAGGGTGTTAAAACAGGTAAGCTTGCTTCGCATAATTCAAAGTTACGTATGAAAGGCTAATGTCTGTCCTTCGGACGAGCCGCTTCCTGTGGCTCTTGTTTCGATCCTGTGAGTGGCAAACGGTAATTTCCGGCTAAAATTTCACGCCGGGTGCAAATGTTTTGCAAAATCGTATAGTGAATTGAATGCCAGGTCGATATCGGCGTTGGGGAGGGGCTGGTCGGGGCTGGTGGTCCGGAGGAAGACGGTGTACATCCCGGCGTTGCGACCGAACTGCATATCGCTGATATTGTTGCCCACCATCACGCTTCGCGAGAGGTTAATTGCCGGCAGGTCTTTTTGGGCGGCATAGGCCATTCCGGGTTGGGGTTTCCGCAGGGGGTGGGCGTTGTCCAGCGAATCGGCGAAATAGATGCGGTCGATGCGACCGCCCCGGGCTTCGATCGCCTCGACCATGCGATCGTGGATATCCTGCAGATCGGCCGCCGTCATCAGTCCTTTTCCGACACCTCGTTGATTAGTGACGATCACAATGTGTCCGAAGACCTCGGCGAAATGCTTTAGGGCTTCCAGCGCGCCGTCATAGAAGTGGAATTCGCCGTAATGGAAGATATAGCTGTCTTCTTTTTCCTCGTTGATCACCCCGTCGCGGTCAAGGAAGAGGGTCCAGGTGGAGTCGATATGTTGCAGGTTCAGCATAATGTTTAAGCGGGTCATTGGCCGGCCGGTTGTGGGGTGGCCGGGTCATCCTGGCCGCTCGCGAGCGCGAGAATCGTCTCGACGAGCCGGCTCCACGAATAGTTGCGTTTTTCGCGGCGCAGGGCGGGGAGGAAATAGCTTTCACCGAGGGCAAAGAAACGTAGGATCGCATCGGTCATGGCGGGCGGCTCGGGTTTGGCGACGAGCCCTACCTGTTCATGCGGCACCAGCGCCGGCAAGCCGCCGACATTGGAGACGATCATAGGTTTCTCGAAGTGATAGGCGAGGGGCGTGACCCCGCTTTGGGTGGCGTTGCGATAGGGTTGGATCACCGCATCGGCGGCACACAGGTAATCGCGGACTTCACTGTCGGGGATAAAGTCGGTGCGCAGGATCAGCCGGTCTTCAATGCCCAGCCGGGCGATCAGCTCCCTGTACGGCGTGGCGTCTTCATAGAATTCACCGGCGACCAGCAGGCGGATGCCCATTTCCCCGATCCGGGGATCGGCCATGGCTTCCATCGCGATGTCCAGCCCCTTGTATTTGCGGATGAACCCGAAGAACAGCACGATGCGATCCTCGTCGCGGATGGCGATCCCTTTGTCCCGCAGCCGTTGCCGGGCTGCCTCCCGGGTAATCGGTTCCCCAAAATTATCGTACAGCGGATGTGCGACCTGGCGTGCTGGCCTCGCCGCTTGAAAAGTGCGCAGATCCTTCATGACCTTTTCGCTCATCGTGATGTAGGCGTCGCACGAGCTCAGAAAATACCGGGTAAAAGGCCTGTCACCCGGCCGTTTCTCATGCGGGATAACATTATCGGTGATCGCAATGATGCGTGTATGCTGGTTCTTTTTTACCCGCCGCAGGATCGTACCCAACGCCGGCCCCATGAACGGCAGCCAGTAGCGGACCACGATGATATCGGGGCGCAGCCGCCGCAGTTCGTTGCCCACGGAGATCCAGTTCAACGGATACACGGAATTGATGCGGCTCAGGATGGTTAGGCCTTCGGGCGGCGGATCGGTGCTGTATTGCGTGGTTCCGGGGAAGAGGAAATCCGGATATTGCAGCGAGAACGAATAGATGCGGCAGTCGAACCCCTGGTGAATGAACTCCCTGGCCAGCCGCTGGTCGAACGTGGCGAGCCCCCCGCGAAGCGGGTAACCGGGTCCGATGATGACCACCGTGCCTCGCGGCTGGGGATGGGGCGCAGGGGGCGTCATGGATTCTCCAGTCCCAGTTTTTGTTCGATGAGATACGCGTTACGCGAAGACGAGTTGCGCGAGATGAGCTCGGCCACAAAACCCGTGAGGAAAAGCTGGGTGCCCACTATGACGCTCGTCAGGGCAATATAGAACGAAGGTCTATTGGTCAGCGTGAAGGTCGACCTGTTGTCGAGCTTCTGGATCACCAGCGATACAAACTCGGCAAAGCCGAGGACCCAGACAAGCAGGCCTACCGGACCGAAGAAGTGCATGGGGCGTTTGCCGTATTTCCCTACGAAGGTGATGGATGCCAGGTCCAGCAGCCCCTTGAGCCCGCGGCCCAGGCCGCCGAATTTGGTATAGCCGTATTTGCGGGCGCGGTGTTCCACCACTTTTTCACCGATCTTCCGGAAACCCGACCATTTGGCGATCACGGGGATATAGCGGTGCATCTCGCCATACACCTCGATGCCTTTGACGACCTTTTTACGGTAGGCTTTGAGCCCGCAGTTGAAGTCGTGCAGCGGGATCTTGCTGACGCGGGCGGTGGTCCAGTTGAAGAATTTGCTGGGGAGTGTTTTGGAGACAGGGTCATGCCGGACCTTTTTCCAGCCGCTGACCATATCGTATTTCTCGTCGAGGATCATGCGCCGGAGCCCGGGGATCTCGTCGGGGCTGTCCTGCATGTCGGCATCCATGGTGACCACGACCTCGCCACGCGCAGCCTTGAAGCCTTCGTTGAGGGCGGCGGATTTACCGTAATTACGCTGGAATTTGACGCCTTTGATGTTGGGGTTGGCATGCCGCAGTTCCGTGATCACCTCCCAGCTGCGGTCCGTGCTGCCGTCGTCGACGAGGATCACTTCATAGGAGAGGTCATTCTCCCGCATCACGCGCTCGATCCAGCTGAGCAGCTCGGGGAGGGATTCGTCCTCGTTGTAGACCGGTATGACGATTGAAACTTCCATTATAAGGTTGTCTGCCGCTCCAGCGGTTTTTTTCGTTTGATGATCGCCGCCAGCAGGATGGACACCGGGAATCCAAGCATATAGAACTTTGCCAGCCCAAAGAGGACTGCCCCCAGGCTAAACGGGTTCGAATCTTTTAACGCCGCAATGCTTTTATCCAGCTGGTCCCCCGTCACCCCGACACGCCGGAAGGCCGCTTCGGTCTTTGCCAACCACACAGGGTGCACCAACTGGCCAAAATGAGGGTCGAACACGCTCAAAAGTAGCCAGGTAAAGAGCCCCTGCAAAGCCGTTGCCAACACCAGGATGCCAAATATAATGCGCAAAGCGCTACGAAACTCCAGATAGCCACCCCCGCGGCGGCGTTCGACCAGCGCGGCTATGATGCCAAAGCTTACTGGGATCAGGTACATCAGCCAGTTCACAAGGCTAAGGAAGGCTTCCACCCCGGCCTTGTAAGTACCAAAAGTGACTAAAATCATGCCCAGGGCGGCAATTCCGCCATACAATAAGAAGACTGAAATGGGTTTTCGCTGCGTCATCGGCTATAGTCCGGGTTGAGGTGAAGGGCATTGTTGCTGAACGTTCCGATGACCCGTCCCTGTAAGGAACGGCCGATAAAGGGATTGTTCTTCGACCTCGAGCGTGTCGTGCCCGACTCCAGCTCCGTGGTTCCATCCGGATCAAAAAATGTCAGCGTGGCGGAGCGCCCTTCGGCGATGGTCTGCTGTTCCAATCCGAATAACTGTCGTGGCCCGTGGCTGAGCAGGTTTACCGCTTGCTCTGCTGAAAGCTCGGGCAGGGCCGTCCTGAGTACGGGGTAGACCGTCTCCAGGCTGCTCATGCCGGGCCGGGCATATTCGAACTCGACGATCTTGCTGTCGAACTCATGGGGCAGGTGGTGGGAGGCGATGGCGTCGACCAACCCATCCCGTACGGCCTTTTTCAGCGTCTGTACGGCCGCAGCGTCGCGTAGCGGCGGATAGACCTTGAGGTTGGTATCGTAATTGATGAGATCAGCGTCGGTGAAGAAAAGATGATGCGGTGTGACCGAGCAGCTGACCTGGACACCTGCTGCTTTGGCGGCACGGATATATTCCAGGGACTGCGGCGAGCTAACGCCGGTGATATGCAGTCTTGACCCGGTATAACGGACCAGCTCGATATCCCGGGCGACCATGAGCTCTTCGGCCATCATGGGTTTACCGGGGAGTCCCAGTCGGGTGGAGATGACGCCTTCGTTCATCAGCCCGCTGGCGCCCACGGTCTTGTCATCAGGGAGCTGGACGATGACGCCGTCGAAGGCCTTGACGTATTGCAATCCTTTGAGGAGCAGGCCGGCAGATTGAACCGGGCTCGTGCCGTCGCTGAATGCGACTGCCCCGCTGTTCCGCATGTCATACATCTCCGCCAGGTCTTTTCCTTCGAGTCCGCGGGTGACGCCGCCCAGCGGCCAGATGCGGACGGGCAGGGCAGCGGCCGTGCGCCGGATGTATTCCACCTGGGACTTGGAGTCCACCACCGGTTTGGTATTGGGCAGGACAAAGACATCGGTATAACCGCCGGCAGCAGCGGCGGCAGCGCCGCTATCGAGGGTTTCCTTGTGCTCATAGCCGGGATCGTCGAAGTGGGCAAAGACGTCCACCCAGCCCGGGGAGACATGAAGGCCCGGTTGCCGGAGGACCCGGTCCGCCTGGACACCGGCGGCCAGCTTTTCACCAATGGAAATGATCCGGCCGTCTTCGATGAGGATATCCCTTATCGCCCCATGGTGTGGGGAGTTGCGGTCGACAATACGCGCCTGTTCGATGAGAATCTTCATTACCAAGAAATTGCGCGAAGATACTGCCAAATCAGGAATATTCGGCAAACAAATTGTCGGGGTAGCACCACATCCATTTCTCGCCCGGTTCGGCCGAGATGATCACGGGATGACCGGACCGATGGAAGTGTTTGGTCATGTGTTTATAGCGCGAATCATCACAGCAAAGCGTGACGCCGCAGGTCTGGCAGGTACGCAAGTGGACCCATTGGGCGCCTATCTTGACGCATTCCTCGCAGACATGATCTTTGGGTTCTTTCAGCTCCTTGATGGCTTGCATGTGGGAGCAAATTTGTTCATCGGCCATGGTGATACTTTTATACGCGGGCCACGGGACCGCGTGGGTTATACTTCTGCCAAATATTTGTGTACAAAACTAATGGCCATCGATCCTTCGCCAACGGCCGAAGCCACGCGGTTCATCGCCCCCGCCCGGACGTCGCCGGCGGCAAAGATGCCGGGGCAACTGGTCTCCAGCAGGTAGGGATCGCGGTCCTGTTTCCAGATCTTTTTGAACAGCTCATGCATTTTGAGATCGCGGCCCGTCTCCAGGAATCCTTTGTCGTCTTTGATGATATCGAGGCCGATCCAGTCCGTGAAGGGCTTGGCGCCGATGAAAATGAACAACGCATTGGCCTTTCGGGTCGTCGTCTCGCCGGTCTTGATATTCCCGATGGTGAGCTCTTCAAGCCGGCCATTGCCCGCCGCGGCCTGGATCTCGCTACAGGCCAGGAGGTGGATGTTCTCACGTTTGGCGATCTGGTCAATAAGATACGCCGACATAGTCGGCGTGAGGTCTTCCCGGCGGATCACGATGTTCACATTAGCAGCGAACTTCGATAGATGCATGGCTGCCTGGCCCGCTGAATTTCCACCACCGACGACGAAGACCTCGCAATCGCGGAAGGCCGCGGCTTCCGTCATCGCCGCGCCATAATAGATGCCGGCGCCCGTGAAATCGGGGACACCCTTGGTTTCGAGCTTCCGGTAGTCGACACCGGTAGTTATCACGATGGCATGCGTGTTGATCTCCTCGCCGTTGTCGAGCATCACTTTTTTATACCCATCTTTCTGGCAGATCTCGCGTACGCTTCTCGGCAGCAGGACCTCCGCTCCCAGCCGTGTGGCCTGGGTGATCGCCCGGCGGGTAAGATCCGACCCGCTGAGCCCATTGGGGAAACCCAGATAGTTCTCGATGCGCGAGCTCGTCCCCGCCTGCCCACCGGGACTAAGCCGTTCGACCAGCAGGGTCTTGAGCCCTTCCGAGGCGCCATATACCGAGGCGGCCAGTCCGGCCGGTCCTGCGCCGATGATCACGACATCGTATACGGTGTTTTTGATGGTGGGATTCAGCCCGATCTTCTCCGCCACCAGCGGGATACCCGGTGAGCAGAAACAGCTACCATCTTCCAGGAAAAGCGCAGGCAGGTCCTTGAGGGCGATATTGTTCAGCTTCAGCAGTTCCTGTGCGTCCTTGCTTAGCTCGACGTCCTGCCACTGGTAAGGCACCAGGTTACCCGAAAGGAATTCCTTGATCTCGTGCGATTTTGGCGAGAACTGGTAGCCGATCACCTTGATGCCTTTGAAGGGCGGCCGGAAGTTGGCTTGCCAGTCGTCCAGCAGATCGCTGATCACCGGATAGAGCTTTTCCTCGGGTGGATCCCAGGGCTTCATCAGGTAGTAATCCAATTGTACATTGTTGATGGCCTTTATCGCTGCGTCGGTGTCCGAATAAGCGGTGAGCAGTACCCGTTTGGCGTCGGGAAAGAATTCCCGGGCCTTTTGCAGGAATTCCACGCCTTCCATCTCCGGCATCCGCTGGTCGGAAATGAAGACGGCGATGGTCTCGCCTTTATTCTTGAGATCGAGCAAACTGTCCAGGGCCTCTTTCACAGAGGTGGTGCTCAGGATACGATAATGCTGGCGGAATTGCGTACGCAGATCACGGCTGATGGCGCGTAATACCTGCGGGTCATCGTCTATAACAAATATGATGGGTGGTGTCATGATGAAAGCTGCAATTTAAATGAATTAAACTATCCGGCGATCGGCAGACAGACGATGAATTCGGTGCGACCGGGTACGGAGTTCACTTTCACCGAGCCGTGGTGCTGCCCCTGGACGATCCGCATCACGACGTCGAGGCCAAGCCCCGTGCCCTTCCCGATCCCTTTCGTGGTAAAGAAAGGGTCGAAGATGTTGTTCCTGATCTCTTCCGGGATGCCGGGGCCGTTGTCGATGATCGAGACGCGGGCGAACTGATGGTCCTCCTCGGTGTGGATGACCAACTTTCCCTTGCCCTGGGGCTCCATGGCGTCCACGGCATTGTCGATGAGGTTGGTCCAGACCTGGTTGAGCTCGCCGACGAGGGCCAAGACCTTAGGCAGTTCGGGATCGTATTCTTCAACGACCTCGATGCCCGCCTTTTTGAGCTTGTATTGCATCATCGTCAGGGTATTCTCGATACCCGTGTGGATGTCGATGAGCTCCTTGCCCTTACCTTGATCCATATGCGTAAAATTCTTGACGCTCTGGATCAGCCGGAAGATCCGCTGCGAGGCCTCCTGGATATCCTGCACCATTCGTTCGGTGACCAGGTTGGTATTGATCCAGTTCAGCACGGAGGAAACATATTGATCCGGGATGTGTTGCTGGAAATGCTCCATATCTTCGCAGGTGAAGCCATACTCCATGAAGTTCTCGGCGATCTCGTCGCTGTTCTCGACCTTGTTGTCGTCGAGGAAATCGCGAAGATCGTCCTCCATCTCCGTTTTCTGCATCAGCGTCAGCTTGGGCCTGTCTTTGCGCTGGAGGATCTCGAATAATTTCCCGGTGATGTTATCGACGTCCGAGGCTTCCATCTTGACGTTGATCACGTCTTTGAACAGTTCCGGCTCCAGCTGGAGATGCTTAACCAGCGATTCCGAACCGCGGACAATGGCCGCCGCGGGGTTGTTGAGCTCATGGGCGAGGCCCGCAGACAGCTTGCCGAGGGCCATCATCTTTTCGCTCTGCTGCTGGAGCGAGGTATAGTTCCGGACCCGGTTAGTCATCTGGTGTACGAGTGCCGCCGTGAGCTCATAGAAGCGGCTGATCATCTCGCGGAATTTTTCGACCGGCAGCAACATGATAGTGGCATCTTCCAGCACCTTGGCGTTGACCGTGGTCTTGATGCCGCGGGAGAAAGGGAGCGCGCCGCTGACATCGCCGGGCGTCAGGATATTGATCTCCTCCATCTCGCGGTTGTGCAGGATATAGAGACGCATGCGGCCGGAGATCATGACATAGGTGCCTTTTATGGGATCGCCGCTCTTGAAGAAATAATTTCCTTCCTGCATCGACAGATGCTGGCTGTTATCGATCATCCATTGTAGCTGGTCCAATGGGACCTCGCGAAAGACCTCGGTTCCCTGGAGCCATTCGGCAGTAACGGTTTGCATGACGGCAATGTAAGTAAAATTCAATAGTGAACAATAGCTGTATCGAAACCGGACAAAGCAGGCGACTTTATTTATATAACCGGTTGGTTCTTATAACACTGGAAACCGGCATTTTGTTGGCTGCGTTTTGACCAAACCATTCTGAATGCTTAAGAACTACTGGAAGACCGCGATCCGGTTCCTGCTGAAGAACAGGACCTTTAGTTTCATCAATATCTTTGGCCTGGCGATCGGTACGCTATGTTGCCTGTATATCGTTTTGTACGTGCAGGACCAGTTCAGCTACGACCGGCATCACCGGGATGCCCGGAATATCTACCGGGTCACCACCGACCTGATTTTGACGGGGGACAGACATAACAATGCCACCGCTTCACCGCCCATCGCGCCGGCGATAAAGCACGATTTCCCCGAGGTGGTCCAGTTCACGCGGGTGGTGCCCACCCTGGGATTGACCCGGCATCGTGGGATTGTTATCGCGGGATTTTCTGAAGCTGGTGTTGATCTCGCTCGTGATCGCAACGCCCATCGGCTGGTGGGCGGCGCGCCAATGGCTGCAGCGATTCGCCTACCAGGTGCCACTCCGCTGGTGGATGTTTGGATTGGCGGGTTTGCTGGCGGTGACGATCGCGTTGCTGACCGTGAGTCTTCAGGCGGTGCGGGCGGCGTTGGTGAAACCTGTGAAGAGTTTGCGGTCAGAGGGGTGAACTTCCGCGCCGCTCAGGGCTGCTGTCACCAAAAAGGATAGGGCCGGACGCTGCTATAGGGATTGGAATCCGAACCGGTCCAGCTGAACTGGAAATAATAATAGCTGCCGGCGGCGGGACAGCCGCTGGCGGCGGCACCGGAAGCATTAAGCCCGAAGCTCAGGTTCGTTGCGCCGGTGGGATTGGTCAGCTGTTCCTGCCCCGAAGTGACCTGGTATCCACAGGCGGACGTGGCGACCAGCGGGGTATCGATAGCCGTGACAAAACTGTTGCCGTAACGATTACCACCCCATTCCGATACATTGGCGATGCCGGCTACCGTGTCGATACCCGTGGTCGTGATCACGAATCCGCTGCCGCTGTTCGTATAGCTGCGTTTCCGCGCGACCTGCCAGGTGGCGGTGTCGGCACTGTTGAACCAGACCCCGAGATAGCTAGCTACGATCTCGTGAACGACTGGAGTCGAGGCGGCTGTGAGCGCGGCCAGATTGTTGCCGCTCGAATTGACCACATAAAAGATGCCGCTGAGCCGGATAGTATTCGTGTCGGTTACCCCCTGAACGGTGAGCTTGTTGATATTGACGCCAATGGTGTCGTTGGCTGTGCTCCAGCTTGTGCCGCGATTGCAATAGATCGTGACATTGCCGTTCAGGTTGCGGGAATTGTCGCAGGAAGCGCCGATATAATTGATCGAGATAACATTGAGGGCAGCGGAAGTATCCAGCTGGATCGTTGCATTACAAAGCGTCGTATCCGGCAACAGTCCCGCACCGGTAACGGCGTTCTGGTTGCTCAGTGCCGTATTGACATCGTTGAAGACTTCGTCGAGTACGGCGGTTACCCGTGCCTGGTCATAGCTTTGAACGATGATCGCCGAATCGATCTGCGCCGTCAGGTTCGTGCTGAAGTTCTTGGTTTTATAACAGGAGAGAAACACGCCCGAAACGACCGCAATGAGGGTAAGATAGGTGATGACCTTCCAATTCATGGGGTAAAAATAGGGTAAAAATGACGAACGGCCCGTAAGGGCCGTTCGTGCTGATAGTTGCTATTTTGTTAATAAGGAAGCGTAATGCTGTAGGTCTTACCACCGGAGCCGGCCCATACGAGCTGGAAATAATATACGCTGGGGCTAATGGGACAGCCCGTAGCCTGGCCGGCCGAATTCAAGCCGAAGGTCAGGGTCAGTACACCGGCGTTGTTGGTCAGGACATAGACACCGGCGCTTGCCTGCCAGCTGCAGCTTGACGCTACGACGATCGGCGTCGTGATCTGGGCGGTAAAGCTGTTGCCAAAGCGGTTGGTGCCCCACTCCGAAATATCCGTCATGGTGCCGCTGGTATGGAAGCCGCTTTCCGTGATCACCAGGCCGCCGTTATAAGTGAAGACGCGTTGACGTGCAAAGCTCCAGGTCCGCTGAGAACCGTCGTCGAAGGTGATCGACATGTTGTTGCTGGTAATGGTGTGCGTGATCTGTGTCGTTTGGCCGAGGGCCAGACCCAGCAGACTGCCGCCGCTCACGTTGGTATAGATATGGGTGCCATTGAAGGTAATGGCCTTGTTGTCCCTCAGCCGCGTGATAGCGAGGTTCTCGAACTGAACGGTTACCGAATCGCCCGCCGTCGTCCAATGTGTCCCGGCCTTCCAGGAGATGACGATGGAACCGGTACGCGAACGAAGGCTGTCCGCTGTTTTACCATTATACGTGATCGTTATCGTATGGGGATTGTCGACCGTGTCGAAGGTAACCGTGGCGTTGCAGATATAGCTGTTCTTGACCGTATCCTGGTTGCCGCCGTCCGTCTCGACGCCATAACGGATACCAGGGGTCACACTGCTGCCGGTGATGGTAGCCTCACCCGTCATGACCGTGGTCACATCATCGAATGCAGCATCGGTTTCGTTCGATACGCGGGACTGATCATCGGATTGCGTTTGCAGATCGCTTTGAGAGCTGTCGTTTGAACTACTACTACTGCTCTTCTTACACGCAGTAAATAAAAGTCCGCAAAGGGTAGTGGCAAACAAAAATCGATACAGGTTCGTGGCTTTCATAAAGATTGAATTGTTCGTCTAAAACGAAAGATGGGATATATTATTTTTTCATGTATGTAAGAAAGACGTTTTTTTTTCGTTAATAGGCCAACTTCTTATCCCTTAAACCCTGAGTGCTAATGCGTTTCTCCTCGGCCGTATTCCTTTGTTCAACTTTGTTAATGTCTATCGGGGCCTGGTCTCAAACCACCTGTAAACGCTCCTCTACCTTATTTAAATTCGATCAGCAGCTATCTCCCCGCAACTTTACGGAGAAGCTCGGCAATCATCCGCAGTTCCCTTTTTTGCAAAAAGACAGCGGTGTGACCAGCCGCGCACTTTTTATCAGGGCCGTGCGAAACCCCGCTAACCGAAAGAAGTTTACCATCGAGTTCGGCGTATTCAACCGGCTGCTGAAAGACATCGGGTTTACAGGCGGCTACAAGGATCTGAAGGCGGCCGATGTAGAGAACCTCTTCATTAACCCGGGAACGATCGGCAACCTGGGGTTCTTCAACAGACGAAGCGGCTATATCTATGTAAAGCTGAACCCGGCAGGTGAAGGCGACGACGGCGTCGCTGCCTGGCGGATCACGGGGCCGGCGGGCTGTTATTTTTATATCCTGCATACCTGCGGTAACGCGTTTTTCGCCAACGACCCTGCCGCCGGTGGCCCTGGCTGCTGTAAAGAGATCGGCGTAAAAGTGACGACGGATACCGTGCGGACGGATAGTGCGCATGACCGTAAGTTGCATTTGATGATCACGTTCTATCAGGGCATCATAACTGCCGGGAAGAAAAAATCCGATACCACGTACCGGTTGATGCGCAGCCTCGACACGACGGCAGCCATCACGGATAGCGCAGGCCGTCCCGGCAGAGCGTATGTAAAAGATTACGCCGATCGCTGGGTGCTTTGCAAGGATACCACGCTGGAATTGCATGTCCCCCTGAATTTCGATACGGCAGATAATAAGCTGGAATATAAACAAAGCGACACGACCTATATCCGGCTTAACGCTAAGAGCAATGACGAGTGCCATAATAAATGGGAGATCGATGCGAATGGCGGCGGTTCCTTCAACTCGATCCCGCGGTTCGACAATACGACGCAGCACAGCCGGACGAACGGAGCGCAGCCCTACGCGGAGCTGGA
Organism: Puia sp.; assembly: GCA_035946435.1. Classification (GTDB taxonomy): domain Bacteria; phylum Bacteroidota; class Bacteroidia; order Chitinophagales; family Chitinophagaceae; genus Puia. The sequence goes on along the minus strand of DASYZH010000098.1, from coordinate 20,093 downwards.
CATCTCGCGTATCTTCAACCATTGGTTCCAGTTAGGCGTCTCGGCCGCTTATATGAGACTCTCCTACCAGGACGACATCGCTTATCCAGGCACCGCCCCGAATACCTACAATACCGTGTTTCCTGCTAATCCCGTGATCCCGGTGCAGCTCTTCGGCCGGGCTACCATCGGCGGTCCCAAAGGATGGCAGGCCAATATCTCGCTCTCGGCGGGCTATAGCTTTGTCTCGGGTGGGAAGATCGTTAATAGCGGTAATACACTCGCCGTCAAACCGGGGACCAAGGGTGGGTTCACCGCAGGCGGCGGAATGAGCGTGGCCTATTTCTTTACCTGCAGGTTCGGGCTGGCGTTAAACGTCAGCGGCCAGTATTTCAACAATCCTGCAACAGCCATGACCTATCATCTGGTGGCGCTGCCGGTGAGTTTGGGTGTGAGGTTTAGGTTTTGACGACTTCCGGCGGCACGAGAAAAGGTCAGACTTTAGATTTGCTATCTTTGGGTATGGATCCATACATCATACCCGCCCAGACCCGTATCGGGCATGTTCATCTCAAAGTCAGCGATCTGGAACGTTCCCTCACCTTCTATTGTGGTTTGCTGGGCTTCGAGCTGATGGTCCGCTATGGCCAGGAAGCTGCTTTTATCTCGGCCGGCGGTTATCATCATCATATCGGTCTCAATGTGTGGTACAGCAAGGGGCAGCCGCCCGCCCCGGAATCGGCGCCGGGTTTGTTCCATACCGCCATTCTTTATCCGCAGCGAAAAGATCTGGCCGTTGCGGTGCGCCGGCTGCTCGACGTCAGTTATCCCCTCACCGGTGCTTCCGATCATGGCGTGTCCGAAGCGATCTATCTCGATGATCCGGACCGGAATGGTGTTGAGCTCTATTGGGATCGCCCGCGGGAACAATGGCCGCTGGATGCGGAAGGGAAGCTCAGCATGTATACTCACCGGCTCGATCTGCCGGGGCTGCTGCGCGAAGCGGAATAGCGGCCCGGCGCGCCAGCGCCGCTCCCTTATAAAAGAATACCCCTATGCAATCTTCCACGGATTTTGGCGTTTTATAGGTCGATGCCTCTTAATACCAACCTCCGCTCGCAAATATGAGAATTGTTTTTAATGCAAGGATTGCATTACAACGCAAAATAGCCTGGCTGCTCCTCTTCTCCTTTTTTTCCCTTTGTTTTATTGGTTGGCTGCTCTATTTCAACAAAAAGACCACGGATACAACGAGCTATTGGATCAATCACTCGCATGTTGTCATCCAGCATCTGGACAATATCCAGACCTATCTGGACGCCTGGGATTCCTTGTCGCGGCCCGCAATGAGCCCCGCTTTTTATCAATCGCTTACCCGGGAGCTTCGGCATGTCGATACCCTTACAAAAGACAATGCCCAACAGCAATTGCTCGTGGGACAACTGGCTATTGCGCTTGACAGCCTGCAGACGGGTACCGGCGCCCTGCCGTCGATCCGATCCAAATTGACGGATCTGATGCAGCGCGAAAAGGGTCTGCTGATCCATCGGCGTACCATTGGCAGGAACGGCGACTGGCAAAGCACCCTGCTGTTGATCACCTGCAGCGTGCTGGTCTTTGTTTTTATCAGCGTGATCCTTCTCCGGCTCAACGGAGATATCGTGCTCCGAAAACAAGCCGAACAAAAATTAAAAGAAAGCCAGACCTGGCTGGAATCGATCCTGGAGAATTCCACCTCGCTGATCTATATCAAAGACCTGCTGGGACGTTATGTGATGGTCAACCGGAGATTTCGCGAGGTGCTGGAGGTGCAGGAACAGAGGGTCATCGGCCATACCGACGTCGATTTCTCTTCACCGGATGCGGCGGCGCACTACCAGGTGCTCGATGAGCAGGTGGTTCGCACAGGTAGATCGCTGGAGATCGAAGAGATCATCCCTACGACTGCCGGTGACGTCTATTTGCTGTCGATCAAGTTTCCGTTATTGGACGGAAACGGTAAGCTGATCGGCATCGGCGGCATCGCCACGGAAATTACCGAAAGGGTGCAGTACCAGCATCAGCTGATCGCCGCCACCCGCGAAGCGCAAAGCGCCAAGAGCATGCAGGAGCTGTTCCTCGCCAATATGAGCCATGAGATCCGGACGCCGATGAATGGGATCCAGGGCATGACGGACCTCCTGCTCGACACGCCGCTCACCGATCAGCAAAAAGAATTTGCGCGGATCATCAAACGATCGGTAAACAATCTGCTCGTCGTCGTAAACGATGTGCTCGACTTCTCGAAGATCAAGGCCGGTAAGCTGGCCATCGAAAAGATCGAGTTCCGCGTAAAGGATGTCGTGGAGAATGCCCGGGCCATCTTCGCACACCGGATCGCCAAAAAGGGGTTGCAGCTGCTGGTCGACATCGACGAAGAGATCCCGGATACGCTCAAGGGAGATCCCTACCGGCTGAACCAGGTGCTCGTCAACCTCATCGGCAATGCCATCAAATTTACCGAGCAAGGGTGGATAAAAGTGCGGGTTAAAGCGCAGGAGCGTACCTCGGCGCATGTGATCCTGCTTTTCTCCATAGCCGATTCGGGTATCGGTATTCCCGCGGAAAGCCTTCCCTATATCTTCGATCATTTCTCGCAGGCGGGGTTGGACATCTCGCGCCGCTATGGCGGCACGGGACTGGGGCTGGCGATCTGTCAGCAGCTTTTACAGCTTCAGGGCGGCGAGATCACGGTCGAAAGCCGCGAGCGGCAAGGGTCGGTCTTCACATTCCGGCTGACCTATGGCTATAATAAGCAGGCGGACAAAGAGGCCTCCGTGGCGTCCGTTCTGAGCGATCATTTTGCTACCCAGGCGCTCTCCGGCCGCCGTTTCCTGGTGGTCGAGGACAACGAGGTCAACCAGCAGCTCATGGATCATGTGCTGAAAAAAGCCGGGGGACAAGTTACGATCGCCGGCAATGGGGAAGAGGCGGTGAGCTGTCTGCGAATGGGGGAACCCTATGACCTGGTGATCATGGACCTGCAGATGCCCGTGATGGACGGCTATGCCGCGACGCGTTATATCCGGCAGGAGCTGCAATTGTCCGTGCCCATTGTGGCGATCACGGCCACCGCGCTGGTGGACGAACAGCTGCGTTGCCTGGAGGTCGGGATGAACGACTATATGACCAAGCCGTTCGAATTTGGGGACCTGTACAAACGTGTCTCGGCACTGATCAATCCGTTTATTTCAGTATCTGGTTAAGGTTGGCCTTGTAGGACCCGCTTACGGGTATCTCCTTCTCGCCGATACATACGAGATCGCGTTTGATCGTGGTGATCTTGCTCACCGCTACCAGAAAAGATTTGTGTATCCGGATAAAGGCCGGCGGCGGCAGCCGTTCTTCCATGGCTTTTAGCGTCATCCGCGTGAGCACGGGCCGGGTCGAGGACTGCAGATAGATCTTGATATAGTCTTTTACTCCTTCGATATACAGGACATCGTCGACGACGATCTTCACAAGGGCATATTCTACGTTGACAAAGAAATCGGCGGGCGGTGCGGGTAGCGCGGCCGGGTTCGTTTGCTGCTGCAGCCGGAACAGCTCGTGCGCCCGGTTGCAGGCCCGCAGGAAGCGTTCGAAGGCAAAGGGTTTCAGGAGATAGTCGGCAACGTGCAGGTTGAAACCTTCCAGGGCGTATTGTTCATAGGCCGTGACGAGGATCACCAGGGGCGGGTCGGTGAGCGCCTGCAGGAACTGGAGCCCGTTGACCCGCGGCATCTGGATATCGAGGAACAGCAGGTCCACGGGGGTGGTCTGCAGGGCTTCGGTGGCTTCCAGCGCATTCTTGCAGCTCTTCACCCATTGCAGAAAGGGGATCTGCCGGATATTGTCCTCCAGCAGCTCGCGTACCAGCGATTCGTCGTCGATGACCATACAGCGCATCATATCAATTGCAAAGTTAAGGTAATGTGGAAGAGATGGTCTTCCCTCCGGATCGTGAGGGTATGATGGTCCGGGTAGAGCAGCTTCAGCCGGGTAACGACATTGTTGAGGCCCAGACCGCTGTGCTCTTCTTTGCCGGCGGGGTCGGCGGGATCGAAGACCGTGTTCTCCACTTCGAAACGCATCCATTCCCGGTCCACGGAGAGGCGGATGTCGATCCTGGGTTCGCCGGAATGACCCACTCCGTGTTTGAACGCATTCTCTACAAAGGGGATCAGGAGCATCGGCTCGATGGTAAGGTTGCGGTCGCCGCCCGAGACCTCGATGTGGTTGGAGATGGCGATATCGTTGCCGAAACGAAGCTTTTGCAGTTCGATATAGCTATGGAGATAATCGATCTCGGTCCCCAGCGTGACCTTTTTCCCCTGCGTATCATAGAGCATATACCGCATGAGCTCCGAAAGCATGATCAGCGAAGGCTCGAGCTGGTCGGAGCGTTTACGCGCCAACGACACCAGGTTGGTGAGCACGTTGAATAAAAAATGCGGGCTGATCTGCGAACGGAGGAACCGCAGCTCGGTGGCGAGCTGGGCGGCCTGGCGTTCTTTTTGTTGCCGTTCGAACCGGACCCGGTCCAGGATGATGCGGTAAAGACAGCTGATGATCAGGATGCCGATCGATGGCATCAGGAGGAACCGGATGCGGGTGAATTCTTTGGGTACTTCGGAGAAAAAGATCCTCTGGACGAGCATCTTCAATTCGAAGCCGCAGATGATCAGGCCGATGGCTCCCAGCACGTACATCCCATAGCGTTGCCGGTTGAGGAACCGCGGCCAGAGCCAAAACGCATTGGTATAGAAAACGCCGATATGTATGAGGTCGCCCACGATGAAATACGCGAGGGGCAGGTTGTTGACCTTATAGCCGTTATGGGCATTGGAGATGAGGTAGGGCGTCAGCATGATCATTCCCCAGATAAGGACATGCAGCGAGACCGTGATGTATTTTGACTTGAAGAGGACTTTCATGCGCGTATTAAATGTACAGTCATTTGGCGGCTTCCGGCCGGGTAAAATTGATCCAGGTCTCGGCGACGATTGCGTGCAGGGTGAAGCCCAGCCAGAAGGCCGTTCCAAAGAATACCTGCGGCGGCTGATGCGAAAAAATAAAAAAGAGTACGACGATCGGCCGGATAGTCGCTACCGCCAGCGCTACGGCAAAGGCGCGGATGATCCATTCCCGTTGTAGCGGCATTTGATGGGCATGCCGCCAGGCCATGGTCAGCGCCACCAGGAAATAAAGCCCGAAGAAAATACTGGCGGCGGCTTCATTGATCCCCCCGATGGGTTGCAGGACGAACGGCAGCGCCAGGGCAGAAAGCCCTACGATATAGCCGGTGATGAGGAACCATCCCACGATCCGTTGATACAGATGCGCACGGGTCCGCCGGATGGCGGGAATGAACAGCAATACCCCCAGCACCATGAAAACGGCGCCGGGTATGATATGCAGGAAGGTGAACACTGGGTGAAGCGCGATTGTGCCGTCGAAGGCAGGGCGGCCGCCGGGAGCAACATCCGGCAGCACTCCTTTGATCGTTAACACCCTTCGGATAACCATGGCGATACCGATGGCGGCCAGCACGAACAGGACTGTCCGGAGCAGGGATGTCGTTCGCTGTATGATGCCCGTTCTTTCCATGGTGTAAAGCTAGAAAACGTTGTCCATTTACGGGGTGGGGTGTAGACCATAGCGGCAATTGTGTAGACATTTCCATTAACTTTATGCATGCCCAAAACGCTGTCGCCCGTTTTTGCATTTTTTACGGTTTTTGTCGTCCTCCAGGCGGCCGCCAAGGCGCCGCACGAATCCACCGACACCTACAGGCGTTCTGCGCGACCCTGTGCGCAACAAATGGGTGATCGAATTCGGCATGCTGGCCTGTGCGGCGGTGTTTCCGCTGGCTTTTATCGCCGGCGCGATCCGCGGCATTCCGGTGTATTGGCGGCTGATCGATTGCTCGTTTGGCGTCATCGGCCTGATCCCGCTTGTCCTATGCTACCGCAAGATCGGCGCGTTGGAGCGGCTCCTACAAAATATGCCCGATGGTCGTCGATGAAGGCCTCGACCTTCGGCATAGGCCAGCACGGAACGGCTTACGCCCGACGGCATGCGGTTGACGGCCGTATCTCCGGAAAGCAGGAAGACGCTGCGGCTTTGACAAAGGGTAGGGGGAGCGAGGCGGGGTCGGTGATATCTGCTTCCATCCATGTGACGCCGGGAAGCAGGCCGGCTGGTGCAACGGATCCCCCGAGTGCAACGGCGCCCCGGGAACGCGGGGAGACGGCGATGGTCGGCACCCCGGCCTGCGACAATAGCTTCAGCAGTTCGCCGCCGATCTTTCCCGTGGCGCCGAATACGGTTACATAGTGCATGTTCGATGATTTTGTCCCGCAAAATAGCACGGGGTCAAGGGGTGCCGTCAACGCGGGCGGAATTTCGATCAACGCGGAAGGAAGTTTTTGTATCTTAGAGGATACTTGCTTCCCGGCTTTATTACGCTTTATCGACTCCTGGTTCAAGGCTATCAAAACAATAAAACCTTGAACATGCTACAAAATTTTTTCAAGACAGCCCTCCGCGGCCTGCTAAAGAACAAACGATTTACTATTTTGAATGTACTGGGGCTGGCCGTGGGCATTGCTACCTGCCTGCTCATCGTTGCCTATGTGCAGGACGAATGGAGCTTTGACCGCTATAACCTTCACGCCGACCGCATCTACCGCGTCGACAACGAGATCAGATTCGGGGGCAACGAAAAATCGTATGCGACAGCCGCCGCACCCGTGGCCGCCGCGCTGGAAAAGGATTTTCCCGAAATAGAAGCAGCGGTGAGACTCGCGCAACGTGGTGGCTTTCAGGTCGCCAAAGGCGATCAGCATCTTCAGGAGAACAGGGTCGTGTATGCCGATTCCACGCTCTTCCGGGTGTTTACCCTGCCTATGCTTTCCGGCGATCCCGCGACGGCACTCGCCGCACCCCGATCGGTAGTGATCACCGCGACCACCGCACGCAAATATTTCAACAGCATGGACGTGCTGGGAAGAACCCTGGTTTTCAACGATACCATCCCGTTCAAGGTTACCGGCGTGATCCGGGATATTCCGAAACAGTCCCATTTCAACTTCGACTTTTTTCTTTCGATGTCTACGCTGGATGAAAGCCGGGAGGACGCCTGGCTGGTGCCGGCTTTCAACACCTATATCCTTTTGAACAAGAACGTCCCCGTAGACCAGCTGGCAGCCAGGCTTCCCGGCTTTATGCAAAAGCATGCGGGGCCGCAGCTGGAGGGCATCCTGCATCTGTCTTTCGGTGCTTTCGAACAGGCGGGCAACAAGATGGCCTTTGCGTTGACACCATTAACGGATATCCATCTCCGGTCGGACAAGCTGGCCGAGCTTGGCGCCAATGGCAATAGCACCTATGTCTACATCTTTTCGCTGATGGCGGTTTTTGTACTGGTGATCGCCTGCGTGAATTTTATGAATCTCTCCACCGCGCAAGCGTCGAACCGTGCGAAAGAAGTGGGCGTCCGGAAGGTACTGGGATCGTCGCGGAATTTTTTGATTGGCCAATTTCTCACGGAGTCGATATTGGTAAGCTTTGCCAGTACGGTTCTCGGCATGGTACTGGCCTGGTTGTTATTGCCGGTGTTCAATGAGCTGTCCGGAAAGACCCTCGGGGTTACGGCGCAATCCAGCGGTTGGCTGGTGCCGGTACTACTGTTGTTAACGCTTGTCATCGGCTGGCTGGCAGGCATCTACCCGGCCTTTTATCTTTCGGCCTTTAAACCGGTCATGGTGCTCAATGGAAAAGTTTCTAAAGGCTTAAAAGACGCCGGTTTGCGCAATGTGCTGGTGACCGGTCAGTTTGCCGTGTCCGTATTCCTGATCATCGGAACCCTGGTGATCTATAGACAGCTCGACTATATCCATCACAAAGACCTCGGCTATAGCCGCGATCATATCCTTGTTGTCGACAACGTGACCCTGCTCGGCGACCGGGCCGCAACGTTTAAAAAGGAGATCAGACAGCTGCCCGGTGTCAGCAATGCTACGCTTACGGGATATCTTCCTACGACCGGAGATGACAACATCATTCCCCTCTCCAGGATCGCCGAATTGGATCCAAAGGAGACGGTGAAGACCCAGGTGTGGTCCGTCGATGCGGACTATATCCCAACGCTGCATATCGGGATGGTGCAGGGACGCAATTTCTCCGCTCTTCAACCTACGGACTCCACTAAAGTGATCATCAACCAGGCGGCTGCCCGGCTCATAGGACTGGCCGATCCAATCAGCTCCAGCTTATACGAACCACAGGACGATATGGGCAAGATCATGAAGGAGTTCCGGGTCATCGGCGTCATGAAGGATTTCAATTTCAAATCGCTCCGCGAAAACGTTGCACCGATGGTCTTTATGTTGGGTAACGATCAGCGCGCGCTGAGCATCCGGCTGAACGGAAAGGCCGACATCTCCGCCCTTATAGCCCGGATAGAACATACCTGGAAGGAACTGGCGCCCGCACAGCCTTTTACCTTCTCCTTTATGGAACAGGATTTCGACGCGTTGTACCGGAGTGAACAGCGGATGGGTGCCCTCTTCGTTTCCTTTAGCATCCTGGCTATTTTCATAGCCTGCCTGGGCTTATTCGGACTGGCGACCTACGCCGCCGCGCAGCGGGCCAGGGAGATCGGCATCCGGAAGATCCTCGGGGCCAGGGTGGCAACCATCGTCAGGCTGCTTTCGCTGGATTTCCTCAAATTGATTGCTGTCTCGATCCTCCTCGCCGCCCCCTCGTCGTTTTGGGCCATGCATAAATGGCTGCAGGGTTTTGCCTACCGGCAGTCGATCGCCTGGTGGATCTTTGGCGTTGCAGGGGGGATCGCCATCGGGATCGCACTCGTTGCCATTGGCTTGCAGGCGGTCCGCGCTGCTATGGTGAATCCTGTTGAGAGCTTACGGTCCGCCTGATTTTCCGCGAACCGCCGTATCTTGGCGCCAAATTTACAACGTGCCGCATCGATATATCGTACCACTGATCGTCCTGCTGCTCACCGCCGGTATCAGCGCGGGTGCGCAGTCTATTCACATTTTTAGCCGCTACAATTACTACATGCCGGGCGATAGCGCCAGCATCATCGCTGTCATGGAGAACGATGTGCCGGAGCCAGGCTGCGCACTCATCTTGTATCACAAGGGGAAGCAAATCGGCACTGGCTCCAAAGGTTTTCACAAGGCTTTCCCCGCGCCATTCGATCTGGACAGCCTGCCGCTGGGCACCGATACGCTCACCTGGGACCTGATGCGACACAGCAGGATCGATACCTCCGGTACGGTGATCGTGGTCAAACGCGCGCCCAAGCCCAATGCCGTACAGATCGATGAGTGGACGGGCGGCCTGATCGCGGACAGAATGCCGTTCTTCCCTTTTGGTTTTTATTGTACGCCCGTGGGCGATCTGCCGGAACGGGAAGTCGTGCATGGATTCAATGCCATCGGGCCTTACCAAAGCAACCTGCCGGCTACGCGTGCCGAACGAAAAGCGTATATGGATCGCTGTGCCCAGCTGGGCATCCGGGTGCAATATGCCGTAAATTCCCTCATCGGCAGCGGTCATAACGGCGCCCGCGGCCTCGACATGTCCGACGCGGATAAGCTGGCCCTGCTCAAAGAAGAGGTCCTTGCCTTTCGCGACCATCCCGCATTATTATCCTGGTATATCAATGACGAACCGGACGGGCAGGGGCGGCCGCCGGCAATCCTCGAAGCGGCCTACCAGACGATCCATGCACTGGACCCCTATCATCCGATCTCGATAGTGTTCATGATGCCTTCCAGAGCTGCGGATTTCCGCCATACCATGGACATTGCCATGACCGATCCCTATCCCATTCCCGGTCCCGCGGACAAGGTCATGAACGACCTGGCCGCCTACACCCAGGCGTATCGCTATGAGAAATCCGTTTGGCTGGTTCCGCAGGCATTCGGCGGCCAGGAGATGTGGGCGCGTGAGCCTACGGCGCAGGAGATCCGGCTGATGACCTATATGGGGCTGATCAGCGGCGTAAAAGGCATCCAATACTATGTGCATGCTGTAGGCAATATCAACCCCCAATCCGTGTCCGCCTGGTCGGCTTGCAGCGATCTGGCCGTCGAGACGTCACAGATGACGGCTTTTTTGTTGTCCCCCGAAACGGCGCCGGCGGTTCACTGCGACGATCCCAAGGTCCTGACAAAGACCTTTTGGTATAAGAACCATATGCTGGTGCTGGTCGCCAACAACGAGAACCGCCCGAAATCATTGGATCTTTCATTTGGCGAAGGCTGGGGTAGTTTCACCGCAGCCTGCTGGTTCGAGAACCGCCATGTACCCGTAGAGAACGGCCGGTTGCACGATATGATCGACGCGTACGGCACCCGTGTCTATCTCATCGGGGACACTACCAGGGCCGACACCACGCTGGTACAACCGGGCAATATGACGCTGAATCCCGGATTCGAGACCATCGTCAGCCCCGGCCTGCCCATAGGCTCCAACACCACGCATACCAGCCGGGCGAAGGCGGATCCCGGCGCCACCTTCTTTGCCGATCCGCGCGAGCACGTGGAAGGGCTTTTCAGCCTGCGGCTGATCACGCCCGTGGACAGCGGCGGTGACAGGATCCGGCTGGTGCCGTTCGTCGTGGATAAAGGGAACAGCTATACCGTATCCATTTGGGCCCGTGCGAAAAAGCAGGACAAGATGCCGGTGTTCCGGCTGGCCCTCGACGCCCTGGGCGAGACCCACTCCTACACGCTTACCGACCGCTGGGCCAAATATGCTTTTACCTTTACCGCACCGCAGTCTTCGACCAATGCCATCCTCTCCTTCGATGTGATCACGCCCGGCACCGCCTGGTTCGATCTGGTGCAGGTGTCGCCCGATCCCGTGATCCATTACCATCTCGACAGCGGGCGCGTGGCAACCGTCGCCATCACCAGCGCCATCGATGGGGCGAAGTTGCGGTATGCTCTGGACAAGACGCCCGATGCGTCGAGCCCTGTATATCGCGGACCTTTTGTGTTGAAAAAGGCAGCTACCGTCTATGCCGGGGTGTTTACCAGTCGCGCCAGGGTGGCCGCCTCCGAAACCTTTGTTCCGGTGAATCTCGCCCTCGGCAAACCCGTGGAGCTGGCCATTCCCTATGATCCGCATTATCCGGCGGCCGGCAACGGCACCCTCACGGACGGGGTCATGGGCACCACCGGGTTCAAGGACGGCAAATGGCTGGGCTTCAATGGCGCCGATCTGAATGTAACCATTGATCTGCAATTGAGCATGTACGTGAGGGAGGTGACCGCCAGCTTTCTTTGCGATCCTAACAGCGGGATATTTCTACCCCCGTCCGTCGCCGTCTATACCAGCACCGATGGCCGGCATTTCGATCCTGTGACAGAAAAACCCAATGACGCGGGGAATGTCCGCGGCGAGCCCTATCTGCATAAAGTTCGCCTATCCGTAGGCCGGTCCGCGCGGTATGTGCGCGTGGTGGCCAAGGCCTTTGGGCCGATACCGGACGGTTATCTGTTCAAGGGCTCGATGTCCTGGCTTTTCACCGACGAGGTGCTGGTTCAATAAGTTATGTCAACGGCGTATTCTTGTGGGTGACGAATTGTTTATAAAAAGATAATTTTAGCAAACGCGTGGAAAGCGGCTTCGGAGATAATTTCGCCCAATGAAACGTCTCGTTTGTATCGCTACCCTCTTATTGGCCGTCACGGCCATGCAAGCCCAGGATCTTTCTTCGATCGAACAAAATAGAGTGAAGCTGCCCAACGGCTGGTCGCTGACACCCGTGGGAAAAAAACTTCCATTGGGCGATCTTCCCCTGAACATCGCCGTGAGCCGAACCCATCGCTATGCCGCCGTCACCAACGACGGGCAAAGCACGCAAAGCATCCAGCTGCTGGATGCCCGCAGCGATCAGCAGCTGGACAGGGTGGTGATCGGCAAGGCCTGGGGTGGACTGGTGTTCAGCGCCGACGAAAAATACCTCTATGCTTCGGGTGGGGATAACAACTGGGTCGTCCGTTATTCGATCACGGATAACAAGCTCGTCGCCAGCGACACGATCCCGCTGGACGAACCCTGGAACAGGAAGACCAACGCCAATGCCATTTCGCCCGCCGGCATGGCCCTCGACGACAAAAAAGACCTGCTGTATGTAGTCACCAAACAAGACAACAACCTGTATGTCCTCGATCTGAAAACAAAAACGATCCGCCATAAGCTGGCATTGGGGACCGAAGCGTATACCTGCCTGTTGTCGGCCGATGCTTCCCGGTTGTACATCAGCCTTTGGGGCGGCGATAAGGTAGTCACGTATGACACCCGCCGTGAGCGGATGATCGATTCGGTTGCCGTGGGCGATAACCCCAATGATCTGTGTCTCTCCCGAAACGGCAGGGTGCTGTATGTCGCCAACGCCAACGACAATACCGTTTCGGTGATCGATCTCAAACATTCGACCGTGCTGGAGACGCTGAATACGGCCGTCTTTCCAACAAAGCTCAGCGGCACTACCACCAATTCCTTGGCCCTGGCGGGTGACGATAAGACGCTGTATGTGGCCAACGCCGATAACAATTGTCTCGCGGTATTCGATGTCAGCACGCCAGGCTCCAGCAAGTCCCTGGGTTTTGTGCCCACAGGCTGGTATCCCAGCGTGGTGCGGGTGATCGGCTCGAAATTATATGTCGCCAATGCCAAAGGGCTTTCTTCGCTCCCCAATCCGCACGGGCCCAACCCTACGGGGTACAAGCAAACCGTGCTGCTGCATGGCGGCGATCCGAACAAGCCGCAGCAGGTGCAGTATATCGGTGGCGGATTGCTCATGGGCGCGTTGAGCATCATTCCCATCCCTTCGGCGCAGGATCTCGCCGTTTACTCGCAGGCCGTCTATCACAATACGCCTTACAACGAGAAACTCGAGCGCGAGCCCGGCGGCGAGGCTGGCAACCCCATCCCGGGCAAGATCGGCGACCCATCGCCGATCAAATATGTTTTTTATATCCTTCAGGAGAATCGCACCTATGACCAGGTGTTGTCGGATATGCCCGGTGGCAACGGCGACACCAGCCTGCTCCTCTTCGGCCGGCGCATCACGCCCAACCACCATGCCCTCGCGGATGATTTCGTGCTGCTGGATAATTTCTATGTGGACGGCGAGGTCAGCGCCGACGGGCACAACTGGAGCATGGGCGCCTATGCTACGGATTATATGGAGAAAAACTGGCCCACCAGCTACGGCGGCCGTGGTAAAGGTGCTAGTGGCGAGGTAGCGTTGAATAAAGTCTATATCTGGGATCAGGCCAAAAACTCGAATGTGTCATACCGGACGTACGGCGAGTTTATAAGCGGGGAGAACGTTCCGCGCATCCCGGCGCTGAAAGACCACTTTACCCCCGAATATCCTGTGCGGGATCTGCGTGATCCGGATACGATGCGCTACCGCATCTGGGCAAAGGATTTCGATTCACTCGTGGCGAACAATGCGGTACCCCGGCTCACGACCATGCGCATGTTGAGCGATCACACTGAAGGTACGGCTGCAGGCCGGCCGACACCGTACGCACATGTCGCGGACAATGACCTCGCCGTCGGAAAGTTGGTAGAACACATCAGCAAGAGCCCCATCTGGGCCAATACCGCGATCTTTATCGTTGAAGACGACGCGCAAAATGGTCCCGACCATGTGGATGCGCATCGCACCACCGCCTACCTGGCCGGCGGCTATGTCAAACGGCATTTTGTCGACCACACGATGTATTCCACTTCTTCCATGGTCCGCACGATCGAGCTGATCCTGGGGATGCCGCCGATGACGCAGTACGATGCCGCGGCGGTCCCTATGTGGAATTGTTTTAGCAAAACGACGGACACCACCGCTTTCAACAGTCTTCCTTCCAACGTGAATCTTGCCGACGTCAATCCCGGCGGTACCAGGTTGGCGGCGATGGCCCGCGGGCTCAACTTCACGGAGGTCGACCGCGTCCCGGACGACCTGATGAATGCCATGGTCTGGAAGGCTGTTCGCGGCGAGAATAGCCGCGTGCCCGTTCCGGTGCGTGCCGCCTTCGTCAGGACGACCAGGGTCGCCGATAACGACTAAAGTGTTTTAGCACAGGACAGTACAAGACAGTGAAGCTCATTATTTGAATATCTTCGTTGGATGAGATGTCTATACGTTTGCTGCCTTGCCTGCCTGTGCGTATTCTTCGGCCCGATCGCAAAGGCCGGCGCTATGATCGTCGAACCATCACCCGTCTCCTGGCATGCCAACTGGATCGCGTTGCCGGGCGAGGACGGTCGCGATTATGGAGTCTACTATTTCCGGAAACATATCGAGCTGTCTGCCCGGCCGGCGAAATTTGTGGTGCATGTTTCGGCGGACAACCGCTATAAATTATATGTGAACGGGGAGCTCGTGTCGCTGGGTCCCACCCGCGGCGATCTCTACCATTGGAATTATGAAACGGTCGACCTGGCACAGTATCTGAAGCCGGGGAAGAACATCGTTGCGGCATTGGTTTGGAATGAAGCCGACCATCGGCCGGAAGGTCAGATAAGCTTCCGGACGGCCTTTATCCTGCAAGGCGATTCACCCGCCGAAGAGCTCCTCAACACCGACAATAGCTGGAAATGTATCCGCGACAACGGCTATGAACCTTTGAACGCGTTATTTGCAGCCAGCTGCGGCGAGTTTGTCGACCGGAACAAGTCGGTCAATGGTTGGGCATCTGCTACGCTCGACGATAGCTCCTGGCCTTCCGCCGCCAATCTCTTTGGCGGTCAGCCGGACGGTCACTCGGATGGATTTGGCTGGATGCTCGTCCCTTCGAAACTTCCGCCCCGGGAGATGACCTACCAACGGATACCTGTGTGCCGTAGGGCGACCGGCATCACCGTCCCCGCCGGATTCCCCGCGCAAAAAACGTCGCTTACCATTCCTGCCCATACAACGGTGACACTGCTGCTCGACCAGACCTATCTCACCAACGCGTATCTGACCTTGGATTTTAGCGGGGGTCGGAATGCAGGCCTTTCCATCCGGTATGCGGAGTCGCTATATGCCGAACAGACAAAATACGGACTGCGCAAGGGCAACCGGAATGACATCGCAGGCAAGTTCTTCGTGGGCCGTGAGGATAGCCTGATCTCCGACGGTAGCGCAGGACAATCGTATACAACGCTTTACTTCCGCACCTTCCGCTACATCCAGCTGCTGGTACAGACCAAAGACGAACCGCTCGTGATCGACGATCTCTATGGGACGTTTACCGGCTATCCCTTTGGCCGACCCGCGGAGTTCTCAACGGACGACGCTGAGCTCAAAAAGATCCTCGGGATCGGCTGGCGCACGGCCCGGCTGAACGCCTGGGACACGTACACCGACTGCCCCTATTACGAACAGTTGCAATACATCGGGGATACCAAGGTGCAAACCGTGATCACGTACTACAACAGCGCCGACGACCGTCTTGCGCGTCATGCCCTCGACCTGATGGATGAGTCGCGGTTGACCGATGGCGTGACTTTTAGCCGTTATCCCTCGCGCAATATTCAGATCATCTCGACCTTTTCCCTTTGGTATATCGGGATGTTGCACGACTATTGGATGTACAGGGGCGACAACCAATTTATCGGCGACAAACTTCCGGGGGCCAGGGCCATCCTTACGTTCTTCAGCCGCTACCAGCAGGCCGACGGCTCGCTGAAACATACACCCTACTGGACCTTTGTCGATTGGGCCAATGGCAAGGGTTGGGATTTTGGCGCGCCGCCGATAGGGGAGGATGGCAGCTCGGCGATCCTCGATCTGCAATTGCTTTGGGCCTATCAGTGGGCGGCGGACATGGAGAGCAAACTCGGGATTGCCTATTATGCGGAGCTCTATAAACAAAAGGCCGCACAGCTCAAACAAACGATCCAACAAAAGTATTGGAGCGCCGGTAAAGGACTCTATGCCGATACAAAAGAAAAGAACAGCTTTTCGCAGCATGCGAATGCACTGGCCATCCTCACGGGGATGTTGAGCAAGCCGGAGGAAGCGGCGGTCGGAAAGCAGCTGCTGGCGGACAGCACGCTGACGCAATGCACGATCTATTTCAAATACTATCTGCATCAGGCGCTGGTGGCGGCCGGGCTGGGGGACGGGTATCTCGACTGGCTGGGTATCTGGCGCAAAAATATAGCGGCAGGACTCACTACCTGGACGGAAGACTCCAATATCGATTTTACCCGTTCGGATTGCCATGCCTGGGGCAGCAGCCCGAACATCGAATTCTTCCGGACGGTGCTGGGCGTCGACAGCTATGCGCCGGGTTTCAGCAAGATCAAGGTCGAACCGCATCTGGGAAAATTGACCAAGGTTGGCGGCGAGATGTATCATCCCAATGGAAAGGTCGCCGTGAGCTACCATCTCGAGCATGGTGCCTGGTCCATCCACATTAGCCTGCCGGTGAAGACATCGGGCATGCTGATCTGGAAAGGAAAGACCTACGGGCTCAAGGCCGGTGAGAATGACTTCCACATCGCCGCGTGATCGCGCCATCGCGAGCTGCGCCGGCCCACGTCTATTCCGGCCGCAGATTTTTTGCCGGGTTGATGAGCGCCGCTTTGACACGATGGGCACAGCGAAATAATTTTGCGTAACCCAAAAGTTACTTATATATTTGGGTAACTAAAAAGTTACATCATGAATATAGGGATCATTGGCGCCGGCAACATCGGCGGAACGCTGGCGAGGAAATTTTCCGCGCTAGGACATCGGGTTGCTGTCAGCAATTCGCGGGGACCGGCAACGCTGGCCGCATTCGCCGCCGGGACTGGCATGGAACCGGTGGACATCGGACAAGTAGTCCGTGATAAGGACGTCATCGTGATCGCCATCCCGGAAGAGGGTATCCTTCGGCTGCCGAAGGGACTTTTTTCGGGAGCCGCCACCGGGACGATCGTCGTAGATACAGGCAACTACTACCCCGAAGTGCGCGATAGGACGATCCCGGCGATCGAAGAGGGAATGCCCGAAAGCCAGTGGGTTGCGGAACAGCTGCAGGTGCCCATCGTAAAAGCGTTCAATGCGATCACCGTGGGAAGTCTCACTACGCGTGGACTGCCACCGGGGGCACCAGGGCGGATCGCACTGCCAGTGGCGGGTAATAATGCCAGGGACAAAGAAGTGATCTTTGAGCTGATCCATCATTTGGGTTTTGATGCATTGGATGCAGGCATGCTTGCCGGGTCATGGCGGCAGCAGCCGGGGGCGCCGGCCTATTGCATGGATCTCGGGGCCCATGCGTTGACGACCGCATTGGGAAAGGCGGAACATAGCCGGATCGGGGAGTACCGGCGGAATGCTGTAGCCGGCGCCAAACGTGCGGTAGAGGCGGCAGGATCGCTCGCAGCAGCGATGGCGGGTGCGGGGAGGCCGGCGAATAGCTGAGATGGTGTTATCGATTCCTGAGATTGTGTTATTCCATTGCCAGGCGGCTGCCGGACCTTTGCTTTATCAAAAAATGAAAGCAATGAAAATAGTCGTAACAGGCTCTTTGGGCCATATCAGCAAGCCGCTGGCGCAGGAATTGATCCAAAAAGGCCATGCGGTGACAGTAGTGACCAGCAAGGCGGAAAGAAAGGGCGAGATCGAAGGGTTGGGGGCAATAGCCGCAGTCGGTAAAGCCCAGGACGCCGATTTTCTGACCACCACCTTCGCCGGTGCCGACCTGGTCTATACCATGATCCCGCCGGGGAATATAGCAGACCCCAATTTCGACATCTATGCGGAGGTCAGGACCCTGGCGGAGAGCTATCGCAAGGCCCTGGCGGCTGCCGGTACCAAACGGGTCATCCATCTTAGCAGCATCGGTGCGCATACGGATAAAGGGAACGGGTTGCTCAAGCTGCACTACCTGGCGGAAACGACACTCAAACAGCTTCCCGCCGACGTGCACTTGACCTTTATGCGGCCTACGGGCTTCTATTATAATTTGCTGGCCTATATCCCCATGATCAAGCAGCAGGGGCTTATCGCGGCCAACTACGGGCAGGACGACTGGTGCATTTGGGTGGCACCGGTGGATATTGCGACGGCTATCGTCGAGGAGATCGAAAAACCGGCGAAGGACAGTCCCTTCATCCGCTATGTGGCCAGCGATGAGCTAACCTGCAGCGAGACGGCGCACATTTTGGGACAGGCTATCGGCAAACCCGATCTGCAATGGATCAAGATCCCGAACCAGCAAATGCTGGATGCGCTGATCGCCCGGGGGATGCCACGGGATTTCGCCGAAGGGATGGTGGAGATGTATGCGAACAGGAATATGTACGAGGACTATTTCAACCATCGGCCCGTACCCGGGAAAACCAGGGTGACGCAGTTCGCGAAGGACTTCGCCGCCGTTTATCAGCAGCAATAAGTAACTTGTGTCATGGCGAACACAGAACCACACCGGGTCCATACGATCAGCGAGCTGCATCAGCTGCTGGGCTTGCCCCGGCCGGAACATCCGCTGATCAGTCTCGTCAACCTCGAGCGACTGAACTGGGGCCGGCAGGATAGACCGGCAAGCACCGTGTTCGATTTCTATTCCATCGCCATGAAACGAGCCTCGGGGCTCAAGTTCAGGTATGGCCAGCAGCACTATGAGTTTCATGAAGGCATTATGTATTTTATGGCTCCCGGTCAGGTCTTTGGACGGGCTGTCGTCGAAGAGCAGGTAAAGCTATCGCCTATGTCCGGATGGGTGCTGTATCTCCATCCGGACTTTCTTTGGAATACGCCGCTGGCAAGGAATATACGGCGGTACGAATATTTCGATTATTCGGTCCATGAAGCCTTGTTCCTCACCGAGAAAGAGGAAGCCATCGTCATCGGCGTGCTGGAGAATATCCACCAGGAATACCTGGCCAACCAGGACAATTTCAGTCAGGACATCATCCTCTCGCATCTCGAGGTGTTGTTGAATTATGCGGACCGGTTCTATCACCGGCAGTTCCTGACCCGCAAAAAGGAGAATCATCAGGTGCTCGACCGGCTGGAAGAAATATTGACGGCTTATTTCAATAACGACGGGTTGCTTTCTCACGGACTGCCGAGTGTCAAATACATCGCCGGCGAGCTCGCGCTGTCACCCAACTATCTCAGCCGTTTGTTGAAAACACTCACCGGCCGCAAGACCCAGCAGCATATCCTTGACAAGGTCATCGAAAAGGCCAAGGAAAAGATCTCAACCACGGAGCTGACCGTAAGCGAGATCTCGTATATCCTGGGGTTCGAGCATCCGCAATCCTTCAGCCGGCTGTTCAAGGCGAAAACGGGGCTTTCGCCGCTGGCATTCCGGCAGCGGTTCAATTAAAGCTTAAATAACCATCCGATGTGGAAGCCCCACACCGAGTTGTGAGTTTGCAGCCTGGGCTGGTTATTCCCGTTCGCACCGCTGGGCACGATGGGCGTGAACCCGTGCTGGTAATCGAATCCGAACAGGAAACCCGGCTTGACGGTCATGCCCATCGAAAACGTGTAGCCGAAATCTGCCGGCTCGAAATTATCCGTAGAAGCGTTGCCGATCTTCGCGGACTGCGAAGCGCTGCCGTCGGTTTTTATCGTGCCGTTGACCAGCGCGCCGCCATACAGGCCGATCCCGATCCAGGGTCTGCCCCAGTCGAATTTCGGGCTAAACACGAACTCTACCGGTATATCGACATAATGAAGCGTATACTTGGTGCTGGGCTGAAAGCCATTGGCATTGTAATAATCGCCGTCGCCGTTCATTTTGCCGCCGGCGCCTACATATTCTATTGCCGGCCGGATATAGAATAACCTGCCGCTGTCCAGCGGGATGTCCACGAACACACTGCCATACACCTGCGTTACGGTGCCACTGCTCTGGACCGCAATGGCGCCATTCCCGTTATCACCGTTTACGGCATTGGTAAAACGGGAAAAGTTCGGACCTGCTTTGATCCCAATGGAAAGCTGAGCCTGGGAAGTAAAAGACACAGACAAGAGAAAACATAGAAAGAATGAGCCAAGGATACGCATAAGTGCTAATTTGGGCCTGAAAAATAATGCTTTATCTGAA
>DASYZH010000097.1:0-18201 GCA_035946435.1 Puia sp. | reverse complement strand
GGTCAATGCCGATCTGCAGTCGCGCGGCGTGCGGTTCCTGCAGGACACGCAGGGGCGGCAGCTGGTGCCTTTCGACGAATTGCGCAGCGACGATGTGGTGATCATCCCCGCTTTTGGTACCACGCTGGAGATCGAACGGCGTTTGCGGGAGATCGGAATACAGACGGCTCAATATAATACCACCTGTCCGTTTGTCGAGAAGGTCTGGAACCGGAGCTCGCAGATCGCGGGAAAACAGTATACGATCGTCGTCCATGGCAAGCCGGGGCATGAAGAGACGCGAGCCACCTTTTCGCATGCCGCGGCAGAGACGCCTACGGTGGTGGTGAAAGATATGGGGGAAACGTTGAAGCTGGCAGCATATATCCGGGGGGAGCTGCCGGCGGAGCATTTTTATGAGGCGTTCCGCGGACAATTTAGTGATGGATTTGATGTGAGCCATGATCTGCAGCGGATCGGGGTGGTCAACCAGACGACGATGCTGGCGAGCGATACGCAGGCCATTGCCGACTTCTTAAGGCAGACGATGATCGTGCGTTATGGGGCGGCGGATATTGAAGCACATTTTGCCGACACGCGGGATACGTTGTGTTATGCGACCCTGGACAATCAGAATGCGATTGTCGGGCTGCTGGAGACGCCGGCCGATGTGGCGATCGTGGTAGGCGGGTACAACTCTTCCAATACGTCGCACCTGGTGGAGCTGTGCGAAGAGAAGCTGCCGACCTATTTTATCTCTTCCGAAGAAAAGATACTCTCGCCCGGCGAATTACTCCATTATAATTTTCACACCAGGCAGGAATTGCGCACGACCGGCTGGCTGCCAAAGACGGAGGGACCTGTGCGGATACTGGTGAGCAGCGGCGCTTCGTGTCCGGATGCGTTGGTCGAGGGGGTGATCAGCAAGATCGCAGGGTATTATGGCGTTGCCGAGAAGATCGATGCTCTCGCGGCGGAGGTCTAATGTCTTGCGACCGGCCTCCGGCCGGTCGGGCGCCGGATGAGCAGGGTGCTGCGTGCGGCTTGGTCCGCTAAACCATTTTAAAGCCTTCGAGGAATTTCGTGTTGAAATCGCCGCTGCGGAAACGTTCGTCTTTCATCAATTGCAGGTGGAAGGGAATGGTCGTTTTGATGCCTTCGATCACGTATTCGCTAAGCGAGCGATGCATGGTATTGATGGCTTCTTCGCGGGTCCGGGCAACGGCGATGATCTTGGCGATCATGGAGTCGTAGTACGGGGGGATCGTATACCCTGCGTAGGCGTGTGAGTCGACGCGGATGCCGTGACCTCCGGGTTGATGGAGCACGGAAATACGTCCCGGCGAGGGGCGGAAGTCGTTATAAGGGTCTTCGGCGTTGATGCGGCATTCGATGGCGTGCATCTGTGGCTCGTAATTGAGTCCGCTGATGCTGTCGCCGGCGGCGATCTTGATCTGTTCCTTGATAAGATCGAAGTTCACCACTTCTTCCGTCACGCAATGTTCCACCTGGATACGGGTGTTCATCTCCATGAAGTAGAAGTTGCGGTGTTTGTCTACCAGGAATTCGATCGTACCTACGCTTTCATAGCTGATGGCGGACGCGGCTTTGATCGCGGCTTCGCCCATGCGGCGGCGTAGTTCTTCGGTCATAAAGGGCGAGGGCGACTCTTCCACCAGCTTTTGATGGCGGCGTTGGATGGAGCAGTCCCGTTCGCTGAGGTGGCAGACCTTGCCATATTGGTCACCGGCAACCTGGATCTCGATGTGCCGGGGTTCTTCGACGAATTTCTCCATGTAGATGCCGTCGTTCTTGAAGGAGGCGCCGGCTTCGGCTTTCGCCGTGTTGTAGGCCCGTTCCATCTCCGATTCTTCCCAGACGACGCGCATGCCCTTGCCGCCGCCACCGGCGGTAGCCTTGAGAATGATGGGGTAGCCAATTTCCTTTGCCATGCCTTTAGCCTCGTCGAGGCTTTCGAGGAGTCCTTCGCCGCCCGGTACAACGGGTACGCCGGCTTTGATCATGGTCTCTTTAGCGGTGATCTTATCGCCCATGGCGTTGATCATCGCGGGGGTAGGCCCGATGAATTTGATCTCATGTTCGCCGCAGATCTCGGCGAAGCGGGCATTTTCGGCGAGGAAGCCGTACCCCGGGTGAATGGCGTCTGCGTTAGTGATCTCGGCAGCGGCCATGATGTGGGGAATATTGAGGTAAGAGTCGAAGCTGGCAGGTTTTCCGATGCAGACGGCTTCGTCGGCAAATTTAACGTGCAGGCTTTCTTTATCGGCCGTGGAGTAGACGGCAACCGTCTTGATACCCATCTCGCGACAGGTACGGATGACCCGCAGGGCGATCTCTCCACGGTTAGCAATGAGTATCTTTTTAAACATGCTGATGGTTCTGGTTATGGTTCTACGAGGAAGAGGGGCTGGTCGTATTCCACCGGGGAGGCATCTTCCACCAGTACCTTGACGATCTTGCCTGAGACTTCGCTTTCGATCTCGTTAAAGAGTTTCATAGCTTCGATGATGCAAACCACTTTGCCAGGGGTGATCTCGTCGCCTATATTCACAAAGGAAGGTTTATCCGGAGAAGAGCTGCGGTAGAAGGTGCCGATCATGGGGCTTTTTATAGTAACAGTGTTGCCGGATGAGGCTTCCGCTGCTTTGGCGGGTTTCTCCGCGGCGAGGGCGATTTGCGGCTGGGGAGCGGCTATGGGAGGCGCGGCCATTGCGGCTACCGGTGCGGCCTGTACGGGGCCCGCAATCACCTGATGAACAGCGGGCTCTTCTTTTTGTTTGATGGTCAATTTAAATCCTTTCTCTTCAATGCTAACTTCGCCGATGTTTGACTTGTTGATCATTTTGATCAACTCCTGAATCTGTTTAAAATCCATGGTGGATGAATTTACAGTTTTATTTGGGCGGCTAAAATAGGGATTATAGCTAAATATACCCAAAAACGGGTGAAATAATAAATTGAACCTCCGGTAATTGGCCGGAGGTTCTTATAATTTGACTATAATTATTTCACGCGTTCTACGTACTCGCCTGTCTTGGTGTTGATCCGGATCAACTCCCCTTCGTTGACGAAAAGGGGAACGTTGACAGTAGCGCCGGTTTCGACCGTGGCAGGTTTGAGGGTACGGGTAGCAGTATCGCCTTTGACACCGGGCTCGGAATAGGTGACCAGCACGGTGATCTTATCGGGTAATTCCACGCTCATGGGTTGTTCGGTCTCGGTGTTGATGAGTACCGATACTTCCTGGGCTTCTTTGAGAAACTGAGGGGCGTCGATGAGGTGTTCCTGCAGGGCTATTTGTTCGAACGTTTCGTTGTCCATGAAGTTATAGCCGGTGTCGTCTTTGTAGAGGTATTGATAGGCTTTTCTTTCTACGCGCACGGGATAGATGGTGTCACCACTGTTCCAGGTCTTTTCGATGGAGCGGGAGTTGTCGACCCCTTTGAGCTTAGCCCAGACCTTTGCCGCAGCCCGAGCCGTTTTGTTCTCCCCAAATTCCACGACGGTATACAGGCTACCGTCCAATTTAATGATCATGCCACGGCTGATGTCTGCAGTATTTGCCATAAAAGCGGAAAAAATTTTAGCTTACTAAACAATCTAGACGGCAAAAGTACGTCAAAATCATTTTGTGGCAAACTTCCGCCAAAAAGTCGGAAAAGACTTCATGCTGGAGGGCCGGCCGCTCTTCGGGGACGTCGCTATCCATGTCATAAACATGGGGCTTGCCGGAGACCGGCACGGCAATAACGCGATAGATAGCCGCTAAAGGATACGTTTCTGATGGTCCTCGGTGATGTACCACAAGGCGATCTCTGCGTGTGCTTTTTGTACGGCCAGAAAACGATCCATGAGCGTAAGATTGAGGTTTATTCTTTTTTTCCTTCGATGAGGTCGATGATCTCCCGGAGTTCTTTAGCACTGAGCTTTTTTTCATCGATAAAGAAGTTAACGAGGGCCTTGTAGGAGTCTGCGAAGTAGTCCCTGACGAAGCCGTTCATAAATTTCTTTTTGTATTCATCCTCCGAGATCAGGGGTTTATACAAATAGGCATTGCCGATGAGCCGGCTGGACAAGAAACCTTTTTTTTCCAGGTTTTTGATCGTAGAGGCCAGGGTGGTATAGGGAGTGCCCGGTGCGGGCATATTCTCCAGGAAGAGCTTGACGCTCCCCTCCCCCGATCTCCATACCGCCTGCATAGCCTCTTCTTCCTGGCGACTGAGTTTTTCCATATTTACGAAGTTTTCGTAAATCTACGAAATTTTCGTAATAAACAAATAAAACGACCCTTTTTTCGTTATTCCTTAACGGACGGTGTGCCGCAATCCTTTACTTTTACACCCGATTTACATCGTCATCCCATTTTTGTCTGAAACTTTTAAGATGAAGCACGCATTTCTGGCCTTGATTGCCTTCGCTTTTTGTCACACCCTTTCTGCCCAGCCCAAGCTTCCCAATCAGCCAGCCACTGATCCGGCCAATGCCCAGGCCCCGTTCATGCGGTTTCCAACGATCCCGCCTTTCAAGTTATTGGCTTTAGATAGCAGCACGTATATAACGCCGGCGGATCTGAAGAAAGGCCGGAAGACCATCGTGATGTATTTTAGTCCGGACTGTGAGCATTGCAAGCACCAGACGGAAGCGTTCCTGGCGGATTGGAATGCCTTCAAGGATATAAATATCGTGATGGCCACCTATCAGCCTTTCGGGGAGATGAAGGAGTTCAATACTCACTACAAGATGTATGAGCATTCGAATGTGAAGATCGGCCGGGATGAAAAATTCGTACTGCCTCCTTTCTATAAGATACACAGCCTGCCTTATCTGGCCCTTTATGATAAGAAGGGTAACCTCATCACCACCTTCGAAGGGACCCAAAAAACCGAACTGATCCTGAATGCCATCGACGGCAAAGGAATAGCTAGTCATTAATTTTATCACTCAAATACTTAACAGATGAAAGTTACGGTTGTAGGCGCCGGCGCCGTAGGCGCTACCTGTGCCGACAATATTGCCCGTGCAGCATTGGCCGAGGAATTAGTTCTTTTAGACATCAAGGAAGGTTTAGCTGAAGGTAAGGCGCAGGACATGATGCAGACGGCTGCCCTGCTCGGATTCGATACCCGGATCACCGGCAGCACCAACGATTATTCCAAAACAGCGGGTAGTGATGTAGTTGTTATTACTTCGGGGCTTCCGCGGAAGCCGGGTATGACGCGTGAAGAGCTCATTGGTACCAATGCCGGCATCGTCCGTGGTGTAGCCGAGAATATCCTGAAATATTCCCCCAATGCTATCTTGATCATCATCAGTAATCCCATGGATACGATGACCTATCTGGCGTTGACCGCAACGGGTCTGCCCAAGAACCGGATCATCGGGATGGGGGGTACGCTGGATAGCGCCCGTTTCAAATATCAGCTGAGCCAGCATCTGGGTTGCAGCGCCGGTGATCTGAATGCCGTTGTCATAGGTGGCCATGGCGATACGACGATGATCCCGTTGATCCGGCTGGCTACCTGGAATAGTGTTCCGGTAACGAAGTTCCTGAGCGAAGAAAAGCAAAAGCAGATCGTAGCCGATACGATGGTTGGCGGCGCTACGCTCACCAAGTTGATAGGCACCAGCGCCTGGTATGCTCCGGGTGCTGCCGGCGCCGCGTTGGTAGAGAGCATTTTGCGGGACGAGAAGAAACTCTTCACCTGTTGCGTTTCGCTCAATGGGGAATATGGCCAGAAGGACATCTGTCTGGGTGTGCCCGTTGTCATCGGCCGCAATGGCTGGGAGAAGATCCTCGATTTCGGCCTCAATGCCGAAGAGCAGGCGTTGTTCAACAAGAGCGCCGATGCGGTACGGAACATGAACGATGTGTTGAAGACGTTGTAAGAATTCTTGATAATGTTGTGTGGCCGCCCCTTCTTCGGGGGCGGCTTTTTTTATATGCGGAATAACGAGAGTATCATCAGCAGCGTGCTGCAGACAGCGAATGTGATCGCGTAGATGGCGGTGATGGCCAGGCCTTTGCTCAGCGAGAGCCAGAACGACTGGCCGTACATGCCGCGAAGGGCGGCAACGAGGTCGAGGCTATCCGATGGCCTTAATGATCATCTCCACGGGTTGCTGTTCCATGCATTTGAAGTGGCCTTTGGGGCATTTGTCATAGCCGATCTTGGAGCAGGGGCGGCAGGACAGGCCTTTGATCTCCATGACCAGGTAAGGCAGGTCGCCGAACAGCCGCTGGGTGCCCTGTGTATAATGGAACAGGTAGTTATCCCCGTAATAGGGGTACATGCCAAATTCGGGCACCGTGTTACCCCATACGGAGATGACGGGTCGTTTGAATGCCGCGGCGATGTGCATGAGGCCGGTGTCGTGGGTGACGATTATCTTCGCCTGGCGGACAAGGGCTGCGGATTCGTTGAGCTTGAACTGGCCGCAGGCATTGTAAATTTTTATGGGATCGATGGCCGCGAGTTTTTTGGCCGTTTCGGCATCTTCGGGCCCGCCGAGCAGGATCAGGGGATGGCGGGCTTCCCTGCAGATGGTCTCGAGCTTGTGTAGTGGAAGCCGTTTTGTGGCATGTGCCGCGCCGATCACGAGGCCGATGTAACCCGCCTGATGAGAGGTCGGAATATCTGTCGGTTGAAGCTCTTCGTCTGCAGGGATAAAATAGTCGAGCCCGGCGCCATCGTTCTTTACATTGAATGATCTTAGTGTGTCGAGGTACCGGTCGACGATATGCCGGTGAGGCATGCGGTTGCGCTTAAAGTTGGTGTAGAGCCATTTTTCGATATTGAGCTTGTCGAAACTAAAGGCTTGTTTTTTTAGACCGCGTTTGACCTTCCACGTTCGGAGGTTATGGTGCAGGTCGATGACATAGTCGAAGTCTTCTTTTTTAAGTTCTTCGATGAGTTCGTCGAGGTTATCTTTTAAGGTATGGATACGGTCTACATAGGGGTTGGCCTTCAGGATGGATTGGAAGGAGGCTTTGGTGAGATAATGCACCTCGGCCGTCGCGATCTGTTTTTTAAGACAGCGTATCACGGGCGTCGTCAGGACGATATCGCCGATGGAGCTAAAGCGTATGATGAGAAACTTCATTTGTTTATTCCTCGATATAGTTCAATTCTTTGCCATATGTTTCTTCGGTGAGGGCAAGGGCAAGGAAGGCGATTGCAAATACGATGATGCCGGTGATCCAGCCGGCTTTGAAATAGCCTTGTGACGGGATCAGGGAATTGAATAGCAGCGCCACCAGCGCCAGCGAGCCGCGCGCCATATTGGGTACGGTGGTGGCTACGGTAGCGCGGATATTGGTGCCGAACTGTTCGGCGGCCATGGTCACGAACATGGCCCAGAAGCCGGTGCCGAAGCCAAGGATCAGGCAGACCCAGTAGACGGTGCTACCCGCGGCACCCTGGAGGTTGAAGAACCAGGCGACGCCGATGACGGTGATAATATTAAAGATCCACAAGGAGGCCTTTCGGCTTTTGAACCATTGGCTCACGAAACCGATGAGAACATCGCCCACCGAGATGGCGACGTAGGCGATCATGATCCCTTTACCCGGGTCGATGGGGTCCCGGACCTTCATGATGCTGGCAAATTTATTGGAGAAGGTGATGAGGATGCCAATCACAAACCAGTTGGGCAGGGCAATGAGAATGGCCGTGATGTATTTCTTAAACCGTTTACCATTGTCGAACAGCATGATGAACGCGCCTTTGCGTACGGCTTTGTCTTCGATGTTTTTGTACATGCCGGATTCGAGGATGCCTATGCGCAGGAAGAGCAGCAGGAAGCCCAATCCGCCACCGATAAAATAGCAGGTCCGCCAGCCTTCGGGGCTGGAGCCAAACTGGACCTTTATAAAATAGGCGAATACCGCGCCGCTGAGGCCGATGCCGGCGACGAGGGAGGTAGCGAGGCCGCGTTTTTCTTTCGGCATGATCTCGCTGACGAGGGTGATGCCGGCGCCGAGTTCCCCGGCAAGGCCGAGACCGGTGAGAAAGCGTACGACGGTATATTGCGTGACGTTGTGCACGAATCCATTGGCGATACTGCCCAGGGAATAGAGGATGATGGAGGCGAAGAGGACTTTCAGCCGGCCCTTTTTGTCGCCGAGGATACCCCAGATGATACCGCCGAGGAGCAAGCCGATCATCTGGATGTTGAGGATATTCGTTCTATCGATCTGTTCCTGGGTGAGATGGAGGGATTTGAGACTCGGGATACGGATGATGCTGAACAGCAGGAGATCGTATACGTCGACGAAATAGCCCAGCGCGCCGACGATCACGGCCAGGTTAAAGAGGGACGGGGATTTTTTCTCCATTTATGAATGTTTATAGGGGTCCTGGATGCCCGAGGTATCTTTTTTGCCGAAAAACAGTTTGTACAGTACCGGCGCCGTGGTGATGATCACGATACCTATGACAATGATCTCCAGGTGTTTTTTGAGGTCGAAGTTAAATTTCATCAGGATGATCTTCTGCAGATAGTGTCCGGCGAAGAGCATCGCAAAGACCCAGGCGATACTGCCGATGAAATTGTACAGCCAGAATTTCTTTTTGTCCATGGCCACGATACCGGCGATGATGGGGGCAAAGGTGCGGACGATAGGCAGAAAGCGGGCGAAGATGATGGCTTCACCGCCGTGTTTGTCGTAGAACTCTTTAGCCTGTAAGAGGTGTTTTTTCTTGAAAAGCCAGTTGTCTTTCCGGTGGAAAAGAAAGGGGCCGCTTTTGTGGCCGAACCAATAGCCTGCGGCATTGCCAAGAATACCGCAAACGGAGATCAGCACCCACAATACGACGAGATCGAGAAAATCGCTGCCGGTGCTATGGCCGAAAAGGCTGGCGATGAGGCTTTCGTTGTAGATGCCGGCCACGAAGAGCAGGCTGTCTCCGGGGAGGAAGAATCCGACCATGAGGCCGGTTTCGGCGAATACGATAAAGAGCAGCACCCATAAACCGCCGTTATTGATATAGAATTCGGGGTTGAGCAGGTCATGAAAGGAGATCGTCAAGAGTTCAAACATAAGTTAGGTCATTTAATATGGATGGCGGGTTGTTCCAATCCTTTTTCCCATTTACTAACGACGGCGGCCGCTATACTATTACCCAGGACGTTGGTAGCGCTCCGGGCCATATCCAATATCTGATCGATGCCCAGCAAAAGTAACAGCCCTTCCTGCGGAATATTGTACATGGACAGGGTGCCCGCGATAACCACCAGGGCTGCGCGCGGGACGCCGGCGACGCCTTTGCTTGTGAGCATCAGGGTCAGCAGCATAGAGATCTCCTGTCCCAGGGTCAGGGGGATGCCATAGGCCTGGGCGATGAACAGCGAGGCGAAGGTCATATAAAGCATGCTACCGTCCAGGTTAAAAGAATAACCCAGGGGCAGTACGAAGCTTACGATGCGGGGGGAGCAGCCGAAATTCTCCAATTCCACCACCAGCCTGGGGAAGGCCGCTTCGGAACTGGCGGTACTGAATGCCAGCAGGATCATATCCTTTACGGTCAGGACCAGGTCGAAGACCCGGCGGCCGATGATCGGGGCGGCGGCGAGGAGCAGGATGAGCCAGAGGCCCAGGACGGTGAGATAGAAGCTGAAGATAAATTTCCCGTAGGTGACCAGCAGTTCGGGGCCTTTTGTTGCGACGACGGCGGCGATGGCGGCCATAGCGGCCAGGGGAGCCAGGTACATCACATAGCCGGTGACACGAAGGATAACGTTGGCGATCGCGTCGAGCGCTTTGATGACGAGCTTTCCCTGCTCGCCGATGGAGGCGGTGGCGATGCCGAAGAAGATGGCGAAGACCACGATCTGCAGGATCTGGTTTTGGGCCATGGCCTCGAAGATGCTTTGCGGGACGATATGGATAAAGAATCCTTTAAAGCTCAGGGTGGAGGTATCGATGCCGGTGGTCGCGTTACTGGGTGGCAGTGGAAGGTTGAGCTCGTTTCCCAGGTTCAGGCTGTTCATGATGATCAGCCCGAGGAAAAGTGACGCCAGGGAGGCGCACATGAACCAAAGGAGGGTTTTGCCACCGATGCGGCCTACGGAACGGACGTCGCCCAGCTTGGCGATGCCTACCACCAGGGTAGAAAAGATCAGGGGAGCGATGACCATTTTAATCAACCGCAGGAATATGTCACCCGTGATCACGCCCATATAGCCGGAGAAGGCGTCGATCTGGGTTGGGCTACCATTATAATGCACCCATAGACCCAGCAACACCCCCGCTACCATGGCGATCATGATCCATCCGGTGAGGCTGATTTTCGGCATTTGTGCTTGTGTCCGAGCCCATTTGGCTCACTTTTGACCATGCAAACAATCGAAAAATATTGATTTGACAAAACTTTACGCTTAAAATTCCCATTGGTGGCCAAGATTCGAGTGTTCGAGTATTAAATATTTGTTTATTTTCGACCCTAGTCGCACACACAACTTATTACCATCTAATTATCATCAAAACAAGCTTGTTATGAGTTTATTTCGAAAGAAATCCCTGGCTACGCTGATGGCGCAGGCTGGCGAATCCGATAAGGGTTTGAAGCGCACTCTGGGCGTTTGGAGTCTGATCGCCCTGGGTATCGGAGCCATCATCGGAGCCGGTCTTTTTGTTCGCACGGCAGCGGCCGCGGGGGAGCATGCCGGACCTGCCGTAACTGTCTCGTTTATCATTGCCGCAGTGGGTTGCGCCTTTGCAGGGCTTTGTTACGCCGAGTTTGCGTCCATCATCCCAATAGCGGGCAGCGCCTATACCTATGCTTATGCTACCATGGGCGAGCTGGTCGCCTGGATCATCGGCTGGGCGCTGATCCTGGAATATGCGCTTGGTGCAGCTACCGTTTCGATCTCGTGGAGCGAATATCTGAACAACCTGCTTTATTCCTTTTTTCATTATAAGGTGCCGTATGAATGGTGTCATTCCCCGCTGCAATCCTTTTTGGATGCATCCGGGACCATGCATCATGGGATCATCAATCTCCCTGCCCTTTTTATCCTGGCCTGTTTGACGCTGCTGCTGATCAAGGGGATGCAGGAATCGGCGGTGGTCAATGGGATCATCGTCTTTTTGAAGGTATCCATTGTCCTGGTATTTATTTTCATTGGCTGGGAGTTCATCAAGGGGGTCAACCATCACCCTTACATGATCCCTGCGAACGCTCCGCCCGCGATGCAGGGCGATGGTACGGAATATTCGTATACCCCCTTTCTGAATCATGGCTGGGGCGGGGTGTTGCGTGGTGCGGCGGTGGTTTTCTTTGCTTTTATTGGTTTTGACGCCGTAAGCACGGCGGCACAGGAAGCCAAGAACCCCAAAAAAGACATGCCGATCGGCATCCTCGGTTCGCTGGCGATCTGTACCATATTATATATTCTTTTCTCCTATGTGCTTACGGGCGTAGCGCCTTATACGGATTTCGTGAAGGCGGGCAAGGAAGCCTCTGTAGCTTATGCTATCGAGACCTATATGCCGCATTATCATTGGCTTTCGAACCTGGTGACCGTGGCGATCCTGCTGGGATTCTCCTCGGTGATCCTGGTGATGTTGATGGGGCAGAGCCGGGTATTCTATACCATGTCCACGGATGGGCTGCTCCCCAAAGTGTTTTCCGACCTTCATCCGAAGTTCAGGACGCCTTATAAGAGCAATATGATCCTCTTTGTATTCGTGGGCCTGTTTGCCGGTTTTTTGCCGGAGAGCGTGGCGGGTGATCTGACCTCCATAGGGACCCTGCTGGCTTTCGTGCTGGTCTGTCTGGGCATCATCATCCTCAGAAAGAGGGACCCGGCGCTGGTCCGGCCGTTCCGGACGCCACTGGTACCGCTGGTGCCTATCCTGGGGATCATCGTTTGCAGCGCCATGATCATCAGCCTTTGGGGTACTACCCTTCTGAGTGCGTTCATCTGGATGATCATCGGGCTTGTGATCTATTTTAGCTATAGCAAAAATAACAGCAAGCTAAAAGCCTAGTTTTTCTCTGCCAAGTTAAACCCGTAATTTTGCACCCGCACCAAAAAAGTTTAAGCGTCTATGGGTCGCATATTTGAAGTAAGAAAGTCCACGATGTTTGCCCGGTGGGACCGGATGGCCAAGCAGTTTTCCCGCATCGGTAAGGAAATTGCCATCGCCGTCAAGGCCGGGGGTCCTGATCCTGCCACCAATCCAGCCTTGCGGCGCTGCATGCAGAACGCCAAGAGTGTCAACATGCCCAAAGACCGGGTGGAGGCCGCAATCAAGCGTGCCCAGGGCAAGGAGATGGAGAATTACGAGGAGATCCTTTATGAAGGTTATGGCCCGCATGGGGTCGCCATATTGGTGGAGACCGCCACAGACAACCATGTCCGGACGGTGGCCAATGTCAAATCGCATTTCAATAAAGGTGGCGGGACGCTGGGCAATAGTGGCAGTGTGAGCTTTCAGTTTAAGAAGATGGGTGTCTTCAAGCTCAAGCCGGAAGGTATCAATGCCGATGATCTGGAGCTGGAGCTGATCGATCATGGCCTGGAGGAAATGGGCGAAGGCACAGGGGAGCATGACGAGCCGGTGCTGGTATTGCGGGCGGCGTTCAACGATTTCGGGAAGATGCAGAAGGCGTTGGAAGAAAAGCACATCACGCCGATCTCTTCGGAGACCGAATGGATCCCGACGAGTACGGTGGAGCTGCCTGAAGATCAGGCACAGGATCTACTGAAGCTGGTGGACAAGCTGGAGCAGGATGAGGATGTGCAGAAAGTCTTTTACAATTTAAAATAGCATTGAAAAGGCCGCTTCCCAGCGGCCTTTTTTTATTTTACTCGGAGACGATCTCGCGGATCGCATCCATGATATCTTCTACATTGGGTTTGCTGAAATAGTCGCCGTCGCTGGAATAGGCCGGGCGATGGGCTTTCGCGGTGATGGTGCGCGGGGCGGTATCCAGCCACCGGTAGCCTCCTTGTTCTTCCATGACCTTATTATAGATATAAGCCGCCGCGCCGCCGGGGACGTCTTCGTCAACGATGAGGATGCGGCTTGTTTTTTTGAGCGACTCCAGGATATGGTGGTGGACGTCGAAAGGCAGAAGGGTCTGCACGTCGATGATCTCGCAGCTGATGCCTTCCGCTTCCAGGTCCTGGGCTGCTTCGTTGGCGATGCGGAGGGTGGCGCCATAGGAGACCACGGTGATGTCCTCTCCTTCCCTGATGACTTCCGGTACACCCAGCGGGACTCTGAATTCGAGGAGATTAGCCGGCAGTTTTTCCTTTAGCCGGTAGCCGTTGAGACATTCGATCATAAGCGCGGGATCGACGCCTTCGAGGAGGGTGTTATACATGCCGGCGGCCTGAACCATATTCCGGGGCACGCAGACGTGCAGACCCCGGAGCGAATGCAGGATCAATCCCATGGGCGAGCCGCTATGCCAGATCCCTTCGAGTCTATGTCCGCGGGTGCGGACGATCACCGGGGCAGTTTGCCGGCCTGCGGTACGGTATTGCAGGGATGCGAGGTCATCGCTGAGTGGCTGAAGGCCATAGAGGAGGTAGTCGATATATTGGATCTCGGCGATCGGCCGGAGACCGCGGAAGGCCATGCCGATCCCTTGTCCCATGATGGTAAGCTCCCGGATGCCGGTGTCGAAGATGCGGTCGGCGCCGTGCCTGGCTTGCAGGCCGGCAAACCCCTGGTTTACGTCGCCGATCTTTCCCAGGTCTTCGCCAAAAGCCAGCACCTTGGGGTTGCTCGCAAAGAGTTCGTCGAAATACTTGTTGAGTACCTCGTAGCCATTGAGGATGGGGGCATTGTGTGCGTATACGGCTTTGACCTCCGGCACCTGAAGGATGTTGCGGGCACCTTCATGGTAGAGATGGCTGTTGTAGAGCTTTTCGTTCTCGGCCTTTAGTTCCCGGTAATAGGTTCTTGCATTTTGTGCTGCATGGGTTTTGCCGCCGAGCCCTATGGCCTGATGCAAGGTTTGCAGCACTTCTTTTCTTCCCGGCTCCCGGTTAGCGGCAAGCGCCGAAGCAAGCTTTTGCAGTTGGACGGACTGTTCGGGCGATTCACCCGCGACTTCGCGGATCAGCTCAACCGAGCGGGAGACCTGTACCCGGATGGGTGCCTGATATTTTTCCCAGGCAAGGTTGCGGCTGCTGCGAATATGCACTTTGGCATCCGTTTCGATCTCGCCCAGTTCCTCTTCGCTGGCAAGGGCATTCTCCATGATCCACTCCTTCATTTTTTTGATGCCATCCCATTCCCGTTCCCATTCCAGGCGTTCGGGCGATTTATAGCGTTCGTGGCTACCCGAAGTGGAGTGGCCCTGGGGCTGTGTGACCTCTTCGACGTGGAACAACACGGGGGTATGTGTATGCCGTACGGAGCGGATGCCGGCTTCGAAGGCTTCGCACATGCCGGCATAATCCCAGGCTTTGACCTTATAAATATCGATGCCGTTCGTGCCCTCTTTTTTCTGGAAGCCCTTGAGCGCTTCCGAGATCGAGCCTTTGGTGGTTTGATATTGGCGGGGGACGGAGATACCATAACCGTCGTCCCAGACAAAAATGGCCAGGGGCACCTGTAGCACGCCTGCGGCGTTCACGGCCTCCCAAAAATGTCCTTCGCTGGTGGAGGCGTCGCCGATGGTACAGAAACAGACTTCGTTGCCGTGGTTCGAAAGTTCGGTGAATTGCTGCAGCAGGCCGACTTCGCGGAATGCTTTGGACGCGTAGGCCAGGCCCAGGGCTTTGGGCATTTGCGCCGCGGTGGGGGCAAGGCCGGCGGTGAGGTTCTTCCGGTGCACCAGGTCCAGCGGGGCCCCGTCCGTATCCACGAAGGCCGTCGCGAAATGCGAGTTCATCTGGCGGCCGGCGCTGTGGGGGTCATGACTGGGATCGGGATCCGCATATAGCTGAGAAAAGAATTCTTCGATGGTTGCTGCGCCGGTGGCGAAGGCGAAGGTTTGGTCGCGGTAATAGCCAGCGTAGAAATCTCCGGGCTTGAAGAATTTGGCCATCGCCACCTGGGGAACTTCCTTCCCGTCACCGAAAATGCCGAATTTGGCCTTCCCCGTCAACACTTCTTTCCGGCCGAGAAGGCTGGCTTCCCGGCTCTCGCATGCCAAGCGATAATCATTGAGCACCTCTTCCCTGAACTTATCGAAGGAAAGTTTCTCGGGATCTATGTGATCCAGCACCTCGTTGGGAAATAGATTTTCCATTAGAATCGATGTTTGAAACCCATGAATAACATGCCTATCTCATTGATTGTTAAAAAAATAAATTAGGCGATAATTTATTGGTAAAGCTGGCGACAAATACTAATTTTATAATCGGCCAAAGGTCAGCAACTTAACGCAGCCAAACTATGAAAAAATTAGCAATTGTGATCAGCCTTTTTACCACCGTTCTAAGTGTTCGTGCACAAGCGGTGAATAATGGGGGGACAGCAGTCACTCCTCCGCCGGATGTGCTGGTCGTAAAACAGAACAGCTTTGACTTCGGCAAGATACCCCAGGGCCGGCCGGCTGTTACTACTTTCGAGATCGTCAATACGGGGTCTACTCCCCTGAAACTGGATAATGTGCAGGCTTCATGCGGGTGTACGACGCCCGTTTGGAGCCGTGATCCCATCGAGGCGGGAGCAACGGCCAAGATCCAGGTGGGTTACAATGCCTATGCCAAGGGTCATTTCACCAAGATGGTGACGATCATTTATAATACTAACCGGACAAAGACGCTCACCATCACCGGTGAAGTCTATGCCGCTCCTGCCAGTTCGGCGCCGGAAAACTCCTCGGTTGAATTATTAAAACAAATAAACTGATACAAACAATGAAGAAGTTACTCCTATTTGCAAGTGCATTGGTCCTGAGTGCAGGTGTTTTTGCCCAGCAAGCCCAAAAAGCCGAAGATGTGCTGAAGTTCAAGGAGCTATCCTACGATTTCGGCAAGATCAAGCAGGGAACGCCTGTGTCGCATGATTTTGACTTTACCAATATCAGCAATAATCCCGTGATCATCGAGTCCGCCATGGCTTCCTGCGGCTGTACGACGCCTGTAAAACCCGAAGGAGCCGTCCAGAAGGGCAAGGACGACGTGATCAAGGCCGGGTTCAATGCTGCTGTCGCCGGACCTTTCAACAAAAGCATCACGATCAAGGTAGCCGGGGTGCAGATGCCGCTGCAGCTGCATATTACCGGTGAGGTGCTGACGCCGGATGCCTATGCCAAGTACGAGGCTTCCAAGGGTACGAAGGGGAGTCGCTAGCCTTTGTGTCGGGGTCCGCGAATCTTTTTTGTCCGGCAGAATCTTTTTTATCCAGCCCCCTTGCGGGGGCTTCTTTTTTGCGGCCCGCCGCTTTGTTTTACTTTTGCGCCATGTTAACCATCAGTCAACGCGGACAACAGATGCCGGCTTCGCCGATCCGGAAACTCGTGCCGTATGCAGAGGCCGCCAAAAGGAAGGGCACCAAAGTTTATCATCTCAATATCGGTCAGCCCGATATCGAAACGCCCAAGATGGCGCTGGATGCGGTAAGGCATTTCGATTTCAAGGTGCTGGAATACAGTCACAGCGCGGGTAATGAAAGCTACCGGCGGAAGCTTTCTTCCTATTATAAACGAGTAGGGATCGATGTAGATTATTCCCAGATCATCGTTACCACGGGTGGGTCCGAAGCGATCCTTTTTGGGTTTATGAGCTGTCTGGATGCGGGAGACGAGGTGATCATTCCCGAACCTTTTTATGCTAACTACAATGGATTTGCGGTAGCGGCGAATGTGGTGGTAAAACCCCTGACCTCGTATATCGGGAACGGTTTTGCGTTGCCGCCGGTAGCCGAGTTCGAAAAGCTGATCACGCCGCGGACGAGGGCCATCGTGATCTGCAATCCCAATAATCCTACCGGCTACCTGTATAGCAAGGAGGAGATGGAGACACTTGCAGCCATCGTGATCAGGCATGGTCTTTATTTGTTCTCGGACGAAGCTTACCGGGACTTTTGTTATAGCGGGACGCATCTCAGCTCCATGAATCTCAAGGGTGCGGAAGACAATGTGTTGATGATGGATACGATCTCCAAACGGTATAGTGCCTGCGGCGGGCGGATCGGGGCGCTGGTGACCCGGAATCAGGCGGTGCTGGACACGGTGATGAAATTTGCCCAGGCGCGGTTGAGCCCACCTGGTTTCGCGCAGATCCTGGGTGAGGCGGCTACGGAGCTGCCGGCCGATTATTTCAATGCCACCAAGGCGGAGTACCTGAAGCGCCGGGATGTGCTGGTGAGCCGGCTGAACCGGATGCCGGGGGTCTACTGTCCGAATCCCGGTGGTGCCTTTTATGCGATGGCGAGTCTGCCGGTGGATGATACGGATGTATTTTGTCAGTGGCTGCTTGAAAGTTTCTCTTATAAGGGGCAGACGGTGATGCTGGCGCCTGCGGGTGGGTTCTATGGCACCCCCGGCCTGGGCAAGAAAGAGGTCCGGCTGGCGTATGTGTTGAATACGGATGACTTGGAGAGGGCGATGGATTGCCTGGAAAGGGCGTTGGAGGAGTACAAACGGATATAATTTTTTTACTATTTAATTGCAAGATTGGCGAGGCTGGCCCATTTTCATAGATTTTTGGACTTTTATGGCTCTTTTAGGCTACATTTTTAATATTATAATTAATTACATGTTTAATTTTTCGATGGGTTAGGTGATTTTTTTGAAAATTTCTTCCAAATAATTTTCTTTATCCGGAAAAAACTCCGACCTTGGTCTCAGAAAGGAACGGAATAGAGAAATACCACCAGGATTTGATAAACCGATTTAGCAATTTAACTTTTTGATATTATTCGGTTCTTTTTTAGGAGTGCTGGGGTTCTTACATTTGTGGGCGCAACGGAAATGGTAGTGAAGGGGGGAGCGGGTTGCGGTAACCGGGTTAGACCTTTCGAACAAATCAGATCTTTCGAAGAATTTTCATATGGCAAGCAATCGTTAGACGGCCTTCTGTTTCTACAGGAGGCCTTTTTGTTTTTGGGGCGTGGCGGGTTGCTGTTTTTCGATGGCTTTTGCTTGCTTTTTACGCTTATTTTTTTCTATCTTCGCGTCCCGTTTCCGGAATTGTGCCGTATGGCCGTTTCGAATGCGGATAACCGGCGAGATAGCTCAGTTGGTTAGAGCACAGGATTCATAACCCTGAGGTCTCGGGTTCAAATCC
>DASYZH010000096.1:0-7938 GCA_035946435.1 Puia sp. | reverse complement strand
TTCACGCATCTATCTGGGCATCTATCGCAACAAACGGGAGGAGGTCTCGCGGATCGCCCGTTTCTGGAAGACGGAACTGCCGCTGGTGGTCCGGAAATATCATCGGGAGATCTTTTATTCGTTCCTGATCTTTGTGCTTTTCGCCGTGATGGCGGCTTTTTCCGCTGCGCATGACGAAATATTTGTCCGCGGGGTGCTGGGAGATCAGTATGTGGATATGACGGAAGACAATATAGCTCGTGGCGATCCTTTCGGCGTTTATAAAAACGCGGATCAGCTGAGCATGTTCTTCTGGATCGCCGTGAACAATATCAAGGTATCGTTCATGGTCTTCGTCCTGGGTTTCCTCGTCAACATCGGTACGGTCTGGCAGCTCTTCAAGAATGGCGTGATGCTCGGCGCCTTTCAATATTATTTCTTCGCCAAAGGGCTCGGCTGGCAGAGTGTGCTGGTGATCTGGATCCACGGCACGCTGGAGATCTCGTCGATCATCATTGCCGGGGCTGCGGGGCTTGTGCTGGGCAACAGCATCCTGTTCCCAGGGACGCACCGGCGGATCGTCTCGCTCAAACGCGGCGGCAAGGATGGATTGAAGCTGATGATCGGGCTGGTGCCGATCTTCATCGTGGCCGCTTTCCTGGAAGGTTTCGTGACGCGTTATTCCAGGATGCCGATAGCGGTTAGCCTTACCATCCTGCTGGGCTCGCTCACCTTCGTGATCTGGTATTTTGTCATCTATCCCATCCGCGTGGAGAAAAAAATGCGAGCCTTATGATGGTACTACGCCGGGCCGGGATCCTCTTCCTGCTATCGTCGCTCCTGGTCGCTTCCCGGGGGGTGGCGCAGCAATCCAGGGACACCGTCGAAAAATTGGATACCACGGTAGCCGACACCGTCGTTGTCGGGGGGACGGTCGCTCCTCCGGGGCAGGAATCGACTCTCGACACGTCCACGCTGGTGAACGCGGGGAGCGAGACGGGCACGGGTGACCAGCCCGCGGCGAGTTTGCGTACTGTTCCCGATTCCGTGATCGACGCGTATAAAAAGGACCGGCATTTCGCCTACGCCAATGACCCTGCATACTGGCGGCATGAGCGGGAAGAGCCCGGCAAATTTGCCGAATGGCTGTGGCGCGTGCTGACCAGCGCGGGATTTCGCTGGTGTGTGCTGATCGCACTGGCGGGACTGCTGCTGTGGGTGATCGTCCGGGTGGTGTCGGAGAACAACCTGCATGTCTTCTACCGGCGACGGGTGCGGAAGACGAGCGGTGACGGCGAGACCGGCGAGTCGCTTGTGGAGGAGGACCTGGACGAGCGGCTGCAGCATTACCTGGCCCTCGGGGACCACCGGCAGGCCGTCCGCTATCTCTATCTGCGTACGCTGCGGGGACTAAACGAGCGGGGGCTGATCCGGCAGACGCTGCAGGCGACCAATCACGAATATCTGCGGCAGCTGAATGGCACGGAACAGGAACGACCCTTCGGGTTTCTCACCACGGCGTATGAAAAGGTGTGGTATGGGGAATTTACCCTGGGTGAAACGCAATTCCAACGGTTATACCAGGATTTTGTGGACTTCGATAAAACCGTACGATCATGAGGGCGGTTTTCCGGATATGGGCTGTTTTGCCGGCAATCCTGCTGCTGGCCTCCTGCGGAGCAGGCGGTGGCGGGCGCAAACAGCTGAACCGGCGGATCTCGCTCTCGCGCCACGATGACATTCCGTATGGCACCAGGGTAGCTTATGAATCGCTGTCGCATCTTTTCCCGGATGCCACGATCACCGTCAGCAGCAACAACAGCCCGGTGGCGTTGGCGAATTCGTCCGGTACCGGCCGGGTCTTTATCGTCATAGGTACTTCGGTGTACGCGGATGCTACGGAGGTCACGGCGCTGATGAATTTCATTCAGCAGGGCAACCAGGTGTTTATCTCCGCCAACCGCATCAGCGAGAACCTGCTGAAGGAGCTCTCGGTCCATGCGACGAGCAAACCGCCACTCTCCGAGGAGCCGGACAGTCTTACCGTAGGCGTTTACCCCCCGGTGGATACCGGTTACAAGCTTTTTGCCTATCCCGGAGATTCCTATGACAACTGGATCACCCGGCTGGATACCCAATATACATCGGTCCTTGGCCGCGATGGGAACGGCCGGCCGAATTTTATCCGGCTGACATACAAAGGCGGCGGCGCCATCTACCTGCATTTCGCCCCGCTGGCCTTCAGTAATTTCTTTTTGCTGCACAAGCAAAACATCGGGTATTATGAGAGCGCTCTTTCGTATCTGCCGGCTGATACCCGCGAGATCATCTGGGACGAGTATTACCGGTACGATCATACCCGGCGGTTCTCGGCTTTCGACTATATCCTGAGCCATCCGGCGCTGCGGTGGGCCTTCTGGCTGCTGCTCCTGCTTTTCCTTATCCTCTACCTGTTCGACAGCAAGCGGCGGCAGCGCGAGATCCCCGTGATCAGCCCGCTAAGCAATACCTCGCTGGATTTTGTACGAACCATCGGCAGGCTGTATTTCCAGCGGCGGGACAACCACAACCTGGCGACCAAGATGGTGGCGTATTTCCAGGACCAGGTCCGCACGCGGTTCCATTTGCCGGTGACGGCGCTGGATGAGGCGTTGGTGGAAAGGCTGGCTTACCGCACCGGTTACCCGAAGGAATCGCTGACGCAGCTGGTGGACTATATGTATCACCTGCCGACAAAAGCGTATATTTCGGATGAGGAGCTGCTGGATTTCCACGGGCAATTAGAAGCATTTTATAAACATACCTAACATGGAAGAGAATTTATTCGAGCAACGGACGGAATTGGATGAGCTGAACCAGAGTGTGCAGGACCTCAAGGCGGAGATCGGCAAGGTCATCGTCGGGCAGGAAGCGATGATCGAGCTGCTGCTCGCGGGTATCCTCGCGGACGGCCATATTCTCATAGAAGGGGTGCCGGGCGTCGCCAAAACTCTTACGGCAAAACTGCTCAGCCGGGTGATCTCCGTGGGTTTCTCGCGCATCCAGTTCACGCCGGACCTGATGCCGAGCGATGTCATCGGTACTTCCGTTTTCAATCCCAGGGATAACAATTTCCAGTTCAAACACGGACCGATCTTCAGCAATATCGTTTTGATCGACGAGATCAACCGCGCTCCGGCCAAGACGCAGAGCGCGCTTTTCGAGGTCATGGAGGAACGGCAGATCACGGTGGATGGGCAGACTTATCCGTTGATGCCGCCTTTTATGGTCGTAGCCACGCAGAACCCCATCGAGCAGGAAGGGACGTATCATCTTCCCGAGGCGCAGCTCGACCGGTTCCTGTTCAAGATCCGGGTGCAGTATCCCACCGCTGAGGAAGAATTCCACATCGTGTCCAACCATCACCTGATGAAGGGCAATCAGCGGATCGAAACGGTGTCGCCGGTACTGGCGGCGGCGCGCATCCAGGAGCTGCGGGACAAGGTCCGCGGGCTGCACATCGAAGAGAAGCTGATCCATTTCATCACGGCCATTGTGGGAGCCACGCGCAATCACAAGGCGATCTATCTCGGGGCTTCGCCGCGGGCGTCTATCGGTATCCTCAACGGGGCGAAGGCGTTGGCGGCCATGCGCGGACGTGATTTCGTGACACCCGAGGACATCGTTTATATCACGCCGCCGGTGCTGCGTCACCGGCTGGTGCTGACGCCGGAGAAAGAAATGGAAGGGGCATCGGCCGACGATGTCATTGCCGAAATTGTTCGTTCTATCGAAGTACCGCGCTGATGTCTATTTTTAAACGTTTCTATCTTTCCCTGTTCTTCGCCCGCCGCTGGTACTGGCTGCTGGTTGGGGTCATCTGTCTATTCGTGATCGCCTATGGCGTTCCCTTTTTGCTGGTCATCGCGCAGCTGCTCCTGCTCTTTCTGGCGGTGGTGACTCTGCTGGATTACGTGGTGCTGTTCACCCGCCGGGACCCTGTGGCAGTGGTGCGGCGATTGACGGACCGGATGAGCAATGGGGATATCAACCCCGTGCAGCTGGAGGTAACCAATCGATTCCCATTCCCGGTCTTTTTACGGATCATCGATGAGTTACCCGAGCAACTGCAGGAGCGACATTTCCACCTCGATGTCCGGCTGAAGCCGGCTGAAAGCAGGGTACTGGATTATACTGTTCACCCGAAAGAACGCGGCGAGTATACATTCCACGGCATCAATGTCTATATCCGGAGTCCTTTTGGATTGCTGATCCGGCGCAAGGTCCTGCCGGCGGAGACCACGGTCCGGGTGCTGCCCAGCTATTTTGCGCTGCGGCAGTACGAACTGCTGGCGGCATCGGACAACCTCGCGGAGAGCGGTGTCAAGCGCATTCGCAAGCTGGGGCATAGCCTCGAGTTCGAACAGATCAAGGAATATGTCACCGGGGATGATATCCGTAGCCTCAACTGGAAGGCCACGGCCCGTAAAGGCGGGCAGCTGATGGTAAACACCTTCACCGATGAGAAGAGCCAGCAA
The DNA here is from genome assembly GCA_035946435.1 of Puia sp. Taxonomy (GTDB): domain Bacteria; phylum Bacteroidota; class Bacteroidia; order Chitinophagales; family Chitinophagaceae; genus Puia. The sequence goes on along the minus strand of DASYZH010000096.1, from coordinate 3,442 downwards.
GTCTATTGTGTGATCGACAAGGGGCGGGTGATGAAAATGCCGTTCGATGGCCTGAGCCTGCTCGACTATGCGATCAATGCCACCCTTGTGTTGTCTCGTGTGGCGCTGATCCGCCAGGACAAGGCCGGGTTACTGACCTTTGGGGATCAGATCGGAACTTTTCTGCCGGCGAGCCGCCATAGCATGCAGATGGGGAGTATCCTCGAGAACCTCTATAATCAGCAGACCCATTGGAAGGAGACCGATTATGAAAAGCTTTACGCCATGGTGCGTACGCGCATCCCACAGCGAAGCCTGCTGGTGCTGTTCACCAATTTCGAGTCGCTCTCGGGACTCGAGCGGCAGATGCCGTATATCCGCGCCATCGCCAAAAAACATTTGCTGCTGCTGGTGTTTTTCGAGAACACCGGGCTGAAACAATTGATTGGCAGCGAGTCGGGCGACATCGAAGGCGTCTATGTGAAGACCATCGCGGAAAAATTCGCGTACGAAAAGCGGCTGATCGTCAAAGAGCTGAGCCAACATGGTATTGCGACCATCCTGACGGCGCCGGAGAACCTCACGGTGCAGACGGTGAACAAATACTTAGAGATAAAAGCACGTTTAGCAATTTAATGGAAAATATTTTTGAACTAGGACAGGTGTTGCTGATCGACAAGCCGCTCGGCTGGACATCGTTCGACGTGGTGCGCAAGCTGCGGCGGCTGGTGCGCACAAAGAAGATCGGCCATGCGGGCACACTCGATCCGCTGGCTACCGGGCTGCTGATCCTGTGTACGGGTAAATTTACCAAACGCATCAACGAATACATGGCGAAGGAAAAGGAATATACGGGGACGATCACCCTGGGTGCCAGTACGCCGACCTACGACCTGGAAAGCGAGCCGGTGGTGCAAAAGGATCCTGCGTATGTCACGCCGGAGCTGGTGACCGAACTCATAGCAACGCAATTCACCGGCGCTATCGACCAGATCCCTCCGGCGCATTCGGCCATCAAGGTCGGTGGCAAGCGGGTCTATGAGCTGGCGCGAAAGGGCAAGGAGGTGAAGCTGGACCCGCGCAGGGTCGTCATCCAAACCTTCGAGATCACGGCGTTCCGGCTGCCGGTATTGGAGTTCCGGGTAGTGTGTTCAACGGGAACCTATATTCGCAGTTTGGCCAATGACCTGGGGGCGGCCCTGGCCTGCGGCGGTTATCTGAGTAGCTTACGCCGGACGCGGATCGGGGAGTACACGGTGGAGACTGCGCTGACGATGGAGACGGCGGAGGCCTATATCGAGGAGAAATTTCGCTAAAAGGGGTAGCCGATACCCAGCTGGAACTGGCCATGGAAGAGTTTCAGGTCCTGGAACCACTCGCTGCCGGTTTCGGGGTTCTTCAATTTATAGGCGTAATCGAAGCGGATGAGGAACAGGTCGAAATCGAAGCGCAGACCGGTGCCGCCGTCGACGGCAATCTCCTTGTAGAAACGATCGAATTTGAAATCGCTGCCCTTGTCGGCCTCAGCGGTGATCGTAGGATTGTCAATGAGGACGTGCCGGTCCCAGATATTGCCCGCGTCGACATAGACTGCACTCAGCAGCTTTACGCCCAGGATCGTTCCCAACGGGAATCGGTACTCGACATTCCCTTCCAGCTGGATATCGCCGAAACGGTCCAGTATACCCCCGTCCGCCGTGTCATAGTATTTGGCAGAGCCAAGACCCAGCTGTCTCACCTGCCAGCCACGCATGGAATTGGGGCCGCCGGCAAAAAAGGCCTTATAGAAGGGTAGGGTCTCTTCGCCGCCATTCCCCCGCCCATAGGCCCAGCCGGCGCCTGCATAGGTATGGAAGGCCAGCTGCGTTCGCCGGTAGTCGATGTGATGACGATAATCGACCTCTCCCTTGATGAAGCGCCAGAGCGAGCCTTCGTTGAGTTTTTGTATCAAGCCCAGGAGCGCGCCGCTGGTTTCGCCGCTGAGCGTCAGGAAATCCGTGTGTGGGCCGTATTTATGCACGGACTTGTAGACGATCTGGGAACTGAGAACCAGTCCGCTCCTGAAGGCCAGGTTGAGTGAAGGATAGTTGGCCAGGTACGTATTGAAGCTATCCGTTTTGTCCAATTGCGTGTACTCGATATTGATCGGCCGGACGAGCCAGGAATGGTTGCCGCTGGTCCATTCGTAGCCCCAGGAGCCGTTGATGGAACGCGTGGTGAAGAATTGACGGCGGTCGACATAGGAGGCATTGATGTTGAATACCGAGCGGACGCTGTCGAGGGCTTCCTTGCGGTGATGGGCGAAAGTTCCCAACGCGAAGGTATAGACGAATTTTGGCAAGACCTCCGGAAAGCTGAGGGTGTGTGCGGCGCTGACCTGGGTAGTCTGGATAAAATCGGAGCCCAGCTCGACGCCGCCGCGCAGGGTGGAGGCGCTGGTCACGGATTCGTGGAAGGCGTTGCGGTTGCGCAAACCGAAGTTCAGGTTGATACCGAACAGGTTGGTGGCGGTGACGATATCATTTGTATTGCGGGCCACCTCGTAGTCCGCATTAAGGACCATCTTTTTGGCGGGATAGAGCTTGAGGGTCGCGTCGAGGATGGAATCGCCGTTCTCGGAGGGGTCGAAGACCATGGTCTCCTGCTGCCAGGCGCCCATTTGGTTGAAGCGGTTCACGGTGCGCAGCGATTTCTGCAGGCGGTACAGCGAATCCGGCCGGACATAGACATTCTGGATGATCTTCGACGGCTTGAATTTACCCGACCTGGTGATGAGCGTAAACCCTTTGGCCGTGCTGGTGTCGATATTGCTTACGGTGACGGTATCTTCCAGTACGATCGGCAGGTCCGGATAGACGGTGACATGCCCGATGTGGTACTGCATAACGTGTGACGAGTCCCGGACGGGACGTTGAGCAACGACCACATCGATCGTGGGATGTTCCCGTTTTCGTTTCAGCTCGAGCAGCAGCGCCTCCTGCTGGAAAGGGTCGATATTGGGATCGATGAGGGCGGACACCACGGTATCCAGCACGACGACCATATCTTCTTTGGAAAAGCGATAGTAGCCGTTGTTGCGGAACAGGGTCACGAGCCTGTCCAGCTCGTCCGACATCAGCTGTTTGGAGTAGGGTTTGCCTTTTTTCAGCAGGGTGGCTTTGGCCGATGCCAGCGCGAGCTGTTCCAGCGCCGGGGTGGAGAGTGCGAAGGCAAATGAATCCAGCTTCAGCTGTTTGCCGGGGTTGACGGTGAAATTCACGGTGACCCGGTATTCGTTCTTTTCCGGATGGCGTTGGAAACGGACGGTGTCCCGGTGTATAGTATCTTTAATCGCGGGATTGTAATATCCGGTGGCGTTTAGCAAGGCGACCATAAAGTCCGTGGACCGGCGGACATTGGCCGTGTCGAATACGGGCGGGTTCATCACCCGGCGATAGACGCCGCCTATGGAGACCACCTGGGG
>DASYZH010000095.1:0-11366 GCA_035946435.1 Puia sp. | reverse complement strand
TGTTCCTTGGGGCGGGCTCGGTGATCCACGCCATGGGTGGGGAGCAGGATATGCGGAAGATGGGCGGACTCAGGAAATGGATGCCGGCGACACATATCACTTTCTTATTGGGCTGTCTGGCCATTTCGGGGATACCGCCGTTTTCGGGCTTTTTCTCGAAGGATGAGATCCTCTCGGCCGCTTATGCCAAGAACCCCATCTATTATGTGATCGGGGTGTTTACGGCGTTGCTGACGGCGTTTTATATGTTCCGGCTGTATGTTATGACGTTCCGGGGTTCCTTTAGAGGGACTCATGAGCTGGAGGATGCCCGAGGAGGGGCCGGAATCGGAGGCCCCGACGAAGGGCACGCGCGTAGCGCTCTGCATGAGAGCCCGGCGGCTATGACGATACCCCTTTGGGCACTCGCGATACTGGCGACGGTGGCCGGTTTTTTGGGCATCCCCGCGGTGTTTGCCCCGAATGCGCACTGGCTGGGGGCCTACCTGGCGCCGGTGCTCGGTGAGAATGCGCATGGGCTGGAGCTCGAAAAGGGGACAGAGGGGATGCTGATGGTCGTGTCCGTGGTGCTGGCGGTGATCGGAGTTGTCGGGGCGTGGGCGCGGTTCAGCAAGAAACCTGAATTGGGTGAGCCGACCGGCTTCGGAAAGTTCCTTGCCAACAAATGGTATGTCGATGAGCTCTATAATGCGGTCATCGTCAAGCCGCTGGATCTACTGGCGCAGTTCCTGACCTTTTTCGATAAGAACATCATCGACGGCATCGTGAATGGGGTAGGGCGTTTGGTGCAGTACGGCAGCCGGCAGCTGCGCTTGTTGCAGAGTGGCCTGGTCGGGGGGTATGTGCTCCTGATGGTCATCGGCATCCTGGTTTTATTCTTAGTTGAATTGTTTACAAAGCATTGATATGGTAGCTGTATTACTTATTCTTATTCCGCTGGTGACCGGGTTGGTCGGCTTCTTTTTCAAAAGCGAGGGGCTGGCGAAGGCTTGGGCACTCCTGAGTTCGCTGGTAACGCTGGTCGTGGTCCTGGCAGGGCTTGGGATGGCCAAGGACAGTCCGATGCTGCATGCCGATGTGGCCTGGCTGCCCGATCTCGGAAGCCGTTTCTCGGTGGCGCTGGACGGGCTGAGTCTCATTTTGACTTTGCTGACGGCGATAGCGTTCCCGCTGATCTTCATCTCCACCTGGCGCGACAAATACAGCAAACCCTGGAATTTCTATGCGCTGATGCTGTTGTCGCAGGCCGGGTTGCTGGGGGTGTTTGTGGCTACCGACGCGTTGTTGTTCTACTTCTTTTGGGAACTGGCGCTGATCCCCGTGTACTTTTTGGCCTCACAATGGGGCGGCGAGCGGCGGATCCAGGCGACCTTTAAATTCTTTATCTATACGTTTGTGGGATCCCTGCTGATGCTGATCGGCATCATCTGGATCTACAGTCATACCCCGGATCATAGTTTCTCGCTCAAGAGCTTTTATGCCTTGCACAACAAGATCTCGGGCAGGGATCAGACCTGGATCTTTTGGCTGATGTTCCTGGCTTTTGCGATCAAGATGCCGATATGGCCTCTTCATACCTGGCAGCCCGATGCCTATGAGCAGGCGCCGACGGCGGTGACGATGGTGTTGAGTGCGGTGATGGTGAAGATGGGCGTGTTTGGATTGATCCGCTGGCTGGCGCCTGTAGTCCCGATCGGTTTCTGGGCCTGGGGCGATACCATCTCTACCTGCTGTATCATCGGGATGGTCTATGCGTCGCTGGTGGCCATCAGGCAGAACGATTTGAAACGACTGGTTGCCTACAGCTCCATTGCGCATATGGGGTTGATGTGTCTGGCGGTGTTCGCCACGGATGCGACCGGCATGCAGGGGGTGATGATCCAGATGTTCAACCACGGGATCAATATCCTCGGGATGTGGATAGTCGTCGACCTGATCGAGCGGCAGTTCGGTACCCGGAAGATCAGCGAGCTGGGCGGGCTGGCGCAGAAGGCGCCGGGTCTGGCGATCCTTCTCGTCATTGTCGCATTGGCGAATATCGCGTTGCCGTTGACGAATGGGTTCGTCGGGGAGTTCCTGCTGTTCAGCGGGGTGTATAGCTCGGTGGCGACGCAATACAATGTGGTGTTTACCTGTGTCGCGGCGTTGTCGATCATCCTTTCGGCGGTGTATACGCTGAATATGATCGGGAAGGTGTTCTTCGGGGATACGAATGCGTTGACGGCACGCGGGGTGGATATTAAATTCAATGAGAAGGTGGTGCTGGCGGCGATCGTGGTTCTTATTGTTTTTGTAGGGGTATATCCGAAGCCGGTGTTGGATTTGACGAAGGAGACCGCGGATTTCCTTTTGGCACAGATGAATTATAAACCATAAGTTGAACGGAGCGTCGCAAGGATGCCCAATCAGGGTGATGACGCTGGCAACATAAACATAATATGAACGCAATACTTTTATCGGCTATCTGGGGAATCGTCATGATGTTCAGCGGGATCGTTACTAAGAGTAAGACCGCGATCCGCAATACGGCGGTCCTGGGGCTGGCCTTGCTGGTCATCGTGAACTATGCCGACATGGTAGGTTATCACGTGGAGATCGACACGCACAAGATGCTTTTCTTCGATACGTTCGGACTGCTGGGTAACACCATCGCTTTCGTGAGCACGCTTTTGCTGGTGCTGTTGAGCGGCCGGGATATGGAGAAGATCGGCAATAACCTGGCGGAGTATTTTGCGCTCATATTCTTTGTTCTTTGCGGGGTGGCGATCGTGACTACGTTCAACACCTTGCTGATGTTGTTCCTGGGGATCGAGATCATTTCGATCCCATTGTATATTTTAACGGGTTCCGACAAACGCAATCTGAAGAGCAACGAAGCTGCCTTGAAGTATTTTCTGATGGGTTCGTTCTCGACGGGGCTGATGTTGCTGGGGATCGCGTTCCTGTACGGCGCCTCCACTACGGGCACTTTTTTTATCGACGATATCTGGAACCAGCGGCCGCAGGTGGCGCCGGTGTTCATGGCGGGGTTGTTGCTCCTGCTGGTGTCGATGGCGTTCAAGGTGAGCGCGGCACCCTTTCATTTTTGGACACCGGATGTGTATGACGGGGCGCCGACGGTTTTTACCTCCTTTATGGCTACGATCGTGAAGGTGTCGATCTTCGTGGGTTTTATCCGGCTTTTCGACGAGGCCTTTGGCAGTGCGCAGCAGAGCTGGCAGATCTTCGTGGCGCTGATTGCGGCGGCTACCTTGTTTGTGGGTAATATCACTGCGGTGTTCCAACAGAGTGTCAAGCGGATGCTGGCGTATTCGTCGATTGCCCAGGCGGGCTTTATGTTACTGGCCCTGCTGGCCCTGAACGGAATCGCCAAACAGGGGATTATCCTGTATGCGGCGGCTTACAGTCTTGCGACCATTGGCATTTTCGCTATTTTGATACGGATGAAGGATTATACCTTCGAGGGCTTCAATGGGTTGGCGCGGAAACAGCCGGTGCTGGCGGCAACCTGTACGATCTTTTTGCTTTCTCTGGCCGGTATCCCGTTGACGGGCGGCTTTTTCGCTAAATATTATATGCTCGTCGGGGTGATCGCGTCCGGTAAGTTCATGTGGCTGGTCGTATTTGCTGTTTTGTGTGCTGCGGTTTCGGTCTACTACTATTTCCGGGTGATCCAGGCCATGTATTTCAAGGATGGCGAGGGGACTACCGAGCACGAGCCGTCTTCCGGTTTCAAGGGGTTGCTCGTCGTCCTGGCGGCGCTTGTGATCCTGCTGGGCGTCTTCCCGCAGGCGCTGCTGGATCAGCTTTCCAGATTTATCTACACGTGGTAGTTTTTGCGTAATTTGGGTGGGTTATGCGGCTTTCAGACACCCTATCGCTGGCTTTCCGGACGGTGCGGAGCAATCCGACGCGGACCGGGATCACGGTGGCCATTATCGCCTTTGGTATCATGGCGCTAGTGGGCATCAATACGGCTATCGATGCCATGAAGCAGAAATTTACCGAGAGTTTCAGCGCCATGGGGGCCAACGGGTTTACCATCCACAACAGGAAGTGGTTTCAATTCAACAATGGGGAGGTGAAGAGCCAGCGCAAGGGCTTGAAAGAAAGAAAGTCCAATGCGAATGCGCCGATCACCAAATTGCAGGCGGAGACCTTCCGGGACCGGTTTCAGTATCCGGCTGCGGTGAGCCTGGGGTATACCGGGGCGACGGATGCGGTGGTCTCGCTGGGCGACCTCAAGACGAATCCCAATGTGCGGGTCCTGGGTGGGGATGAGAATTATGTCGACCTGAATGGATACAGCCTGGCGGCGGGGCGAAATCTCAACCGGCTGGATGTCCAGAGCGGGCGAAATGTGGCCATTATCGGGAGTACCCTGGCGGAGCGGTTCTTTGGGAAGAATCCGGAGATGCCGGTGGATAAGATGGTCAACATTAACAACCTGCCCTTCAGGGTGGTGGGAGTGTTGGAATCGAAGGGGTCGACGCTGGGGATGAACAATGACAATGTGGTGATCACCTCTTATAATAATGTGCGGCGGTTCTTCAATGCCAATCCGAATGCATCCTTTAATATCCAGGTGAAGGTGGTGGACGTCAAGCTGATCGATGGGGCGGTGGACCAGGCGGAGGGGGTGTTCCGGCCGATCCGGGGGATGGAGGTCACGGAGGCCGACAATTTCAATATCGACAAGAGCGACAGCTTCGTCCAGATCCTGCTACGGAATCTGAGCGTGATCACGGTGGCTGCGCTGGCCATTGGAATGATCACGCTCCTGGGGGCGGCCATTGGGTTGATGAATATTATGCTGGTGGCGGTTACCGAGCGAACGAAGGAGATCGGGCTGGTCAAGGCGATCGGTGGGCGGCGTAGGAATGTCCGGGCCCAATTCCTGCTCGAGAGCGTGCTGATCAGCCTGATAGGCGCCGGTTTTGGGATCGTGCTGGGGGTGTTGGTGGGGAATCTTTTTTCGATCTTTTTGTCTACGGGGTTTGTGGTGCCTTGGACCTGGGTGCTGGCGGGGGCGTTGCTTTGCAGTGGGGTGGGGTTGCTGGCGGGGTTGTATCCGGCGAGGAAGGCGGGGCGATTGAATCCGATAGAGGCGTTGAGGTATGAATGAGGGGGCTTGCGATCGAGGTGGGGCGGCTGGGGGCGCGGCGCGATTGATCCCGATCAAGGGGGTGAACGAATTTGTACGAACGTGTACGAACGGGCTTAATAACAAAGATTTAAATTAGTTCGATCCTGTGTGGGACTTTCGCAAAAACCCGTACATTGCAAATCCCCTGCGTTCGAGTGTTGCGGGCCTAAAGAGGCATACATTATCGCGGCGGGATACGGATGGCGCAGATTGGGATTGAACTTTATAAAAAATCCTTATCTTGTGTCACTCCTGAAACTTTTTACATCCAATTTTATCTATCGAAAGGCTTTTTTTATTAGAATTGTACATCGTAGGAGACGCCAGGCGGCTCGTCCGAAGGACAAACGTAAATTTTTCCATTACATACTTCAATTTTTTTAAAAACACTAAAAACAAACGATCATGGCTGAAACAAAACCGACTGCAGCGACAGCAGCAAAGAGCACCTCTTCCGTTCAACCTAAGAAAAAGGGTAATTCGATCTCCTGGGTCGCCCCGTTGGTATGTATTATCGCTGGTTATCTGATCTGGAGGTTCATTATCGGTGCGGATGCAAACTTTACCAAACCCGACCTCTCCGGCGGATTCTGGCCCAAACAGGAAGGTGCGAAGAGTGGTTTCTCCCGGATGTACAATGGTGGTATCATTGTACCGATCCTGATCGGCGCTCTTTTGACTGTGATCACTTTCGTTATCGAGCGTTTCCTGACCATCTCCAAGGCTACGGGGAACGGCAATATCGCTGAGTTTATCCGCAAAGTACAATATCACCTGGCCAACAAGAACGTGGACGCCGCCATCGCCGAGTGCGACAAGCAGAAGGGTTCTGTAGGTAATGTCATGAAAGCCGGTCTGCGTAAATACAAGGAGATGATTGCGTCCGAGCTGGACACGGAGCAGAAGGTGCTTGCCATCCAGAAAGAGGTAGAAGAGGCCACTGCGCTCGAGCTGCCGATGCTGGAAAAGAATTTGGTTTTCTTGTCGACGATCGCTTCGGTTGCAACCCTGATGGGTCTGCTGGGAACGGTTATCGGGATGATCACGGCCTTCGCTGCGCTTGGTGAAGCTGGTGGTGGTGAAGCTGCTCAGCGTCTTTCCGTAGGTATCTCCGAGGCGCTTTACAATACCGCCCTGGGTATCGGTACTTCGGCTTTCTCGATCATCATGTATAACATCTTCACTACGAAGATCGACGGTATCACGTATGGCATTGACGAAAGTGGTTTCACGCTGACGCAGAGCTTTGCTTCTTTGTACAAATAAGCTAAGAGGCTGATTGTGAGAACGGCCGGCTGCCTGAATTATTAAAATTTGGCGGGGCCTATGGAATGTGGAAACATTTGGATCATTATTAAAAGAAATTATTATGCCAAGAGCGAAAATACCGCGTAAGAGTACCAACATCGACATGACTGCCATGTGTGATGTGGCTTTCCTGCTGTTGTCCTTCTTTATTCTGGCTACCAAGTTCAAGCCTGCGGAGGCGTTGAGCGTCGTGACACCGAGTAGTGTGTCGTCGAAGATAGCGCCGGAGAAGAACGTGGTGATGATCACCATGGACAAGGACGGGAAGGTTTATTTCAGCGTGAGCGACGCCAATACGGCGGAGAAAAAGGATATCATGGATGCGATCAGCACCTCCAAGAACCTGGGGCTCACCGATGCAGAGAAAAAGGCCTTTGTTAATAATCCGAGCTCCTATGTCGGAGTCCCTTTTGCTCAATTGAAGTCTTACCTGGATGTTCCGGAGGATCAGATCAAGAATGTGAAGCAACCGGGGATCCCCACGCAGGACAGTACGAACAATGAGCTGCGGGATTGGATGGCTGCCGCCGTTTCGGCTTTCCAGGGTGAGCATATGAATATCCTGGTGAAGGGCGATGATGCTGCCAAGTATCCGAGCTTCGAGGGCGTCATTTGGGCGTTGAAGAAGAATGATCAGCTGAAATTCCAGCTGGTTGTGAATCCGATCGCTGCGCCTCCGGGATCGGTGCTGGACAAAGAACAGCAGGCGGCCGGCAGCAAGAGTTCGGAGCAGTAGTGTTTTGGGCGGCCGCTGGGCGGCTCGCCTATGAAGTGTGTAAGATGTTAAGGCTCAGTAGACTATTATCAGCAGCACACATGAGAATTTTTAAGTATCTTTAAGTAACTTTAAAAAAAGCTATTACCATGGCAGAAATGGATACCAGTAGCGGCGGTGGTCATAAAAAGGGCCCCGGCGTGAAAAAAAGTAAGAAGCTTTCCACGCGGGTGGATCTGACGCCCATGGTGGATCTGGGATTTCTGTTGATCACGTTCTTTATCTTCACCACGACGATGAGTCAGCCGACAGCAATGCGGTTGTTCCTGCCGAAGGATGTAGATAAGCCGGATGAGCAGAACAAGCTGAAAGAATCGGCGGCTTTGACCGTGATGCCTTCCAAGGACGATAAGGTGTATTACTATGAGGGTCTCGATCCTTCCAAGATCCAGGCCTCCGATTTCAAGCATATCCGGGATGAGATCCTGGACAAGAAGGCGAGGACCGATCCCAAGGATTTCATGGTGATCATCAAGCCCACGAAGGATGCTACCTACAAGAATACGGTGGACATCCTGGATGAGATGACGATCGACGGGGTGCACCGGTACGCCCTTGTGGACATTACGCCTGACGAATACAAGTTCGTGACGGCTACGGAAACGGCCAATGGGGTAAAATAATCCTAAAAATGATGTGGAATCCTTTGGGGGCTGCATCTTTATAGCGGATCGCGGCCTGTGGGGCCGAAAGCCGATAACCAAGCAAATTACTTAACAATGGAAGTCAACAAAATACTCAACGCCGACATCCTCGATATCATCTTTGAGGGGAAGAACAAGGAGTACGGCGCTTACGAGTTGCGCAAGACCTACAACAAGCGGATCGTCAAGGCGATCATTGGGACTGCCATCATCATTGCCCTGCTTTTCATTGGATATTTCTTGTCCAATATGAATGGCGGTACGAAGAAGGCGACGATGGTGGTCGAGGACGTGCAACTCGAAGACGTAAAAGAAGAAAAGAAAAATGAGCCGCCGCCTCCTCCGCCGCCCAAGGTGGAGCCCCCCAAGGTGGAAATGGCCAAATTCACCCCGCCCAAGATCGTAAAAGATAATGAGGTGAAAGAAGAAGAGAAGCCACCGGAACAAGAGAAGCTGGAGGACACGAAGATCGGTACGGTGAATCAGGAAGGTACCAAGGACGATGGGATCACGGCTCCCCCCGTGAGCGATGCCGGTAAAGGTGTAGTCGAGGCGCCCAAGAAGGACGACGAAGACTATGACAAGACCTTTACGAAGGTGGAGATCGAGTCCGAGTTCCCCGGTGGTGCCGCGGCCTGGTTACGCTATCTGAACAAAAACCTGCGGTATCCTGACGACGCGGTGAACAATGAGATCCAAGGTACCGTCGTGGTACAGTTCATCGTGGACAAGGAAGGTAACGTGAGTGATGTGCAGGCGATCAGCGGTCCGGACCAGGGTGGTCTTCGGGATGAGGCTGTCCGCGTAATCAAGAGGAGCGGTAAGTGGACCCCTGCGGTTCAGAATGGACGCCAGGTTAAGTCGTACAAGAAGCAGCCGATCGTGTTTAGATTGGAATCGCAATAAGCTTTCGCGGCGGGCGATGCGCGAGGCGTGTGAGCCGAGGCTGGCTCGATCCGCGAGTCGATAAGATAGTTCGAGACCCTCCCGTTTTTGGGAGGGTCTTTTATTTTTGCGTGAGTTTTCGTATGCAGGTGACCGTTATGGAAATGTTTTCTTTTGGCGTCTTTATAGAAAACATTTAACATGGAAACGAACAAGATTCTCGATGCCGATATTCTCGATCTCCTGTTCGACGGGAGGAACAAGGAATATGGCGCTTATGATTTGCGTAGGCATTATAATGGCCGGCTAGGTCGTGCGATTGCTGTGACCTCGGGGCTGGTGGTGGTGCTGTGCAGTTTTACTTTGGTGAGGGGGCATGGGAAGGTCGTTGCCGCGCCGGCGGTGACCGACGTCGTGATGGAAGCGGTGGCAGAGAAGACACCGCCGCCGGTGGTGCCGCCGCCGGTGGTCCCGAAGCCGCAGCCTGTGGCGACCATACGCTTTGTCACAACACGCATTGTTCCTAATGACCAGGTGAAACCGGATGAGGTGCCGCCCGAGAACAAGGACCTCGACAACGTGAAGATCTCGACGGCGACGAAGGATGGGGCGCTCGATGATGGATTGGCTCCGGGGCCGGCGTCGGATGGGGTGGATAAAGGGATCGTCGAGAAGCCGAAGACGGATGCGGGTGATGATGATCGGGTCTTCCGATCCGTAGAGATCGAGTCTCAGTATCCCGGCGGCAAGGAGGCCTGGGCGCGTTTTCTGAACAAGAACCTCCACTTTAATGATGAGGCCGTGGAAGCCGGTATTCAGGGGACGGTGCTGGTGCAGTTCATCGTAGACAAGGAAGGGAATGTAAGTGATGTCGAGGCGGTCTCGGGGCCTACCGAAGGGGGGCTGCGCGAAGAGGCGGTGAGGGTGATCAAGAAGAGCGGCAAGTGGACGCCGGCCATTCAGAATGGGCGGGTCGTAAAGAGCTACAAGCGTCAGCCCGTGATCTTTCAGATTGCCGATCAATGATATCATATTGCCTGGGCGTTGCCAGTACGGGCCGGATTGAGTATTTTACATGCATATAGCCCTTACATGTCGCAACGCCCATTTTGTTGTAACCTACTGTGGAAGTTCTTTTTCCGGCGGCTGCCGGGGTTATGCCTTGTTTTTTTGAGTGTGCCCGCCGTGTATGGACAGGCGCAGCCGCTGGACGTGCAGACCGATGTGATCTCCGGTACCTGCGACAATACCAACGATACGTTGACCATCATCCTCAGCGGCGGTACCTCGCCTTACCAGGTCTCGATTACCGGGGGACCGACGGCCGTGGCGCCTTTTACCCTCAGTCTTTCGGGTACTGCGACCAGTGTCAGCAGACAGCTGACGGGTCTGGGTCTCGGTAACTACACCATCACGGTGACCGATGCTGGCAGTCCTACTGCGCAGGTCACCAAATATCAAACCATCAGCAGTATCCCGGGGCCGAGCAATGTGAACTATGCGGAAGCCACGGCGGCGAGCTGCCTGGATAACGACGGCGTGGTAGGGGCGACGGTGGTGGGGGGGACTCCGCCTTATACCTTTTTGTATAATGGGTCGACGGTGGGGGCGACTACGGGAGGTGGCACTGCCGGCAAGGCTACCGGATTGCCTTCGGGAAATTTGACGCTCACCGTGCGTGACGCCAATGGCTGCACGCTGCCGGGGACGGTGACCGTGGATCTTAATGACAACCTCACCCTGCTGATGGATAACAATACTACTATTTGTGAAGGCACTTCGAAGCAGCTGACCATCACGTCCAACGCTGCTACCTTTAACTGGAGCCCGGCCACGGGCCTGAGCAGCGCCTCGGTCGAAGACCCGGTGGCCTCGCCGGTGGTGACTACTGCTTATACCCTTTCGGTTGTCCTGGGTGTTTGTACGGCACAGGGCTCGCTGAATATCGTAGTGCTGCCGGCGCCGGTGGCGAGTGCTGTTTCTCCGGACACTACCTGTTATGGTAAGGATATCTATCTTAGCGGCAGCGGCGGGATACAGTATATGTGGTCGCCGACGACCTATCTTAGCGATCCGACCATTTCCGATCCGATCGTGATCACGCCTCAATCGGGTATTGTTTACAACCTGACCGTGACGGATGCGAATGGCTGTAAGAGTATTAAGCCGGCTGTCGTCGACCTCTACGTCCGGCCGCCCTACGTGGTGTCTGCGGGCCCCGATACCTCGGTGATGGTAGGGCAGACCGTCGGCCTGAACGCCGTCGATGTGCAAGGGGTGGGGTTGAATCAATTTGCCTGGACGCCGGAGGGGGGGCTTAACAACCCTTTGGTGGAGGACCCGGTGGCTTCCTTTAGCGAGACGGGTATCTATACTTATGTGGTTTTCGCGACTGCGCCGGATGGTTGTACGGGTTCCGATAGCGTCACGATCAAGGTCTATGCGCTTGCTGATATCTTTGTGCCTTCTGCCTTTACGCCGAATGGGGATGGGCATAATGATGTGCTGCGTGCTCTTCCGGTGAGCATGCGGTCGTTTAAGTATCTTACCGTCTTTAACCGGTGGGGGCAGCAGGTGTTCACTACGACTAATGCGGGGATCGGGTGGG
>DASYZH010000094.1:0-3047 GCA_035946435.1 Puia sp. | reverse complement strand
AATACCTGCTCGCTATCGCGACATTGGCGCTGGTCGAAACCGCCACCGCGCAAAACGCGACACAGGCAAACGCGACACAAACAAACGCGACACAAGCAAATGCGTCACATTGGGTAGGCGGCCTGGTCACCGACGAATACGGTAAGCCGCTGGCCGGTGTGCGCGTCTATACAAAAGGCCAGGACAATGACACCTTCACCGACAAAGAAGGACACTATCGTCTCGAAGCGGCATTCGGGAAAAAGCTGGTCTTCAGCCATCCTCAATTCGACGAATTGCAACACGAAGCGAAAACTGACACGTTAAAACCCATCCGGCTCACGGCGCGTTTCCTCCATACGGCGGCCGTAGGCACACCAACCTCCATAGCAAAAAAAGATACGATTATCATCCCACCGCCGGCCGAAGAGAAGATCGACGTGCTCTATGAGCAGGCAGACCGCGAGAGTTTTCTCGGCTCCATCTCTACCGTCGACAGGCAAGCGCTCGATGCCACACCCGCCACCAACTACCTGAACGCCGTTCAGGGCCGGCTCACCGGCTTGAATATCACGCAGGGTTCCGGCTTTGGTACACTTAATCTCGACTCGCTGACTACGAGGGGGTTGTTTTCGAATATCCCCACCAACAACTCCGGCGCGGGGATCTCGGACAATACGCAGTTCAATATCCAGCTCCGGGCGCACGCCGCCAGCTTTGGCCAGAACCCCATCGCGATCGTGGACGGCGTGCAGCGGGAATATTATTCCATCGATCCGGAGACGATCCAGAGCATCTCCATCCTCAAGGATCCGCTCAGCAACCTGCTGCTCGGGCAAAACAGCTCGCGTGGAGCCATCATCGTCACTACCAATGAACCGACCATAGGGCCTACCCGGCTGAGCGTTACGGCCGAAAGCGGGACGCAGACCTCCCTGGGACTGCCGCAGCCGCTCCCGGCTTATCAGTATGCCTACCTGCTCAACGAGGCCTTGCTGAATGACGGCAAGAGCCCGATCTATTCGCAGGCCGATTTCAATGCCTATCGCTATCACACCGATCCCCAGGGACATCCGGATGTCAACTGGTATCATACGATCCTGCGTAGCGCGCCCATGCTCAGCCGGGTCAATCTCAATGCCGCCGGTGGCTCGGCCCTCGCCCGCTATGTGGTCTCGCTAAGCTATATGAACGACCAGGGCATCTTTGTTGCCGACCCCAACGCCGCTTATAACACGAACGTGGGGCTGCAGCGTTATATGCTCAACTCCAAAGTGGACGTGGATGTCAATAAGGATTTTTCGCTCCGCGTACAGGTCATGGGCCGGTTACAGGACGCCAACCAGCCGGGTGCGACGTTCAATAATATCCTGAGCACGCTCCTGAGCACGCCCAACAACGCCTATCCCGTACACAACCACGACAAGTCCTATGGCGGCAATGCCAATTTTCCCCAAAACCTCATGGGTATGGTGGAAGGCTCGGGCTATACGCTGGATCACCTGCGCGACGTGCTGTCCAATGTCGTCCTCAACTATAAGCTGGACCGTCTCACCCGGGGGCTGTGGGTCCGCGCCTCGGGCGACGTATCGGTGAGCTCTGAGACGAATATGAACCGCAGTTTTTCGACGGAGGTCTATTCGCCGGTGGTCTCGTCCCCGGGAGATACCACCTACAGCGGTTTCGGCGCTTCGACGGCGCAGCAAAATCGCTACAACACCGGTACCTGGGCCCGCTATCGTTTTGTACAGGGGATGGCCGGTTATGACCGCCGGTTCGGCGAGCATAGCGTGAACGCGAGGCTGCTCTTCGATCAAAAACGTTCGCTCGTGGGCTACGATCTGCCGGCCGAGCTCACTAACTATGGCGCCAAGGCCGCATACAGCTATAAGGACCGCTACTTCCTGCAGGGCGCCGCCGACTACAGCGGTTATGACCGGTATGCGCCGGGACATCAATACGGGCTGTTCTATGCGGGCGGCGCCGGCTGGGACATCGCCAGGGAGCCGGCTTTCCACAAATTAGCGCCCTGGATCGACCGGTTCAAGCTGCGGGCAACCTATGGCCGCACCGGTAACGCCAACGTCGATTACTACGGCTACTATATCTGGGCCGAGCATTTCGGGCAGGGTGCCGGCAACTATCCCATGGGTAGCACCTATCAATTCCAATCGGAAAATATCGCGGAAGGCGGCGCACCCGGGTCACAGGTCCTGGCCAATATCAATGCCACCTGGGAAAAGGCGGATAAGTTCGATGGGGGTATCGATCTGGCCTTTCTCCAAAACCGCGTAGTGCTGACCGCCGATTATTATCACGAAAAATATTACGACGTGATGCAGGACCGTGGCGACAATCTGGCGCTCATCGGGATTGCCTACCCCGCGGAGAACATCGGCCGCGATCTCTACACCGGCCTGGAGCTGGAGCTCACCTGGCAGGATCATATCGGCAACGTGAACTATTTCATCACCGGCAACGCAGCGGCCCAGCAATCGAAGGTCTTGTTCATGGACGAGCAATACGAACAAAATCCCTGGAACGTACATACCGGCAGACCCGTGAACCAGATGTTCGGCTATATCGCGCAGGGCTTGTTCCAAACGGCTGCCGATGCGGCCGCGAGCCCATCCCTGCCGGGTTATACCCAGCACGCGGGGGATATCAAATACAAAGATCTCAACGGCGACGGCAGCATCGACCAGTTCGACCTCGCGCCGATCACCAGGTCGAGTCCCCTGGTGATCTATGGGCTCTCTGCCGGGGTCAGTTTCAAAGGGATCGAGCTGAGCGCGCTGTTGCAGGGCGAAGCCAACCGGCCGCTCTATCTCGATCAGACCTATTACAACTTCGGTTTCCTGAACCAGGGAAATACTTACTCCCAGGCGTATACGCCATCGCTGGGCCGCTGGATACCCGAGAACGGCGTGAAGGCCACGGCCCCCCGGCTCACGGCAGGCGGCAACCAATACAATGGAGAGGCAGCCATCAACACCTTCGCCAGCAGCTATTGGGTGAAGAACGGGGACTTCTTCCGGATCAAGAACGTTTGTTTGAGCTACACCCTG
>DASYZH010000093.1:0-17785 GCA_035946435.1 Puia sp. | reverse complement strand
TTGTCGTTATTGGAGGTAAAGATGCCGGCACCCACGGCGTCCTGTACTTCTTTGGCGGCGGTGGCAGGATCGGAGTCGGCGATCACCATGGCCAGCTTGAGCTTGAGGGTAGCCGCGAATTTCTTCCATTGCGCTACATTTCCCTGATAGATGTTGTCCGAGGAGCCAAAGCTGCCGGCGCTGGTATTGAGACCGGAGATGGCGGTGTCGAGGCGGGCGAGCAGGTCATAGTAGACCGTTTTCGCGTCATCGTATTTCGGGAAGGGGATATCGCGGTTCAACGCCTGAGAATAGGGCACATTGCCATACGTATTCACCAGGAGGGAATAGGCATAGACCTCGAGGATATCGGTGATGAGCAACGCATTTTTTTGTGTTGCAGCATCTGTGATATCAGTGGGGATGATGGTCTTGGCGGCAGCGAGGCTGTTGAGGACGCTCGACGTGCCGCTGGCGTACAGAAGGTTCCACCAACCCAGCGGGCTGTTGTCGACGGTAAGTTTATACTGGGCCTCGCTGACGTAGGTGTTCTCGGTCCAGGATTGCGCGAGGACGCGGAAGGGGCTGGCCGATACGTTGGTGCCGGAAAGGGCGTCGGAAAGATTTTTCTCCCCGTTGAGAAAGAGGCTGGCAGAAGGCACGGTGAGCGCCGCCTTGGGATTGTTGTTCAGGTCGGTGATGCTTTTCGTGCACGAAGCCGCCAGAATGCTCACCAGGAGATATAGTAGTGTGGATGGTTTCATTTCCTCTAGTTTTTAGAATTTAAGTTTAGCGGTGAAGCCAAAGGTGCGGACGGAGGGATAGACTCCTACCTGGAAGCCCTGGGAAAAGTTTTGTGCATTACCCATGAAGTTGCCGTTGCCGGTGGCGTTGGCGACGGCAGCGGTGGAACTCGCGAAGCCCTGTTCCGGATCGGCGTAGGGCAGGTTCTTGTGGATGATCCAGAGGTTGCGGCCTGTAAGCGAAAGGTCGATGCCTTTGACAAAACTGATGCCGTTCAATGCTTTTTTCGGGACGCTGTAGGTGATGGCCAGCTCACGGAGCTTCACATACGAAGCGTCGTAGACATAGGATGCATCGGCAAAACTGTTATAGGAGCTGAATGGGAATTTGCCTGCGTTGATGTCGGAAGCGTCGACATAGGTGGTATTGGGTTTACCATCGGCGGTAACGCCTTTGAGCAGGACGCCGCCGCCGGCGCTGAGGGGGCTACGGACAGGATTGCCCTTGGGATTTTTACCCGCAGTTTCGGGGTAGAGGCCGGAGTAGTCGCCGAAGTCCATGTCGAGCGAGTAGAGCTTGCCGCCCTGGCGGATATCGACGAGCGTGGAAAGCGTCCAATCTTTATAACGGAAGGTGTTGGTGATGCCACCAAACCAATTAGGCGCGGTGCTGCCGATATCGGTGAGGGCATTGGGGTTTTTAATATAGTTACCGGTGCTGTCGATGAGGCGCTGGCCATGGAGGTATTCATAGTCGGACCCGCGGATGATACCGTAGGACTTGCCGGCTTCGGCCACCAGCTGGGTATTGGAGGCATAGCTACCCAGCAATAACGATTGCTGGCCGCCGTATATCGAGAGCACCTTGTTCACATTCTTGCTCCAGTTCACGATGATGTTCCAGCTGAAATCACGCGTCTTCACCGGGGTCGCGTTTACCGTAAGCTCGATACCCTGGTTTTGGACGGCGCCGGAGTTCACATAGAAATTGGTATAACCGCTGGCCGTCGAGACGGGCACCGGCAGGATCTGGTTGATCTCTCGGGCATGGTAGTAAGTGACGTCGAAGCCCAGCCGGTTGTTGAGGAAGGCCGCTTCGAGACCGAACTCGTAGGTCTTGTTCTCTTCGGGAACCAGGTTGGGATTATTGTTCATCACAGGCGCAGCAAAGACCGTTTGACCGTTGAACGGATTGACGTTCTGATAGGTATTTATGGTCGCATAAGGCGGGGCGTCGTTCCCGACTTCTGCATAGTTCGCACGCAGCTTGCCATAGGAGAGCCAGTTCCAATTCGGGAGCAGCTTGGAAAAGACGAAGTTGCCCGAGACCGAGGGATAGTAATAGGTGTTATGGTTGGAGGGCAGCGTCGAGGAATGGTCGCGGCGTAGGGTGGCTTCGAGCGTAATCAACTCCTTATAGGAAAGCGCGCCGCGGGCGAAGATACCGTCGACCTCTTTGCGCCAATCGACCTCCATGGGTGCGGGCGGCGTTTGTACGGAGTTGGCCAATTCGTAAAGACCCGGGACAACGAGTCCGCCGCTGGTGGTAGCCACGATATTGTCGCTGGAGTTCTGCCGGATATTGGTTCCTAACAGGCCCGTGAGGTGGAAATCGGCGGAAAGCTTTTTATCCAGGTTCAGGAGCAGGTCATAGTTGGTCTCGTTGAATGTTGAATTCGAGCGGGTATATTGGGATTGATGAACGCTGCCGATCTCCGTATGGTACTCGACGAACTGGGTATAGTCATCGAGCGATACGCGGCCGAGCAGGTTGAGCCAGGGTGTGATCTGGTAGTTGATATAGACGTTCCCGAAATAGCGTTTCCGTTCGTCGTCTTCGGTATTGGTGTAGCGATTCCAATAGGGGTTGTTGTGATACGCCACCTTGAGCGCTGCGGGGTCGGTGTAGGCGCTCCCCAACCAGTTCCAGGATTCGTTTTTGTGTGCGTAGAAATAGTCGGCTTTTTGCTTTTTCAGGTCGACATTGGTGGGCCACCATTCGCGGAAGTCCAGCATCGGATTCTCCTGCGAGCTGGAGGTGAAACCGTCCCGGCCGATACCGGCGACGTCGGAGTAGTTGAGCGTAGCGCCGAGGGTTACGTTATCGGTGAAATTATGGGTGCCGCCAAAGGTGAACAGGTTTTTGGTGATCGTGTTATTGGGAAGGATGCCCTTGTCTTCGCTATGCGTATAGCCAGCCTTGAAGGTGCCATTCTCGGTACCGGAGTTGGCATAGACGCTGTTGGTCGTAGTCACGGGAGTGACGAAGAAATCCGTAGCGTTGTGATGGGCGGCGGGTTGCCAGGGTGTAGCCTTGCCATAGTTGGGGTCGCCGGGAGCGAAGGCATCCCAGTTGTAGACCAGCTTGCCTGGATCATAAGCGGGGCCCGTAGCGGCGTCGACGTCGGTTTGCACGATGTCTACGTTTTGGCCATTACTATTGAAGATGGGTTGGTTATAAAAGCCATTGTCCGGCCCCTGGGAACCGTAACCCTGGCCGTATTCGGTTTGATAGGTCGGCAGTGTGGATTTGTCGGGCGAGCCTACGGTGACGCCGCTGGAGATTGTCACGTCCGCACCTTTTTTGCGGTTGCCTTTTTTTGTCGTGATGAGGATCACGCCGTTGGCGGCACGGGAGCCGTAGAGGGCCGAAGCCGCGGCGCCTTTGAGCACGCTGACGGATTCGATGTCTTCGGGGTTGATGTCGGAGACGGTGTTGCCGAGGTCGAAACCGTTTTGACTTTGGTTGGTATTGTCGTAGGGTACGCCGTCCACTACGAACAGGGCCTGGTTGGTCTGGGTGAAAGATTTGAAACCGCGTAAGATCACGTTGTTGGTGCCGCCGGTGGTATTGCTGGAGGTGATCTGGAGGCCGGCTACTTTACCAGAGAGATTGTCCACGAAATTGGTCGTGGGGGTGCGGTTGACCTCGTCGCCGCCGATCTGCTGGGTGGCATAGGGCAGCGAGTTGCGGGTCCTTTTGATACCGAGGGCGGTGACTACGACTTCCTGCATGTTGTTGCGGTTGCGCAGGATGTACGCAGAACCATCGGCGTGGGCTTCTGTTTCGCTGCTGCCGAAGCCTACCGCCGAGATCACGAGGATGGCATTTTTATCCGCCCGGAGTGTAAAATTGCCGCTGGAGTCTGCCGCTACTGTGTGGTGCGAGCCTTTGATGGTAATTGTTGCGAAGGGGACCGGTGTTCCTTTGTCGTCGGTAACCTGGCCGGTGATGGTGTTTTTCTGGGCCGTTGCGGCCGTGCTGAGTAGCCCGAACAGGGCTAAGGCCAGCAGTGTTCTCATTGTTCTCATTGCGTCAGTGAAATGTTAATTATACTCTACTAAACAGGTGGACAAAGTTACAGGTAAAACAGTCAAACCAACAAATATTTTCTTTTTAGTCTACTGATTTGGTAGACTAAAATATTTGTTTTAGGTTTGTGTCTTCATATGGCAAGCAATCGTTAGACGGGGTTGTATCTCTATACGACCCCTTTTTTTTGCCTGTGGCGGCCGCGGGGCCGTTTGCGGTTCGGGATCTTCGGGGCGGGGAGCTGTTCGCGGTTCGGGCGCTTGGGGACCAGGGGCTATCTGCGGTTCGGGCGCTTCGGGGCTCCGGCAGCCGCGGGGAGTGGATTTCCGCCCGGCGGGGTTGGAACGGGATTTGAAACGATTTGAGGGGACCAGGGCTTAGTTTCCTGGGTTTGAATCGTTAACCGCTAAAAAGTCTGTTATGGAAGGGAAGGTCTGGGGAATTTTGCTTTCGGTTTTGGGTATTGCCGGCCTCATTTGGGCTTTGATCTATATCAATGGCCCGCTGGCGTCCTTGCATATGCCGGTGTTGGTAGCGGCTGGGGTCTGCGGGGCACTGGCCTTTTTCATCGGCATCTGGCTGATCGATCACAAGCGTTCCGGCGCGAAGGTTCGCGCCTGACGTGGCGGTTTTTCCTTGTAATAGATGCAGACCTGGTCGACGAGCTGATCGTAGATATCGTCGCTGGGGTATAGCCGTGAGCCTTTGATGAGCCTTCCGGTGGTGCTGCGGATGCGTTCGATCCCGGCAGCGTCGAAGAGCTTCGAGTCGATAAGGGTATCACGGATAAAACGGGCTGTTCTTTTTTGCTGGCGGCGATTCCTGGAAATGCCGTTGCGTTGCGCGTCCTCGCGCAATCTTTCCACTGCCTGCATCAATTCTCCGTGTACGGTATTAGCGATCCCGGTTTTGGGAACCAATTCGGTCCAGATCTTCATGGCGATCTCGGGATAGTGGAGGTTGACGGGGAAGACGGGTTGGGTGGTGGTGCTGGGCTGAATGACGGGGTTTGCCTGTTCCCAGCGGGCTACGGTTGCTTTGACGTCGGGTGCGGCGCCTTCGAGCCATAAGCGGGCGCACATGCCGAAGCGGTTGTCCTGGTCGAGGTTGGCGCCGAGGGCGAGGATCTTTTCGAGGATGTGGAGGTGGGCGGCGCGATCTTCCGAGCCGGGGCTGGCCGGGTGGTCTTCCGAGCCGGGGCTGGCCGCGTCATTCGATGCGTCGTTAACCGTGTCCTTGCGGAGGAGCCAACCCTGGATGGCCCAGTAAACGATGTTGCTGCCGTCCTCGTCGCCGATGTTGACGTCGGCATGATAGTCGAGGAAGAGGTCGAGGGCCTTGCTATATTTCTCCTGCTGTACGGCGATATGGACGCAATTGTAGCCGCGGAGACAGCGGATGTTGGGGTCGGCGCCTTTATCCAGCAGGTATTTTAAGAGGGGCAGACGTTCGTCTTCGGTGGCGAAGCCGTAAGACAGCATTGCCTCCATGAGCAGCGGCATCCAGGAGCCACTATCCACGAAGGCATTGACATCTAAGCTATGTTGTTCCACCAGGCGCTGAACCTGGGGGGTCTCCCCTCGGGCAATGGAAAGGGAGAGTTCGCTCCATACGGGAGCGGGGATTAGTTTTGGTATGGCAATCATACCCAGAAGGTACGAAACATTACGGAGAATTGCAATATCTCAATTCACGAAGATCTCGTCGAAGAAGACCCAGCCCCTTTTGCCTTTTTCCTGTTGCCAGTCAGGCAGTTTTGCCACAGGGGTCACCGCGATCCTGAGACAGCTTATTTTCACCGGCGAGAAAGACAGGTCATAGGGCGTCATATAGCCGGGGCCGTTCTTCGACGGCTGTTCGGGCTCCTGGTGGGCCAGCAGCCGCATATTGTCAGCGTTGGAGCCGCCCCAGACCTCGATCTTTTCCGGTGGCATGATCGAAGCGCCGGTACTCACGATGGCCGACAGAGTGACTTCCGTGGCTTTCACGGGTTTCTTGAAGAACAGCAGACATTCCATCTTATTCTTGCGGAAGCCCAGCCATTTGCCGCTGCCGAAATTCTCATCGCCTTTTGTCAGATCGATAAGGGTCTTTGCACCATACTTCCTATAATTCGAGTCGATGGGCTGGAGCATGCGGATAGAATCCGGTCGGTATTTTTCGCTGTAAAAATAGTTCAGTATCTCATCACTGGGCAGCCAGCCTTTTTTGAAGGCTTTTGCCTTGAAGGTCGCCTTTTCGGTGAGGAGGACATGGTCTTTGTAGATCAGGGAATTGGTGCTGTCCGGGTCGGCGCCATCGAGTGTATAGCGAATGACGGTCCCCGGTACGTAGTGCCTGAGGGTTAGCGTTTCGGGGGCTTGCACGATGCTGACATAGTCGCCGAGGATGGGCGGGTTCAACTTGAGGACTACGGTGTCCATTCGTGAGCCGGATTCGATGGTCAGGCTGCTGTTTTTTGTCATGGGTATGCTGCCGGGCGGGATGGCGGTATTCCACACATAGAGGTGCCGGAGGGATTTTTGCGTGACGAGGCAGGCAATGTCGTCGGCTTTGACAGCTGTACCGGAAAGGCTTAGGCTTTTTAGTTTTTCGAGTCTGCAGAGTTGGGAGATCCCGGCGCCCGTGACCCCGGTGAACGAGAGATTGAGGGTCCGGAGATTCGTAAAATGCGTGATGGCGGGAATATCGGCGTCGGTAACCGGCATTTTGTCGAGATCGAGGGATACGATCTGTGTGGCGATCGGTTCCAGCTCTTTGAGCTGCTCCGGCTTAAAGAAATGCGGGCTGTAGAAGTCGACATCCAAGGCCGGCGAGTGCAGCGCCACCGGATAGATGACCCGGTAACTGGTGTTTAGTTTTGCAATGGTCTTGTCGTCGGCGGCGTCGAAGTCGAATTTGTCTTCGGGTGCATTCTTGAAAAGCGTTTGCGCCAGCTGGCGGAGGGTATCCGTGGCCGGTAGTTCCGCAACCCGGATGGAGCGGTTGGGATCGTGTTTCAGCCATTGGTAGAGGATGGTCAGTTCCTGGTCGGTGAGTTGTGGCTTTCCGTGGGGAGGCATGTGTTTTTCTTCGTCGGGAGGCAGGTGGATGCGTTCCATCATGAGACCGAGATCGGCTTTGGAGCTATCCCAGATGGGGCCGCTTTTGCCGCCTTTTAACAGCAGTTGGGTCGTTTCCATGACCAGTTCCCCCTTGGCCTTGCTGCTGTTGTGGCAACCCATGCACTTCGTTTGGAGGATGGGCCGGACCATATCGGTGTAGACTATGGCGTCGTCGAAGGCTACGGTTCGTTGTGGGGTATTGGGCCGGATGGGTGACAATAAGAAATTCTCTCCATGCGTGATGCCGGCGCCTTCATGACCCGCGAGAAGGAGGAGGACGAGGCTACTTGTGCCAAAGAACAGGGGGACGTATTTTTTCCGGTTGATGGGTTCATACCATACATACCAGGCCAGGGTCAGCAAGGAGATGGCGACGCCGCTCCATTTGTGGACGCGGAGGGAATCGGGATCATAGCCGGGTTCTTTAGAGAGCAGGATACCCATGATGGCGGTGATGGCCGCGGTAAAGGCGGTTAATAAAAGCAATGTATTGCCGGCCGGGCCGGCGGACGGGCTGGCCGGTTGCCCGGGGGCCGGGGATGTTCCGGGTGTCTGGGGCGATGCGTGACGGAAGAAGAGCTGTTGGCCGATGAAGAGGATCAGCAGGACGATGGGAAAATGGAGCACCAGCGGGTGCATCCGGCCGGCCACCTGCAGCCAGGGCGGGATGACCAGTGAGCTTTCGAAGAGCAGGAGAAAACAAAGGAGGCAATTCGCGGCTATGGTGACATTAAACAGCAGGTTCTTCCAACGGATCATGTAATGGGTGTCAGTTTGTAGGGATATACATGGCCCGAATTCCACTGGGCGATATAGAGATTTTGTTCATCGTCGATGCATACGTCGTGGGGATACTGAAAGGCTTTGACCGTCTGTTCCATCTCCTGCAATTTCCCATCGGTATAGACGGGTTCGTTACCACCCAGGTTCGAGACCACCTTAAAGTTCCGGTCGAGGATGGTGACGAAACCCGACTGTTTGCCTACGGCCGAGCTGCTTTGCAGCACCGCGGCGTAGAGGTAGTCGCCGTTGATCACGGGCCGGCAGACCCAGGCGCCGGGCAGGGAGATGGTGGCAAGATAGCGGCCATCCATGGTATATCGTTTAAAGGCATTTTGTTGCCGGGAGGTGACGATCAGGCAGGGTCCCGTCTTGTCACGGCTGTCGATGGTGATGCCGTGGGCGTTAAGCAGGTGTTCGTCTCCATCGCCGCGGCCCCCGAAGTGGCGGATATACCGACCGCGGGAATCGTATTGGATGACAAAGTCTTTGCCGTAGCCGTCCGCTACATAGATGTCTCCATTCACGGCGATGGCCGTCTCGGTGGGGATGTATTCTTCCGCCTTGGTATATTGGCCCGTTTCTTTGGGATAGTCGAGTGTCATGAGCACCCGGCCATCGAGCGTGGTCTTGATGACCTGGTGACGATTGTTGTCGCAGATGAAGAGCACCTGCTGACCATTCTCGTCAAAAAGGGTCAGGCCGTGCGCGCCGGGGTATTCATGTCCCCAGGTGGTGATGAGCCGGCCTTTTTTGTCATAGATGATGACGTTGTTGTGTGTTTCGTTGGTCAGCAAGAGGATACGGCCCTGGCCGTCCTGCACCATCTCATGACAGTCTTTGACGGGGTAGCGGGTAAAGTCGAGCTGACTCCACTGGTTGTCGAGACGATAGCGTTTGTTGTTATGGCCGAGGATGGTGTCTTCGGTGAGGAGCGAGGGTAATAAGAAGCTCCCGGCTGCTGCTGCGGTGGATCGTTGTATGAATTGGCGGCGGTGCATGGCAGGTGTTTTATGCGATGAGGCCGTGTATGACCTTACCGGCGACATCGGTGAGCCGGTAACGCCGGCCCTGGTGTTTAAATGTTAGTTTTTCGTGATCGAGCCCCATGAGATAGAGGACGGTGGCGTGGAAGTCGTGCACATGTACGGGATCGCGTATGATGTTATAGCCAAAATCATCGGTCTCGCCGTATACTCCCGGTTTCACGCCGCCGCCGGCCATCCAGATGGTGAAGCAGCGGGGGTGATGGTCCCGGCCATAGTTCTCTTTGGTGAGCGTTCCCTGGCAATAGTTGGTCCGGCCGAATTCGCCGCCCCAGATCACCAGGGTCTCGTCGAGGAGCCCGCGTTGTTTAAGATCGGTGATAAGGGCCGACGAGGCCTGGTCGACGTCTTTGCATTGTCCTTTGATCTCGGTGGGGAGATTGGTGTGCCCGTCCCAGCCCTGGTGGTAGAGCTGTACGAAGCGGACGCCGCTTTCGGACAGTTTTCGCGCCAGCAGACAGTTGCCGGCGAAGGTGCCCGGGACGAGGCAGTCCGGTCCGTATAATTTGAGGGTATCCTCGGGTTCCTTTGAGGTATCGGTGATCTCGGGGACGGCGGTCTGCATGCGATAGGCCATCTCGTATTGCCTGATCTTGGTAGTGATCTCCGGGTCGCCGAATTCCTTGTAGGAGTCTTCGTTGAGCTCAGCCAGCCTGTCAAGCATCTTACGGCGCTCGGTCCTGGTCATGCCGGCCGGGTCATTGAGATAGAGCACCGGATCTTCGCCGCTGCTGAATTGGACGCCCTGGTGGATCGAGTCGAGAAAACCGTTGGACCACAGTTTGGAATAGACGCCCTGGCCATTGCCTTTGCCTTTGGAAAGCAGTACGCAGAAGGCGGGAAGATTTTTATTCTCGCTGCCCAGTCCATAGCTTAGCCAGGAGCCCATGCTGGGTCGATTGCCGACCTGCGCCCCCGTTTGGAAGAAGGTGAGTGCAGGGTCGTGGTTGATGGCTTCGGTGAACATCGTTTTGACGAAGCAGATGTCGTCGGTGACCTTGGCGGTATAGGGCAGCAGCTCGCTCAGCCACGCTCTCGCCTGGCCGTATTGGTTGAATTGAAAACAGGTACCGGCCAGCGGGAATTTTTTCTGGTTGGCCGTCATGCCGGTGAGGCGTTGTCCCAGCCGGACGGATTCGGGCAGGTCCTGGCCATGCATCTGTTGCAGCAGGGGCTTATAGTCGAAGAGATCGAGTTG
This sequence comes from Puia sp., assembly GCA_035946435.1. Taxonomy (GTDB): domain Bacteria; phylum Bacteroidota; class Bacteroidia; order Chitinophagales; family Chitinophagaceae; genus Puia. The sequence goes on along the minus strand of DASYZH010000093.1, from coordinate 7,622 downwards.
CGAGGGCGCGCCGTTTTGAAACAGATAAATGATCCGTTTCGCCCGGGGAGCGAATTGAGGTAGTCCCAGTTCCGGCATTTCGTCTTCTTTGCCGCCGAACAGATTCGGTACGAGGAGGGAGCCCAGGGCGATGCTGCCGATGCCGAGACCGGCCCGGTAGAGGAAACGCCGTCGGTTCATGGACAGGCCGTGTTCGATGATCTCTTTTTCCATAATGTGCTTTTTAGGTCCTCGTTATCGTTTCTTCCAGGTTATACATCAACTCGATGGTTTTCATCAGGGCAGCGGTGGTATTGGGGTCGAGCCGCGGGTCCTGCGGGTATTCGCCGATGTCCAGGGTCGCCCGGGCGTCGAGCTTTTTTTGTTTAAAGAGCTGTAGCTGGTCGTTGTAATAGTCGCCGATAACCGTTTGTTCTTTTTTTGTAGGGTGGCGGCAGACGATCCGTCTAAAGGCGGTCGTGAGCGGGTCCTGATCCTTGCCTTTGACCAGCCGTTGCGCCAATACCCGAGCGGCTTCGAGCACCGTGGGATCGTTGAGCATCACCAGCGCCTGGAGGGGGGTGTTCGTCTTTCCACGCCGGACCTCGCATTGGTCGCGGGTGCTGGCGTCGAAGATACCCATGGAGGGTGGCGGGACGGTGAGCTTTATGAAAACGTATAGTCCCCGGCGGTAGAGGGAGTCATGGTGATCCTGGCGATAGGTGGCCAGGGCGCCGCGGCCGGATGTGGCGGCCTCCCATAGGCCATGGGGTTGGTAGGGTTTTACGCTGGGGCCGCCGATGGTAGGGACGAGCAGGCCGCTACTGGCGAGGACGAGGTCGCGGACGAATTCCGCCGGCAGACGATTGCGGGGACCGCGGGAGACCAGGGCGTTCTCGGGGTCTTTCTCCTGTTTTTCGGGTGTGGTCCGGGCAGATTGGCGATAGGCGGCGGACATCACCATGAGCTTGACCAGTCGTTTGATGTCCCAGCCATGATCCATGAAATCGCAGGCAAGCCAGTCGAGCAATTCGGGGTTAGACGGGAGATCGCCTTGCATGCCGAAATCCACCGAGGACTTGACGATACCGCGGCCGAAGAATTCCTGCCATTGCTGGTTGACGAAGACCCGCGCGGTAAGCGGATTTTGCCGGCTTACCGTCCAGGCTGCCAGGCCAAGGCGATTGCGGGGATAGCGGGTGGTGTCATAAGGCATCACCGCGGGTAAGGCAGCCGGTACGACTTCGGTGGTTGGAGCGTCGTACTGCCCGCGGCTCAGGATATAAGTCTTTCGCAAGGTGTCGCGTTCACCCATGACCGAGACCATGAGGGAGCCGGTGTCCGTCTTTTGAATGAAAGGCAGCAGGTGCCGCGCTTCGCTGTCCGTGATCGTGAGGATGGGCATCTTGGCGGGTTTTGACACGGATACGTCGCCTTCGTAGCCAACCTCTTTTGTATTATTGAAAAAAGCAAGCAATGAATAATAATCCTTTTGGGAGAAGGGGTCATATTTGTGATCATGGCATTGGGCGCATTCGATGGAGACGCCCAGGATACCCCGGCCATAGGTTTTCGTTTTGTCGATGAGGTATTCGATGCGATATTCCTCGGGTATCACCCCACCCTCTTCGGTGTATTTATGATTGCGGAAGAAGGCGGTGGCGAGGATCTGCTCTTTAGTGGCATGGGGAAGCATATCGCCGGCGATCTGCCAGGTGACGAATTTATCATAAGGCAGGTTGGTGTTGAAGGCATGGATGACCCAGTCCCGCCAGGGCCATTGCGTGCGGATATTGTCATCCTGATAGCCATAGCTGTCTGCATAGCGGGCGACATCGAGCCAGTGGAGGGCCATCTTCTCCCCATATTGCGGTTTCGACAGATAGTAGTCGACCATTTTCTCATACGCATTGGGTGAGTTGTCGGCCAGGAAGGCGTCTTGTTCTTTCAGGGTAGGCGGCAGGCCGGTGAGATCGAGCGAGAGGCGTTTCAGGAGCCGTTCCTTATCGGCTTCGGGGTTCATTATAAGGCCATTCTTTTCGAGCCCAGCGAGAATAAAATAATCGATCTCGTTGTGGGTCTGGCCAGGGTCTTTGATCGCCGGCAGGGGTGGCTTTACAGGCGGGGTAAAGGCCCAGTGCCGTTGGTATTTAGCGCCTTGTTTTATCCATTTGGTGAAGAGTTTTTGCTCATCTTCGGTGAAGGCCCCGAGATGGGCATCGGGGGGTGGCATCATGAAGCCGGGATCCTGAGAGGTGACCCGTTTCAGGAGCATGGAAGCACCGGGATTGCCGGGAACGATGGCGAAGGCCCCTTTTGTGATATGGAGTGGCGCGTAGGCGCTGTCGGCAATGTCGAGACGCAGGTGCGCTTCGCGATGGGAAGCATCGGGTCCATGGCATTTGAAGCATTTGTCGGAGAGAATGGGGCGTATTTGAAAATTATAGCTGATCACATCCGGAAGGGTTCCGGGTGATCCATCGCCGCCATGATGGTTGAAGCAAGAGGAAACAAAGAAGATGGCGCCGGCGATGAAGGTGATGATGGCAAGAATCCGGGGCTGCATAGCTTGACTAAATCTAACCAAAAATAGTGAGATTCGGTGTGCAAACGGTTGCATCAATCTGTAAATTAGCGATCAAGAGGTTGGGCGCGCCTGGCCAAGATTGCGCAAGAACCGGGTTTCGGGCCTGGGCGGGGATTGGTAGTTTTGTGGTAGAAAAAATGAAAAATGATGGAAACGCAGGAAAAGATCAACTATGACCGGATAGCCAATGCTATCGAATATTATAGATCGAATTTTCGGGAACAGCCGTCGCTCGAGGATGTGGCGGAGCATGTTCATTTGAGTCCGTTCCATTTTCAGCGGATGTTCAAAGAATGGGCTGGTGTCACGCCGAAACAATTCCTCGGGTATCTCACGCTGGAGCATGCCAAGGAGATCCTGAAGCGGGAGCCGGGTGCGACCCTGTTCGATGCCACCTTTGAGACGGGGTTGTCGGGGACGGGCCGGTTACACGACCTGTTCATCAAGATCGAAGGGATGACGCCGGGCGAATATAAGAACGGCGGGGAGGAACTGACTATCCGGTATAATTTTGCCGAGAGCCCGTTTGGCCTTTTGCTGGTCGCGAGCACGCATAAGGGTGTCTGTTACCTGGCGTTTGCCGATGAAGGCCGTCCGGCGGCGCTCCGACTTTTGAAAGAGGAGTTTCCGAATGCGCATTATGTGCAGGGAGTCGATGCGCTGCAGGAGCAGGCGCTCTCGATCTTCTCGCGGGACTGGAGTCAGCCGGGGGATATCAAGCTGCATCTCAAGGGGACGCCTTTCCAGATCAAGGTGTGGGAGACGTTGCTGAAGGTGCCGATGGGCGATCTCACGACCTATTCGGAGCTGGCGCAGGAGATCCGGCATCCGCGGGCGGTGCGGGCGGTGGGGTCGGCGGTGGGGCATAACCCCGTGGCTTTCCTGATCCCGTGTCACCGGGTGATCCGCAGCGATGGGAAGATCGGCGAATATCATTGGGGGAATACGCGCAAGAATGCGATCATTGGGTGGGAGGCGACGCGGGGGCTTGCGGAAGGGCGGGCCTAAGGGGCGGCGGGTTGCGACGCGGTTGGCGGGGGGTTGACGGCGGCGGCTTGCAGCGGGTTGACGGCAGGTTGCGGCGGCGGCGCGGGTTGACGGCGGCGGCTACTCGGAGCGGAGGTTCTTTACAGGGTTGGCGAGTGCTGCGCGGATGGATTGATAGCTCACGGTGAGGATCGCGATCAGCAGTGCCAGTCCGCCGGAGAGGGCGAAGACGGACCACCCGATGTTTACCCGATAGTCGTAGTTTCCCAGCCATTGGTTCATGGCATACCAGGCAATGGGCACGGCAATGACGAAGGACACCAGCACCAGCCAGATGAAGTCTTTTGCCAGCATGGTGGTGAGGCTGGTGACGCTGGCGCCGAGGACCTTGCGAATACCGATCTCGCGGATGCGGTTCTCGGCCATATAGGCGGCCAGGGCGAAGAGTCCCAGGCAGGAGATGAAGATGGTGAGGCCCGCGAAGAGGGCGGCCAGTTTTCCAATTTGTTGTTCTTCTGCGAATTTTTCCGCATAGTTTTCGTCGACGAAGGTGAAGTCGGCGGGATATTGCGGATTGTACTTGCGGACGATCTGCCGGGCTTGAGCAAGAGCGGCAACCGGATTGCGGTTCGGATCCAGCTTTACATGCATGGCCCCAAAACCATCCGGTGCCGAGGGCCCTTCAATAAGCATGGGCGTGACCTTCTCAAAAGGCGATTCGAGAATGAAGTCTTTGATCACTCCAATGACATGCCAGGCCTTCGTGCCGGGATCCGAAGCAAAAATGGTGAGACCGATAGGATTGCTCACATGCATGGCTTTAACGGCCGTTTCGTTGAGCATAATGGCTGTCGAATCCGTGGGATATTTATATACGTCGATCTCCCGGCCGGCGGCGAGGGTGGCACCCATGGTCTTCAAAAAATCCGCGTCACAGCCCAGGTGGACAAAATCCAGTTTTTTATCGGCGTTCGTGCTGCCTGGCCAGGAGTAACCCCAGCCATCACCCCAATGTTGTGTCATGGGGCTAACGGTAGCCGTCACAGAGACAGCGGCGCCGCTGTTGAGCAGTTCCTGCCGGATGGATTGATAATGTTTGGCGAAGTCGCCCTGAAAAAGGGTATATACGAGATTCCGGCGGTCGTACCCCGCATTTCTTTCCTCGGCATATTTGATCTGGCGTTCTACGATGAGGGTACCGATAATGAGAACGATAGCAAAGGTGAACTGCAGGACGACGAGGGCCTTGCGGGTGGTGACAAGGGCGTTGACCTTTCTGAATGTCCCTTTGAGCACCTTCACCGGCTGGAAAGAAGAAAGATAGAAGGCCGGGTAACTGCCGGCAAGCAGGCCGGTAAATAAAACAAAGCCGACGGCAAAGGCCCATGTGGCGGGGTTGTCGTACTGGATGGTGAGGGTCTTGCCGATGAGCAAATTGAAAGGGTCGAGGGCCAGCCGGGTAATTACCAGGGCAAGGGCGAACGAGATGACGGCGATCAGGATGCTTTCACCGATGAACTGGGCGATGAGGTAGCCTTTCACGGCGCCGACGACCTTGCGGATACCGACCTCGCGGGCGCGGCGTTCGCTGCGGGCGGTGCTTAGGTTCATAAAATTGATGCAGGCGATCAGCAGGATGAAGACGGCGATGATAATGAAAAGTTGTACGAGGTGGATGCGGTCGCCGACCAGTTTCCCGTTCTCTTGCCTGGAATAGAGGTAATCACGTTTTATGGGCTGGGTAAAAAGCTCGTAGTTATCATTGTGATCAGTGTGTGCATAGGCAAGCCGGCTGATCTGGTCGTCGAAGGCGCTTTGAGACGCGCCGGGTCTCAGCAGGACGAAGGTAAAGGGGGAGTGATTAGTCCAGATGTCATCGTCGTAGGCAATTGTTTTTGCACAGGACCAGGGCAGGAGGTAATCGAATTTAAAGGAGGTATTTGCCGGCAAGTCCCGGAGGACACCCGCCACCTTGAAATAAGCATTGCTGTCGATGCGGATGGCTTTACCCATGGGGTCGTCGTCACCGAAAAGTGCGTGCGCGAGATGGCTGGTGATGACGATATTGCGGGGTGCGGCCAAGGCGTGCACGGGGTCGCCGCTGAGCATCGGGAAGTCGAATATCCGGACGAAGCCGCTGTCTACGAAGGCAGCCTGGGAATTGAGGTGGGTGTCGCCGACGGTGAGCAGGAAGGTACGATTATCATAACGGGTGACGTCTTCGACGGCTGAAAAGGTCTTTATGGCGGGGGCAAGGGGCCTTGCCGTATTGGGCCAGGCATACATTTCTCCATCGATGAGGTCGCGGTTATAGATCTTGTAGATGCGATCGGTCTTGGGATACCAGCGGTCGTAGGTCAGCTGGTTCTGGACCCAGAGCAAGATCAGCATGGCGCTGGCCATGCCGATGGCAAGACCGGAGATGTTGATGGCAGAGAAGCCTTTATTGCGTAGTAGATTGCGGATGGCGATCTTGAAATAATTCCTGAGCATGCTTCAAGCTGTGCGAATCTGGTGCCAGTCTTGCAGCGAATTGAATGACAGGGTTTTGGCGGCGTGTTTTGGGCTGCGAGTGTACGCTGATGATACAGGTGCTGTACGGGTTGGTCGCGTTAGGCGGTGCTGAACATCAATCAGTACGAAGAACCTTAACGGGATTCGATACCGCGGCGCGCACTGCCTGGAAGGAAACAGTCCCGGCGGCGATGAAGAGGCTGAGCATGCCGGTGAAGGCGAATATCCACCAGTTGAGGGTAATGTGATAGGGAATGTCTTCGAGCCATTGTTTCATAAACCACCAGGCCACCGGCGAGGCGATGATGAAGGCGATGAATACCAGGATGAGAAAGTCTTTAGACAGCATGGCGGTGAGGCGCATGATGGAAGCGCCGAGGACCTTGCGGACGCCGATCTCGCGGAGACGGGATTCGGCCATGTAGGCGGAGAGACCGAAGAGACCGAGACAGGAGATGAAGATGGCCATGCCGGCGAAAAGGGCGGCGAGGGTGCCGAAGTGTTCCTCGTCCCTGATCTTCAAGACATCGTATTTATCCCCCGAGAAATATTCGAAGGGATAGTTGGGGTTGTATTTTTTGAGGATGGTTTGGATATTTTTCAAATTAGCGGCGGTGGTATGGTGCGGGTTGAGCCGGAAGGAGATCGTGCTCATTGGGAACCGGGGCCCCTGAACGATGATGGGTACGATATCGTTGAACCGCGAGCCGGTAACATAGTCGCTGATCACGCCTACGACGTGCCAGGTGGTACTGTCGCCGGTGTTGTGGATGATCCGGCCGATGGGATTGGTGAGGCTCATGCGTTGTACGGCGGTTTGGGTGAGAAGGACGGCGGTGGAATCGGTGGGATATCGTTCGGCGTCGATGTCCCGGCCGGCGAGCACCCGCAGGCCCATGGTATGTGCAAAATGCCGGTCGGTCCTATTGACGACAAAGTATAGGGATTTATCCGGGTCCTGACCGGCCCAATGGTAGTTGTTGTCCCAGGTCCAGATCTCGCTGATGGGGGCGTTGGTACGGGTGATGTCGGTGACCGTGCCGGTACTGAACAGCTCATTGCGGATCAAGGGATAGTTCTTTGCCATATCGCCTTTGATATAGACGAAGCCGAGATTCTCCTGGTTATAGCCGGAGTCGCGGTCCCACACATAGCTGAATTCGCGGTACATCACGATGGTGCAGATGATAAAGGTGATCGCGAAGGTGAACTGGAAGATCACGAGCACGCGCCGGGGTGTCACCAGGGCATGGATGGTCTTGAAATGCCCGCGGAGAATATTCACGGGACGAAAGGCGGACAGGTAAAAAGCGGGGTAGCTACCCGCGAGCAATCCGGTAAAGAGGATGAAGCCGCCGCCGGCGACCCAGAACCAGGGGTCGTCGTAGGGAATGGAGAGGCTGGTGTCGACAAGGCCGCGGAACCAGGGGAGCGCGACGGTCACGATTCCCAGCGCCAGGATCCCGGCCAGAACGGCGATCAGCACGGATTCGCCGAGGAAACGGCTGATGAGCGAGCCCCTACCCGCTCCTACCACCTTGCGGATACCGACCTC
>DASYZH010000092.1:0-13210 GCA_035946435.1 Puia sp. | reverse complement strand
GATGAAGGCCGATAGCGCAGCGACCGCGAAAAAGGATAGTACGAAAAAAGACTCTGCGGCGCCAAAGAAAGAGAAAGAGCCTTCTTACAAGGCGATGGAAACGGCCGTAAAAGTGTATTATCAGCGGGATATCCCGCAGGGCGTAGTGTTGCTCAAGGGGGCGCGGATCATTACCATGGAGGGCGACCGGGTGATCGAGAATGGAGATATGATCATTGAAAATAACAGGATCAAGGCCCTGGGGGCTTCGGGCAGTCTGAGTGTGCCGGCGGATGCCAGGGTGATCGATGTAAGCGGGAAGACCATTGTCCCCGGGTTTGTGGATACGCATGCGCATATGTGGCCGCAATGGGGCGTGCATAAGAACCAGGTATGGAAATACGCCATCAATCTGGCCTATGGCGTCACCACGACGCGGGACCCGCAGACGGCCACCACGGATATAATGACCTACCGGGATGAGGTCGATGCCGGCGCGGTATTCGGGCCGAGGATCTACAGTACAGGTCCGGGGGTGGGTTTCTGGGATTATAACGTCAAAGACTCCGCGCAGGCGGAAGATATCCTGCGTCAATACAGCAAGTACTACAATACGCATTATATCAAGATGTATCTCACCGGCAACCGGCAGCAGCGGGAATGGATCATCATGGCGGCCCGTAATCAGCAGCTGATGCCGACCACCGAAGGCGGTTTGAATACGAAGTTGAATCTCTGCAATCTGCTGGACGGGTATCCGGGGCATGAGCATGCTATTCCCATCTATCCGCTGTATTATGATCTGATCAAGACCATCGCCGTCTCGCAGATGTGTGTGACGCCCACGCTTATTGTGGCTTATGGCGGACCTTTTGCCGAAAATTACTGGTGGGAAACGGAGAATCCGTATCATGATCCCAAGCTGAATTATTTTATGCCTTATGAAGAGCTGGCTGCCAAGACGCGGCGGGATAAGGAAGGTTGGTTTATGCCGGAGGAGCAGGTCTTCCCGAAGCATGCCAAGACGATGAAAGCGATGGTGGAGGCGGGTGCTTTGGCCGGGATCGGCAGCCATGGAGAGTTCAATGGTATCGGCTATCATTGGGAGATGTGGGCCATGGGTTCGGGGGGCATGAAGCCGATGGATGTTCTGCGTACGGCTACGATCCTGGGTGCCACGGGGTTGGGGCTGGATCAGGACCTGGGAAGCCTGAAGGAAGGGAAACTGGCCGATCTGGTGATCCTGGACAAGAATCCGCTGGAAAATATCCGTAACACCAATTCCGTGGCTTACGTGATGAAGAATGGGCGGCTGTACGAGGGGAATACGCTTAACGAGTTCTATCCCGGGAAGCGGGCTTTGGACCGCAGCGAATGGAACTATGAACGGCCGGCAAATACCACGGGGATTGCGGAATAGGTCCGGGCAGCCGGATGGGGCGCTTCGCGGTCGGAAGGGTATAATTTGGCACCGCGGGTGTCTTTTAATTGCCATGCGAAATTGTTTGCTTATCATATGCCTGTTGACCGGGTTGAGAGCGGCGGCACAGACCTGTACCGGCGGGTTGGGTGATCCTATTGCGTATATTACCTTTGGGCAAGGTTCGGGAATCGGGCCACCGTTGGCGGCAGGGATCACCAATCTCACCTATCATGACGCGGATTGTCCGCAGGACGGCTATTACACCATCATTAATTCCACGAGTGGTTGTGCCTGGCATACCGTTGCGCATGACCATACCGGTGATGCCAACGGATATTTTATGTTGATCAATGCTTCCTTTCAGCCAAGTGATTTCTATGTTCAGACGGTGAGCGGGTTATGCGGCAATACCAGCTATCAATTTGGGGCCTGGGTCCTGAATGTGGACAATATACCGGGCCAGATCCTGCCGAATATTACGTTCCGGATCGAAAAAACGGATGGCACGGTACTGCAGACGTATGAAACCGGGGATATCCCGGAGACGGGCTCGCCTACCTGGAACCAATATGCCTTTTATTTCAATACGCCGCCGGGCGTCAGTAGTGTCGTTCTGCGGATGACTAATAACGCGCCGGGGGGCGATGGCAATGATCTGGCGCTTGACGATATCACGTTCCGGCCCGCGGGTTCTTCCATTTCAAGTGCGGTGATCGGGTTTCCCACCGATACCCTGAGTCTTTGTATCAATGCGCAGCCCACGCTGGATATCGATGCCACGGTAGAGAGCTGTTACCCATCGCAGAGTGTACAGTGGCAGGAGAGCGTGGACACGGGGAAGACATGGACCGATATTCCTAATCAGACGTCGACCGAACTTTCACGGACCCCATCGGCAGGAGGTATGTATCTCTACCGGCTGACGTCCGCCCAGTCGGGCAATCTGGGCATCACCACCTGTGAAGTGGCTTCGCAGCCGATAGAGGTGAATGTGATCCCGACACCCAACCCGGCGATTTCTATTGCACTCGCCTCCGACACCAATTGTGCCGGGTCGCCGGTGACGATAAACGCTACGGTTACCGATCCGGGGACGGGTCCTTTTTATCAGTGGCTGGTCGACGGGGCGGTAGTCAATTCTTCCAATGGTGGTGGGTTGCCGCCCCTGACGTCCTCCACGCTGCAAAATGGCCAGGTGATCACCGCCACTATGCAAAGTGATGCGGCCTGCCTGGTGGGCAATGGCAATGCGACGTCGAATGCGATCGTCGTTCCGATCATTCCCATACCGGTGACGGCTGTTAGTATCGCGGCTTCGGCCACGCAGATCTGTGCGGATAGTGTCGTGGTCTTTACGGCTACGGCGGGCAATGGAGGGATCGATCCGCATTATCAGTGGCAGGTCAATGGCGTCAATGCCGGGGGTGATTCCGCGGTATTCGAAGGTGCGGGATTGCGGAATGGAGATGTCGTCAATGTTTCAATGACGGCCGATCTTGTGTGCAGCTTGCCGGTAAACGACCCGCAGGGGGTGGCGATGACGATCTATGCCCTGCCGGTGATCAGTATGGACACGGGGATCGTGATCGCCGGGGGAAGCAGTGTGCAGCTGTTGCCTGCGGTAACGGGCAATATTGCCAGTTTTAGCTGGACGCCGGCGACGGGAATCGAAGATGCCGGCAGTATGACGCCGGTGGTCAAGCCCGTGGGTACGACGGCCTATACCTTGCAGGTCGTCACTACGGATGGGTGCAAGGCTTCCGCTACCGAGGATGTCGAGGTGTTCTATGATGTGCGGATGCCGGCGGCGTTCACACCTAATGGAGATGGTCATAACGATATATTCCGGGTGCCCCCCAGTATACCTGTGGTCATACGGCAATTTGCCGTTTACAACCGGCAGGGGGAGATGGTCTTTTATACGACGAATGTGGGGCAGGGGTGGGATGGAACATCTCGTGGGCATCCGCAGCCGGCCGGCACGTATGTTTGGTTTGTCGAGTACAATGACCCGGTGACCAGGGCGGTGGGGGAGAAACAGGGTGCGGTGGTGTTGATCAGATAGGGGGTGCTATTCATTGCGCAGGTTTTCGATGGGGTTGACGCGGGCGGCGCGGATGACGCGGAGGCTGATGGTCAGCGATGCGATGACGAGGGCGGCGATACCGGCCAGGGCGAAGACCCACCAGCTGACCGGGGTCCGGTAGGCATAGTCCTGCAGCCAGCACCTGGAAGGATGTGTTGGGTCGATTCAAGGATTATGCGGCGGCGCATCCCGATGCCGATTGGCTGGCGTTGTACAAGAGCGGGGTCGACTATGTGGTTGAGGCGCATAATCTTAAAATATCGTATGTTATCAATGCCCTGATCGTGCAGCGGATCGGGTTTGACGCCGCGTTTCCGCTGGTTACCTGTGGGCCGAAGCAAGTAGGCGACGCCAATTATTTTGCCGCGTTGAAGCGGGTTGTTGGCGTCGATGAGACGGGGTTTAACGCGTACGTGGCGGGGTTGATCAAGGGGAGCGAAAAATTGTAACGTATGAATACACCAATTACAAAGGGGCGCCGGAGTTTTTTTAAGCGTATGGCTGCCCTTGGCGTCGGAGTGGCTGGAGTTTCGTTGTTGCCGTCGGCCGGATTTGCCGCCACGGATGTGGCTGTCGTCACCGATCCGGATAGGGATCTGACGATCATCGGGCCGAAGGAGGGATATAGCCCGCAGATCGGAACGCTTGTTTCGATGATGAATTTTATGCGTTGGCAGGTGTTGGCGTCGGTGAAGGGCTTGACGACGGAACAGCTGGATTTATTACTCGACGACAAGGCTAACCGGATCGGGGCGATGCTCAATCATTTGGCCGCCACCGATGCCTTGTACCATGAGCATGTCTTCAAGGGGGTCGAGTGGGGAAAATGGGATAGCAGCGTGCAGCAGAAGTGGGGGGTTGCCATGGCACTAGGCGAGCCCGCGCGTCAGGCCATCAAGGGCAATAACCTGGATTACTATCTCAACCTGCTTACGGAGACCAGGGAAAGCACGCTGGCGGAATTCCGGAAGCGGGATGATCAGTGGCTGATGACTGTAGATCAAAAATGGCCCTGGGGTCCGACCAATAACTATTGCAAATTGTTTCATGTTTGTGAGCATGAGGGCAATCACAATGGTCAGATCAAATTGGTGAAGGGGCGGATCCCCGGCTTGAAGGCCGGAGAGTAGAGATCTGCATTAAGATCTGGTAGGTCGAGAGGATGTCCGAAGCGAAGTTTAACTGCCGGTCCGAGAGGGTATTGGGTTTCCCTTGCGAGGCCTGCCGGGCATTGATGGCCAGCTGTTCGTCCGTCATGCTGCCGCCATCGCCCAGCGATTGATAGTACCGCATTTGTTGTTGGAGGTCCTTTGTCAATGAGGCTTCGACCCTGGCGGCGAGGGTGAGGTCGCCGGCGGCATAGCAGTCGTCGAGGAACCACAGCGAGGCGCGGTCCTCCATATTGCCGAAGTAGGAGGTGAAGCCGTAGGGAAAGTTGCCGGGGTTTACATTTTGATCATAATGTTCGAGGATGCGGCGGGCATCTTCTTTGCGGCCGGCGTCGATAAGCGCCTGGGCGATCTCGGCATGTGCCATTTTGATGGAATTGAGGTAGCGGCGGTTGTCGCCATCGAAATATACTCCGGGGGTGCCGGCGTGACCGTATTGGAATTTTTGCATCACGGTTCTATAGGCGACGTCGAGGTCGACGCGGGTATCTGGTACCGGTACCAGCTGATAGGACATGCCGCGGCTGCGGATATATTTTCCAAGCCCCAGTGCCGAGGGGTCGTTGGGGTTGGTAAAACAAATGGGCCTTTTCCACCGGTTGGCGGCGATGATGGCGAGCATGGTCAGCTCGTTCTTTTCCAGGTAATTCTTTTGCGGGTTGATATCCAGGTCCAGTTCGGGAACTATCTTCTCGCCGGAGTGTACGGTACCGTTAGCCAGCACGGTGGGGGCGTTCACGGGCACGGAGAATTTCCGGGTGGGGAGGAGGTTGAGCGGGGTGCCGCCTTCGGTCTCCGTCATAAAACGGGGATCGTCGTTAGCCAGGACGGTCTTGAAGGTATCGTAGAGATCGTAGTATTTGTCCTTGCTCCAGCCGGGGAGCTTGTCGGTAAAGTAGACGACCTCTTTTTTATCGCCCATGATCTGGTCTTTGGTAAAGAGGACGTCGATGGGCGGTGCGTCGTTGATCTTATAGCGGAGCTGGTTGATGAGCCAATCCGTCCCTGAGAGGGTATTGATGATGACGCGGACGTCGGGGCGGATGCCTTCTACTTCCTGGGCGTACCAAATGGGATAGGTATCGTTGTCTTCGAAGGAGAAGAGGATGGCGTTCTTCGGGCAGGATTCGAGGTAGTCGACGGCGAGGTCGCGGGCGAGGGTCTTTTTGCTGCGGTCGTGGTCGTCCCATTCCTGGGTGCCCATGAGGACGGGGACGGCGAGGAGGCAGAGGGTGGCGGCGGCGATGCCGGCGACGGAGGGACGGAAGTGATCCGACGGGGAGGGCGCAGGCGGTCCGACGGGAAAGAACCTGGGCAGTAGCCGGGGAAGATTATGTTGCAGGAACTCTTGTACGCCGATCACTCCGAGGCCGATCCAGATGGCGAACACGTAGAAAGAGCCGGCGAAGGCATAGTCGCGTTCGCGAGGCTGGAGGCCGGCCTGGTTGAGATAGATCACGATGGCAAAGCCGGTGAAGAAGAACAGCAGGCCGGTGACGAGGGTGTCGCGGCGATTGCGGCGGTATTGTAAGATCAGACCCAGCAGACCCAGGAGCAGGGGCAGCAGGTAGAGCCGGTTATAGGCTTTATTGTTCTTATGTGCGGTGTCGGGGAGCTTGCTCTGGTCGCCGTAGAGGAGGTTGTCGAGGGCGGAGATGCCGCTGACCCAGTTGCTGTCCCTGGGATTGCCGAAGCCCTGGAGATCGTTTTGTTTACCGGCGAAGTTCCACATGAAGTACCGGAGGTACATCCAGCCCGTTTGGTACCGGAGGAAGTATTTGATGTTGTCGGCCATGGTGGGCTGGGCATCGGGGTCCATGCCGGAGAAACGTTTATAGGTATCGACCTCGCTGCGGAGGTTGGAGGGGTTGTACATGCGGGGGAAGAAATGCGAAGAGGGGGTATGGGCCCAGTCCTGCGCATATTTTTTCCCGGCTATCTCATATTCGTCCGGGCCTTTGACATAGCTGTCGCCGGCTTCGACGGTAGGCGCGGGGTCGGTGAAATCGGGGCCATAGACGATGGGCCAGTCGCTATATTGTTCGCGGCTGAGGTAGCCTACGAGGCTAACGGGATTGTCTACGTTAAACATGTCCACGCCGGGGTCGGCATTGCTGCGGATCATGGTGGTGAAATAAGTAGAGTAGCCCAGCAGCATGAAGGAGGCGCTCCACAGGCCGATCTTGAGAAGGTGATAATTCTTTTTTATGGCATAGCGGATGCCGAGGATGAGAGCGATGGCCAGGAGGACGAAGAAGGAAGCGAAGCCGGAGAAGAAGGGAAGGTTGAGGCTATTCACGAAAAAGACATCGAAGGCGCCGGCGCCCTTGATGGTATATTGGATCACGACGACCTGGACGATGCCGGTGAGCGCGCAGCCGGCGAGGAAAGCGAGGAAGGTGCCGGGCCGGGTAGGCTTATAGCGTTTAAAATAATAGACCATCACGATGGCTGGGATGGTCAGCAGGTTGAGGAGGTGCACACCGATAGACAGGCCCATCATGTAAAAGATGAAGATGAGCCAGCGGTCCGCGTGAGGTTTATCGGCTTGCTCTTCCCATTTGAGGATGGCCCAGAAGACGATGGCGGTGAAGAAAGCGGAGGTCGCATAGACTTCGCCCTCGACGGCGCTATACCAAAAGGAGTCGCAGAAGGTATATGCGAGGGCACCGATGACGCCGGTGGCGAGGATGGTAAAGGTATTGGCGGTGATCTTGCGCGCAAAATGGGTGATGGTCCAGAACAGAAAGAGGATGGAGAGGCCGCTGGCGATCGCGCTCATGAAATTCACGCCCCGGGCGGCGGTGTGTGGGCTATCGCCAAAAAGGACGATGAAGAAACGGCCGAGCAAGATGAAGAGGGGTGCCCCGGGAGGATGGGGGATCTGGAGCTTATAACAGCTGGAGACGAATTCGCCGCAGTCCCAGAAACTGCCGGTGGGCTCCATGGTCAGGATATAGACGGTGCAGGCAAAGAGGCCGACGATCCAGCCGGTGATCCGGTTCAGCCGGAGAAAGCTGTTTGGAGAGCTATTTCCCTTCATGTGAATAAATTAAAAAGTAGAATTTTTTTTATTTCAAATCGGGTGCCGGAAGGCAGTTGGCGGAGGATCAAGAGCTTATATATGAGGTCTGCTTTTCTTGTCCGGTTTTGATACAATTACTGTGCGGAATAAGTTTATAATCAGGGGCCAACGCTTTAGATTTGTAAAATATGAAAGCAATCATTCTAAAGGATTTTAGCGGCGCCGATCAATTACAGGAAGTGGAATTACCGGTGCCTGGAATTAATGACGGAGAGGTGTTGGTACAGGTCAAGGCTATCAGCATTAATCCGGTAGATGTAAAGACATCATTAGGCAAGGGAGCAGCGGGTTCATTCAAGGATGCCGATCCGAAGATCCTCGGTTGGGATATGGCTGGGGTCGTAAAGGAATCGAGGTCGCCGCTTTTTGAAGCAGGTGATGAGGTATTCGGGATGGTGAATTTTCCCGGGCAGGGTAAGGTATATGCGGAGTATGTAGCGGCGCCGGCGGATCAGCTGGCGGAGAAACCTGCCAATATTAGCTTTCCGGCTGCTGCTGCGACGACGCTCGCGGCGTTGACGGCATGGCAGGCATTTTCCGATCATAGCCGGGTGCGGGCGGGCCAGCGGGTGCTGGTGCATGCTGCGGCCGGCGGAGTAGGGCATTTTGCCGTGCAGATCGCGAAGCATGCAGGCGCCTATGTGGTAGGAACGGCTTCGGCGGCCAACAGGGATTTTATCCTGGGTCTTGGCGCCGATGTACATATCGATTATAAAACGGACAAATACGAGGAGCTGGCCAAGGATATGGATTTTGTTTTGGACCCCATTGGTGGGGAGAATATCGACCGGAGCCTGCAGGTGTTGAAAAAGGGAGGAACGATCATCAGTATCAATTCAGGCGCGAATGACCAGGTAGAGGAGAAGGCGAAGGCCAAAGGCATGAAGGGGATCCGAATGCTGGTGCAATCCAGTGGCGAGGACATGCAGAACCTGGCGTCATTGCTGGAAGAGGGGGCGTTAAAGCCGGAAGTCTCCGTGCTATTGCCCTTCGAGAAGATGAAGGAAGCGTTTGAGCAGGTCGCTTCGGGGAAGACGCGGGGAAAAGTGGTGGTTACGATAAAATGATTACTTTTAAGGCACGATTGCTGTAAACATCGCTGCCATGACTGCTCCGGAGAACCCTTTGTTCGATGATTACTCTAATGATGATTGGTTTAAGTGTCTGTTTGACAACTATAAGAACCGGCTGTACGGTTATGTGCTGGCCATCACCCACTCCCATTATCCTGCGGAGGAGATCACCCAGGAGATCTTCATCAAACTTTGGCTTTGCAGGGAAATCCTGCACCAGGTCGGGAACCTGGACGGGTATATCTTTACCATTGCGCGGAATAAGACGTTGAATCATTTACGGAAGGCCGCTTACGATGTGCGGTTGCTCAAGGAGCTGCAGGAGCGGGCTTCCCCGGCGGAGCTCACCAATAATGTCGAGGAGCGGGCGCTGGTGAATGAATACGACCGGCTCTTGCAGGATGCGCTGGCGCTGTTGTCGCCGCAGCGGCGGCTGGTGTTTCAGCTAAGCAGGCAGCGGGGATTGAATCACGAAGAGATCGCACGGCAGCTGCAATTGTCGAGGAATACTGTTAAAAACCATCTCGTTGAAGCGTTGCGGTTTATAAGACATTATTTTGTCGAGCATGGGTCGGTGCTGGTCGTCGTTCTGGCGGTGATAAAAAATTTTTTCCTGCATTAGTCCTTTTCTTTTTCCCATGTGTCTGGCTTATATGCCAGATTCTTCCCGTTTACTCGAACTTTTTGACCGTTATCTCCAGCGCCGTTGCGCGCCGGAGGAAGTTGCGGAGCTCATTGTCCTGCTGGAGCAGGCTGATGCGGCGGAGGCCCTTACGGAGCCGATGTTGCGGGTTTGGGCGGACCTGAAAGCCAGCAAGGCGGAATATCCAGTGGACTGGGGACGGATGTATGCGCGGATCAGCCAGGTCGAGGATGATCTTTTTATACTACATAGGCGGAAGTCGGGCGGCTGGTGGCGGGTTGCGGCGGCGGCGAGCGTGGTCATCGTTGTGGCCGGGGTCGTGCTTTGGGGCATGCGCCGGGAGGAGGGGGGGCGGCCAACGATTGCCGTCCCTGTGGTGGCCGCGGCGGTACGGGATAGCGGAACGACGGCCCAATCAACGATGTCGACGGCCGAGAAGCGGGTGATTCATCTACCGGATGGCAGCATGGTCTTATTGAACAAGAACAGCCGGCTGGATTATCCGCGGGTGTTTGGCGACACTTCGCGGGAAGTGGTGTTGTCGGGCGAGGCGTATTTCAATATTACGCATCTGGCCGGGCGGCCCTTTGTGGTACACACGGGGAAGCTCAGCACGCGGGTCCTGGGGACTACGTTCAATATCCGGGCATATCCGGAGGATAAGGCGATCTCGATCACGGTCACGAGCGGGAGGGTGCAAGTGATGAACGAGCGGGCGTCCGTGGGGATGCTGGTCGCGGACGAGCAGATCCGGTATGATGTGGCTTCGGAGACCGTTGTACAGCAAAAAGTAGATGTGCGGCCGCTGGTGGCGTGGAGGCCATCGGAGGTCAGCTTTGATGATATCACCATGGAGGAGGCAGCCCGGCGGATCGGGGACTCATTTGGGGTAACGGTGCATTTCGTCAATCCGGCGTTGAAAGATTGCCGGGTGACGGCCAGTTTTTATCGCGAGGATCAGTTGCAGGAGATCCTTACGGTTCTATGCGCGGTCAACCAAATGAGTTATACAATCCGCGACAAGGATGTCGCCATCGATGGTAGAGGCTGTAATTAAACAAAGCATCCCGGGTGGAGCCGGGATGCCGATGTTTCAAACAATTATTGGGTAACTATCTAAAACTTGCCAAAACTATGGAATTTTTATGTCCAAAAGGCTGGATTATGAAGCTAACTTGCTTGATTGTCGCTTTGGGCTGTACGGGGTTGCAATTGCTGATGGCCAACACCGGTGAGAGTCAGGAACTCAGCGATGTGCGAGTCTCGCTGGAACTCAGGAACGAACCCTTGCGAAATGCGTTTACAAAGATCGAACAGCAGAGTGTCTTCCGGTTTGCCTATAACCGGAAGCTCGTTGACAATTATCAGAATGTCACGTTATCCCGTGGGAATTATACGGTGGAGAAGGCGTTGGAGCTTTTGCTGGCGAACACGCCGCTGTTGTACCGGCTTGTGAGTAACAAGATCGTGGTATACCGCCGGGAGGATGCGACGGGAAGCCGGGGGCCGGACGACTCGCAGGAGGTCGCCGAGCTGGTGAATGAGGGGACCATCAAGGGAACCGTTACCAATGACAAGAACGAGGCGGTTGTGGGCGCTTCCGTTATGCTGGAAGGTGCCGACAAAGGGGCATCTGCCGGGTTGATGGGCGAATATACCATTGCGGGTGTCAAACCCGGAAAATACAAGTTACAAGTCTCGGCTATCGGTTTTCAGACTATCGAGCGGGAGATCACGGTACATGATAACGAGACCCTGGAATTGAATTTTCAGCTCAAGGCCGGGGGGAATGCGATGAATGAGGTGATCGTCACCGGCTATTCGCGGCAGAGCAAGCGGGATGTGACGGGGGCGGCTTCTACGGTATCGGCGGCGGTCGTCGAGCAGACACCGGTGACAACGGTGGAAGGAGTGCTGGAAGGACGGGTGGCCGGCGTGACGGTTGACGGCCAGGGTGGTCCCGGGAACAGCCAGACCATCCGTATCAGGGGCGTAGGAACCTTAGGGAACAATGACCCGCTGTTTGTGATCGACGGGGTGCAGATCAGGATGGGTACGGCCAGCGGTAGCGTGAATATTTCGAACCTCCTCGATCCGGGTGAGATCGAAAGCATCACGGTGTTGAAGGACCCTTCGCTCATCGCCTTGTATGGATCGGAAGGGAGCAACGGCGTTATCGTCATCACGACCAAAACGGGGAGATTGGGAACGCCGCGTTTTGATTACAATAGTTATGTGGGCGTGCAGACGCCACGGCATCTGCCTTCCACCATCACACCGCAGCAACAGGCCAATGCCTTATATCAGAGCTTTCAGAATGCCGGGATGGCGTTTGGCTATCAGAGCATGTTCGACACCACGGGAGGACAGGTAGCTTTGCCGGACTATATCGTCGAGGGTTCCGGCACCAATAATCTAGGTGTGAAGAGCGGCGATCCGCAAGCCGATCCATCGTTGTATAACTACCAGAATTACCGGATACTCAAGGCCAACCAGGCCGGTACGGATTGGTGGAAGGCGGTGTTCCGGAGCGCTTTGACGCAGAATCACCAGGTCACGATCAGCGGTGCCACGGACCGGAGCAATTATGCAATAGGTATGGGCTATATGGATGATCAGGGAACAATGCTGAATTCTTATTTTCAGCGGTTGTCGCTGCGGGTTAATACGCAGTTCAAGGTCAAGCCCTGGCTCAGGATCGGTGAGAATCTCGATATCTCCTATACTACACAGAGCACGGTGACGCGGAACGCCACCAATGTGATCGCCGAATTGTATATGTTGAGCCCGCTCCTGCCGAAATACGATATCCAGGGTAACCTCGCTGGGACGAACAAGGCCCTGGTACTGGGCAACACGGGTAATCCGTATACCGCTCAGGTACTTTCAAGGGGATCAAACAATTATAATCAGGCGATCCTCGGGACGGCTTATGCGGAGGCGGAGCCGATCAAAGGCCTGATCTACACGAACCAGATCGGTTTTCAATTCTTCCCGAATGAATTTCATAGCTATACCCCTATAGAATACCAGGAGCCGATCCCGGCGCCGACGAATATTTTTACGGAGGGGGGGAGTTATTCCACGGATTGGCGCTGGCTGAACAAGCTGGCCTATTCGTTCACGTTCAAGGACATTCACAAGTTTACCGTCTTTGCGGGGTATGAGGCGCGGCGATTTACCGAGCGTTCGTATAGCGGTACAACGGGAAATATCGGTTTCCCCTCGTCCAATACGCAATATCTCAGCAATGGGAATACGGGCACCGGAAACGCCTATGTGCCGACGGTGGGAGGTGGTGGTGATGGGGAAGCGAATGTGAGCTATTTTGGAAACTTTACGTATTCGCTGATGGACCGGTACCTGTTGACGGGGACCTACCGGCGGGATGGGTCGTCGAAATTCGGACCGGAGAAATTGTATGGAAATTTTGGCGCGGTGAGTGCGGGATGGCGGATCTCGGAAGAGAATTTCCTGCGTAATGTGGGCTGGCTGAATGATCTGAAGCTGCGGGGATCCTATGGCTCGACCGGGAATAATGCGATCGGTACCGGTCTTTATCTGGCTACGCTGGCGTCGGGTGGTTTCGGGGATTATGATCTGGGTGGCACGAATCTGACGTCGCTGGCCGGGTATTATCCGTATCAATTAGGAAATCCATCGGTGAGGTGGGAAGCGAATATCAGCGATAACGTTGGTTTCGATGCTTCGGTTCTCAACAATAAACTCACGGCAAGCTTTGACTGGTTCAG
>DASYZH010000091.1:0-3969 GCA_035946435.1 Puia sp. | reverse complement strand
AAAATTCCGGTCGTCCAAAGGCCTCCCGAGTATCGTCTCGTACAGGCTATGGATCTCCGGCAACGTGAACTTCTCCTCCAGCAGCTCATACCCTATTGGAAAATGCGCCATGTGCAGCCGCAATGCCTCCAGCGCGGTCTGGATAATATGCCGGTGATCGAATAACAACGGCGGCAGCTCGCTCACCGGCCACCACGCACAGTCGGCATCATAAGCCCCCTTCGTCGGCTTCACCTTCGAAAATTCCGTGAGCGTATAAAACCCCAGGGCTACAAAATAATCGAAGATCCAATGATTGGCAGGCAGCTCGAACCCCGTGGCCTCCCGGATACGCTCCGGCGTAAAACCCTTGTCGATGGCCCGGGTCGGCGTCCCGAAAGCACGGAACTGCTGTAGAAAAAGATGCTTCAGCCCCGTCCGCGAAAAGGCAATGCTGGCCGCCGCTTCGTCGATCGTCTCCGTCTTCCGGATATAACCACCCGTAACCGTCCATTTCTCGAACACAAAAGGCCGCTGCAGCAACACCTTCAGCTCCTTGTCGTGATAGCCAAAGATCACATTGTCTACCCCCACATTCCGCAGATAATCGTCGCCATGCAGGAATAAAGTTTGGTCATCTGAAAAGTTCATAATATCTTCAATCCGTTAAAAATACGGAATAATATGAAAAAATGCTCGATTGCCGCCGCCATCCTACTCGCCTTCTTCCTATGTCCCAGGGTCAATGCCCAATCCACCACCGATTATTTCCCGGGAAAATGGAAGGTCACCGTTTATGGTACGCCCAACGGCGACGCCTCGATGTTCTTCCTCCTCGAACGCAAAGACAGTAAGCTCACGGGTACCGTCAATGACTCCACCGATAAGGAGATGACGAAGCTAACCCAGGTTGACGAAAAAGACAAGGACGTCACCCTCTATTTCACCACCCAGGGCTACGACGTCAATATCACGCTCTCTCCCGCTCCCGTCGACAGCGTAAAAGGCAGCCTCATGGGCATGTTCGACGCCAAAGGTGTCCGTGTAAAACAATAGCCAAATGAAATTCCTGCATTACCTCGCCGCCGCCTGCGCCGCGGCCACGACCACCATCGCGCACGCGCAGACCGTGCCGACCGGGATCACAATAGCCCCGCCCCAACTAGGCAAAGCCCCCATCCACGCCGTCGTCAAAGCCATGACACTGGAAGAGAAGGTCCGGCTGGTCGTCGGCACCGGCATGCGTTTCGCCGGCAGAGGGCCCATCATCGGCGAGGCAGACGGCCGCGTTCCCGGCGCCGCAGGCAATACCATGAACATCACCCGCCTGGGCATCCCGGCTACCGTCTACGCAGATGGCCCCGCCGGCGTACGCATCGACCCCATCCGCGGCAAGGACAGTTCCAAAACCTACTACGCCACCGCCTGGCCCGTAGGCACCCTGCTGGCTTCGTCCTGGGATACGGCCCTGGTAAAAAGCGTCGGCACGGCCTTCGGTGACGAGATCAGGGACTATGGCGTCGACTTCATCCTCGGACCCGGCATGAACATCCAACGCAATCCGCTAAACGGCAGAAACTTTGAATATTATTCGGAAGACCCGCTGGTCTCCGGCCTCATGGCCGCCTCCATGGTGAACGGCATCCAGTCGCAGGGTGTCGGCACCTCCATCAAACATTTCGCCGCCAACAACCAGGAGAGCAATCGCGGGAGCGTCAACGCCATCATCAGCGAACGCGCCCTCCGGGAGATCTATCTGCGTGGATTTGAAATCGCCATAAAACTCGCCCAGCCGTGGACAGTGATGAGCTCTTACAACAAGATTAACGGAACGTACACCTCCGAAAGCGCCGACCTCCTCACTACCATCCTCCGCGACGAATGGGGCTTTAAAGGATTTGTAATGACCGACTGGTTCGGGGGACACAACCGGGCCGCTCAGGTCCACGCCGGCAACGATCTGCTCATGCCCGGCGGCCAAAACCAGCTGGATGCGATCCTCACCGCCATAAAGAACGGCTCACTCGACAGCGCGGACCTCGACCGCAACGTCGAAAAGATCCTCAACGTCATCGTAAGAACGCCGTCCTTTCACCATTACGCCTTCTCCAATCACCCGGACCTCAAGGCCCACGCCGTGATTGCCCGCAAGGCCGCCGCCGAAGGAATGATCCTGCTTCAAAACAACCACGCCACCCTGCCACTGCAAAAAGCCAGGACCCTCGCGCTCTTCGGTAATGCCTCCTATGCAACCATCATGGGCGGCACCGGCAGCGGCGAAGTACATTCGGGTTATACGATCTCCATCGAAAAAGGCCTGGAAAACGCCGGCTTCAAGGTCGTCGCACAGCTAGCCGGACAATACCGGCAATATATTCAGGAGGACGAGGCCGCCCACCCAAAGAAAGCGCCCCTGACCCTCGGCAAACCCCGGATGGCGCCGGAGTATGTGCCCGCCGACAACGCAATTGAAACCGCCATAAATGGCGCCGACGAAGTGATCTATACCCTCGGCCGCAATGCCGGCGAAGGCGCGGATAGAAGCGTCACCGGCGATTTCAACCTCTCCGAGACGGAGCAAACCCTTATCAGCAAAATCGCCAAAGCCTGTCATGCCCAAAAGAAAAAATTGATCATCGTCCTCAACATCGGCGGTCAGGTCGAGATCGCCTCCTGGAAAGACAAGGCGGACGCTATCCTGCTCGCCTGGCAGCCGGGTGAACAGGCCGGCAATGCGGTGGCCGATGTACTGTCCGGCGCCGTCAACCCCTCCGGCAAGCTGGCAGTCTCTTTTCCCATAAAATACGAAGACGAACCCTCGGCAAAGGATTTCCCCGGCACCCCCGCCGACAACCCATCGGAATCGGTATACCGTGAAGGCATCTATGTGGGCTATAGGTATTTCACTACCTTCCACGTCAGACCCGCCTTCCCCTTCGGCTTCGGACTTTGTTACACACAGTTCCGTTACTCCCCCGTACAACTCAGCGGAAGCATCTTCGAAAACCAGCTGACGGCCACCGTCACCGTCACAAACACCGGCAAGGTCGCAGGCCGCGAGATCGTTCAGCTATACCTTCACGCTCCGGCCGGCAATCTCGACAAACCAGCAGAAGAATTAAAAGGCTTTGCCAAAACGCGCCTGCAGCGACCGGGTGAGTCGCAAACGGTCCGTTTCACGCTCGACGCGTCAGCACTCGCCTCGTTTCATACCAATGCCTCAGCCTGGATCGCGGAAGCGGGGACATACAAGGTCATGGTCGGTGCTTCGTCGGAAGATATCAAATCCTCCGCGTTCTTCACGCTGCCAAAAGATCGCGTAACCCAAAAAGTCCACAAAGCCCTCGCGCCGCAGACGACCATTGACGAGCTCCGCCCGTGATCCGTACCTTTGTACCATGCGATCAGCCATTATATCCACCATATTGCTACTGGCCATCATGACCCGCGCGCTCCCCCAACATTTAAAATCCGAGAACGCGCATAAAAAGATCCTCACCCCCGCGCTCTATGCCACCGCGCGCGAGCAGGCTACCGAAAAAACGATATTGCATGAACTCCATCTCGCTCGATTTTCAACCAGATGCGCATAACTAGTCTCGCCACGATCCCGTGCGTCATTGCACTGATAAGCGCGACCCTACAGTCAAATGCGCAGGCACCACCGGTTAGACAGCGTATCAGCATCGACGATGGCTGGCGGTTCTTCCGCTATACGGACACACAAACGCCCGACAGCCTCATCTATGACCAGCGCCCCCGCGTCACCGACCGCAATGACAACAAAGTAGCCGATACCCGCGCCGCGGAATCCGCAGTAGGTACCACCTCCGAAAACGTCCTGAAACCCTGGATCCTCCCCAGCGCAAACGATTTTATAAAAGACCCCGCAAAACGCCATACCCGCCCCGTCCCGCAAAACGGCTCCGCCACGCATCCCCCCGCGACGGCCCCGGGCTCCCCCGCCCCAGCCCCCGACCCCCTCCCCCC
>DASYZH010000090.1:0-12519 GCA_035946435.1 Puia sp. | reverse complement strand
TATCGCTGGCTGCGGGCCGCGAAATTGGGTGGCATCAAGGTATTTGCGAATGCGCAAAATTGCTGGACCTGGGCCGCCACCAGGGGTATCGATCCGGAGGTGTCGCTGCCGAACTATCCGCTGGCTCGCGTGCTCAATGCGGGGGTGAATGTAAAATTCTAACGATTAAATCGATTTGTGAATGAAAAAGCTCATCATAGTAACAGTCCTGGCCGCGGCAGCAGCCTCCTGTCAAAAACAATACGAATCGCAACCGCTGGGCCAGCAGGTATCGATAGAGTATGCCTTCAACACCAAGGACTCCGCGGGAACGCTGGCGCTGCAGTTCCTGAGCACCTGTTATCAGCAGGCACTGCCCAATGGGCACAACCGCGTGGGTGGTGATTATCTCGACGCCGCTTCCGACGACGCCGTCTCCAGCCAGGTCACCATCTCCAAGGTGCAGCAGATCGCTACCGGCGCTTATTCTGCCGCCAACCCAAACGGCGATGACCAGTGGGCCCGGAACTACGCCGCCATCCGCGATTGCAATGTCTTCATCAACGATATCTACCGGGTACCGCTCGCCGAGAAGCTACCAAACGGGCAGCCGGCCATCGCGGCTTACCGGTCCGAGGCCCGGTTCCTGCGCGCCTGGTTGTATTTCGAGCTGGTGAAGCGTTATGGCGGCGTTCCACTATTGGGCGATACGGTGTTTACCATTACCCAAAACGTGCAGGTCCCCCGCAACAGTTTCTCCGATTGCATCAACTATATCGTAAGCGAATGCAATAACATCAAGGACAGCCTCCGTACAGTAGCCATGATCACGGGTACCACCTATGGCCGCGCCACCCGGGGTGCCGCCCTGGCATTGAAGGCCGATGCCCTCTTGCTGGCGGCGAGCCCGCTCTATAATGGCGGCAATATCGACGGCACAGACCCGCTTACCGGCTACCCGGGCTACAATGCGACGCGCTGGCAGACAGCTGCCCAGGCGGCGCAGGACGTGATCAACCTGGGCGTCTACAGCCTGGATGCCAAATTTGAAGACGTCTTCACAACCCAGGCCCAACCCGTGGGCGCCAACACCGAATCGATCTTCTGGGTACAAAATGGCGTCAATAACAGTGTCGAGCAGTCTAATTCCCCCATCGGCTATAGCTCGGCCGGCGCGCAGGGGAATACCAGCCCCACGCAAAACCTCGTGGACGCCTTTCCCACGGATTCCGGCTATGCCATCACCGACTCCGGATCCGGCTACGATCCCAATAATCCCTATACTAATCGCGACCCGCGGCTGACAGCAACCGTGTTCTGCAATGGCACCTCCTTTTGGCTCAACCGCGCGGTGCAGACCTATGACGGCGGTCTCGATAAACCCGGCGGCTCCGTAGTGCAGACAAAAACGGGCTACTATATGCGTAAATTCATGGGCCCCTGGGAATCCGTACAGGGTACGCCGCAGTTCGGCAATACCTTCCATGACTACATCTATTTCCGCTATGCCGGCATCCTGCTGGACTACGCGGAAGCCACCAACGAATTCTCCGGTCCGTCTCCTGCGGTCTACAACGTGCTGTTCCAGCTGCGGCAGCGGGCGGGCATCTTCCCCGGCGCCAACGGTTATTACGGGTTGCCGATGAACATGGATCAGCCCACGATGCGCGCCGCCATCCAAAATGAACGGCGCATCGAGATGGCCTTCGAAGAAAAACGCTACTGGGATATCCGCCGCTGGAAGATCGCCGCGTCGGTATACAACACCGCGCCGCTCCAGGGTATGGATATCGTGCAGCCGGGTAACGGGCTCTTATCCTACAACCGCGTCCCCGTGCTGACCACCAGCTTCAAAGACCCGCAGATGTATCTCTATCCGATCCCGTATTCCGAAGTCGTCAAGGATCCTCAAATGAAGCAAAACCCCGGCTGGTAACCATGGCAATAACCAACTAACATTCGCTATATGCATAAAATATTACCATATCTCACCCTGCTCTGGCTCATCCTGGTCACAGGGGGCCTGTTCCTCCCCACCTACGCCCAGACACCCAAACGGGTCGTATCAGGTATTGTCCGCGACGCCTCCGGCCCGCTCGCCGAGGCCACGATCATCGAGAAAGGCATGCCTGCCAACGCGACCACGTCCGGTGCCGACGGCCAGTTCCATCTCACCCTCAAAGGAGCCTCATCCACGATCATTATCACCCACGTGAGCTTTGCCGCGCAGGAGATCAGGGTCAGGGATATCCACACCCTGATCCGTGTGCTGCTGAAGCCGGAAGAGAAAGGATTGGAAGAAGCCACCGTAGTGGGCTTCGGCAATACGAAACAACGAGGCACGGAGACCGGCGCCGTGAGCTCCATCAATGCCAAAGAGATCCAGGACGTGCCGACCTCCAGCGTACAGAATGCCCTGGCCGGTGAAGTGGCGGGTTTCGTGGCCGTGCAGCGTAGCGGCCAACCCGGCCGAGATGCCTCCGATTTCTATATCCGCGGCGTGTCGTCGCTGAACCCCGCGGCCAACCAGCCGCTGATCCTCGTAGACGATATCGAATATACCTATGACCAGCTCATGCAGATCAACGTGCAGGAGATAGAGACGATCACCTTGTTGAAGGATGCCTCCTCGACCGCCATCTACGGCATAAAAGGCGCCAGTGGCGTCATGCTTGTCACAACCAAACGCGGTATCAGCGGCCGCCCGAAGTTCGACATCCGCGTGGAAGGCGGCGAACAAAGCCCCGTGATCACACCTAAATTCCTGAGCGCTTATCCGGCCGCCATCCTCACCAATGAAGCGCTTATCAACGATGGACTCAACCCCCAGTTCTCCCCTGCTGATCTCGCGGCATTCAAGGCGAAGAACGACCCCTATGGCCACCCCGACGTGAACTGGTACAAGGCCATTATGCGGCCCGTGACCCAGCAGGCGAATACCGATCTCGACATTTCCGGCGGCACCAGCAACGTGAAATATTTTATCAACGCCGGAGCCTTTACCCAAAACGGGACGATCCGCAATTTCTCGACTAACACGGATGGCGTCGACAACAATTATTTTTATAACCGCTACACCATCCGCAGCAACCTCGACATTCAGGCTACCCGCAATCTCTCGCTTCGCCTGGATGCGACGACGCGGTACATGGACATCAATCAGCCCTTCGGGCAAAATGTCATCAACGATATCTATAATTACAACGACTATCATCCCTTTTCCGCCCCCTTTCTTAATCCAAACGGTAGCTTCGCCTATGCCTACGACACCCAAAGCGAGATGCCTACCCTCAACGCGTACCTGAGCACCATGGGTTATACCCGTGACCGGCGTACGGACTTCAACGTCCTCGCCGGGTTCACCGAGAAGCTGGGCGACATCACGCCCGGGTTGCAATTCACCGGCCGGCTCGCCTATGCCAGCCAGCAGGAGAACGTGCTGACGCTCTGGCGCGGTTTCGACAATCCGCCGAGCTATCACTACAACCCCTATAACAGCTCCTATACCCTGAACACCGGCCCCAACGGCGGCGGCTACGTCCTGGGCTCCTGGATGACCCAGGCCGGGACCGATATCGACAACCAACGCGTCAATGCACAGCTTTTCTTCAACTACGATCGGGTCTTCAACGCCGCGCATCATATCAACTCGCTGCTGCTGTGGAACCAGGACAATTTCCGCGATGACGAAGGATCGACCCTGGCCATACCCATCGGCGTTCCCGCCAAGTATACGGGTTACTCCCTGAAGATGGGCTATGATTACAAGCAAAAGTATATGGCCGACTTCAACGCGGGTTACAACGGTTCGAGCCGGTTCCAGGGCGGCCATCAGTTTGGCTTCTTCCCCGCCGCGGGTGTGGGCTGGAACATCGCCAGGGAGAACTTCTGGGTGCCGCTGGAAAATACCATCAGCATGTTCAAGCTGCGGGCCTCCTATGGCCTCGTAGGTTCCGACGTAGCCCTGGGCAACCAATACCTGTATGCACAGACCTACAACCAGGGCCCCGGTTATAGCTTTGGCCAGTCGCAGCAGGATGGGCAGACGATCTCGGAAGGCGCCCTCGGTAACAACAATGTCACCTGGCAGAAGTCCCGGAAATACGATGTCGGCCTCGACTTTAACATGTTCAAAGGAAAACTGACCTCGACCACCGACTATTTCCATGAACACGTATACAACCAGCTGGTCGTACCCGCCAACGTGCCGCTGATCCTCGGTATCGGGGTGTCGCCGACTAACGTGGGCGTTACGCAGAATCTCGGGTGGGAAGAAACGATCAACTATCACGATCGGATCGGTCAGGTGACGTATAGCCTCGGGATCGTCTTCACGCATAACCACAACCGCATCCTCTACGAAGCCGAGGCCTTCCCCGCCTATCCCTGGCTCGCCGTCACTGGCCACCAGATCAACCAGCCCTTCGGGTATATCTTCCAGGGATACTATTCCGCAGCCGATATTGCCGATCCCAAAGTCGGCAAGCCCAATACCGCTACGCCGGTTCACCCGGGTGATCTCAAGTACAAGGATATCAACGGCGACGGCGTGATCGATCAAAACGACATAAAGGCCATCAGCAATCCCAATGTACCCAATACGACCATCGGTACGCCGATAAAGATCGGTTATAAGAATTTCGATCTCAGCGTGCTGTTTCAAGGCGCCTTCGACTACGGTTTCTTTTTGTATGGCGTGGCCATCGAGCCCTTCCAAAGCCAATGGCAACCCATCCATTTGAAACGCTGGACGCCGGAGACAGCCGCCAGCGCCCAGTTCCCGCGTCTGACGACCAACCCCACGACGGTCAACAGCCCGGCGGTATACCCTTCCACGTATTGGTGGATCAACGCCTATTACATCCGCTTAAAGAACCTGGACCTGAACTATAACTTCCCCAAAAAAGACCTGCCCCTCCGGCTTCGGAGCGCGCGGATATACCTGACTGCCTACAACCTGCTGACCTGGAGCAACGTGAAAAAGAAATATCAGCAGGACCCCGAAGTGCAGAGCAACACCGTGGGCGACGCGTACCTGAACCAAAAAGTTATCCAGGTGGGGATACAAGTAGGATTATGATGAACCACAAACTATATAACATTTGACCATGAGGATCTGGCCCTTCGTACTCTTGTACTTTCCAGTGCTCTCGGCGCAGGCGCAACCACAGCCACAGCCGGCCCGGAAGGTGAAACAACCCGTAGACTATGTAAACCCTTTTATCGGCGCGAGCACCAATGCAGAAGAAGCCGGCGCGAGCCATGGCCTCGGCAAGACCTTCCCCGGCGCCGCAACACCCTTCGGTATGGTGCAGGTGAGTCCCAATACCATCACCGGCGGTGACAATGGCTCGGGCTATAGCTATGAGCACACCAGCATCGAAGGTTTTGCGATGACGCAGCTCAGCGGGGTGGGCTGGTATGGCGACCTCGGCAATTTTCTCGTGATGCCCAGCAATGGGCCATTGCACACCAATGCGGGCTCCGTCACCGCTCCCACCGAAGGTTATCGCTCCCCCTATGACAAATCCAGTGAAAAAGCCAGCGCGGGTTACTACTCCGTTTTCTTATCCAAATACCAGGTGACCACCGAATGCACGGCCGCGCCGCATAGCGGGATGCTGCGGTTTACCTGGCGCAAAGGCGGTCGATCCCGCATCCAGATCGACCTGGCCCGGCGGGTAGGGGGGACCAGCACGTTGCAATATGTACACGTCGTCGACGACCATACAATCGAAGGATGGATGCAATGCACGCCGGAAGGCGGCGGCTGGGGCGATGGCGCAGGAAATGTATACTACACCGTTTATTTTCACGCCGAATTCAGCATCCCGTTAAAAGACTACGGCGTCTGGTCGGCGAATATCCCCGACGGCTGGACACGCAAACGCGAGGACGTGGAGAGCGCCCGGTATCAGCAATGCATAGCCGCGGCAACCGTTACCCGCGGACATCGTGACGCCCAGGGCAAACACCTCGGCTTCTTCACCGAATTCCACGTCCGCCCCGGCGGCCAGGTCACGATGAAGACCGGCATCTCGTTCGTAAGCATCGAAGGCGCACGGAATAACCTGCACACCGAGATCCCCGGTTGGGATTTCGACAGCATCCATGAGCAGGCACGGGCGGCTTGGACCAGGGCGCTCGGTAAGATGAAGATAGAAGGCGGCACCGCGGAAGAACGCACCGTGTTCTACACAGCACTCTATCATACGCTGCTCGACCCGCGCATCCTCACGGATGTCGACGGCTCCTATCCCGGTGGCGACGGCCAGATCCACCAAAGCAAAACCTATACGAAACGCACCGTCTTCAGCGGCTGGGACGTCTATCGCAGCCAGATGCCGTTACAGACGATCATTAACCCCGGCGTGGTCAACGACATGATCTGTTCCCTCGTCGACCTCGCGGACCGGAGCGGCAAACAATACCTCGAACGCTGGGAGCTCATGAATGCCTATAGCGGCTGTATGATCGGCAACCCCGCCGTGGTGATGCTCGCCGACGCCTATGCCAAAGGCATCCGTAATTATGATATCGCAAAAGCCTATAAATATTCCGTGAATACCTGCGAGCGGTTTGGTAACGGCGACCGCGGCTGGAGCTATATCGCCGACCCCGACGATCACACCGGGACATCGTATGGCTCGGCGCCTTTCGTGATCTCCAATACGCTCGAGAATGCCTACTCGGAATGGTGTCTCTCCCGGCTGGCCGCGGCGCTGGGACACCCCGAAGACTCCGCGCGCTACGCAGCCCGCGCCGAAAGCTATAAGAATATCTTCGACCCCGCCGTAGGGTGGTTCCGGCCCCGCCGCCTGGACGGCAGCTGGGAGCCCTGGCCCCCGGAAGGGCGGCTCAAACAATTCTATGGCACCGTGGAAAGCAACCCCTATCAGCAGGGCTGGTTCGTGCCGCACGATATCCCGGGCATGGTAGCGCTTATGGGTGGCAGGGAGAAAGTGATCGCCGATCTGCAAAATTTGTTTGAGAAGACACCCAAAGGAATGCTGTGGAATGACTATTATAATCAAGCCAATGAACCCGTCCATCATATACCGTTTTTGTTTAACAGGCTGGGGGCTCCCTGGCTGACACAATACTGGGCGCGCCAGGTGTGTGCGCGGGCCTATCATGACGGTGTGAACGGCCTCGTAGGCAACGAAGACGTGGGGCAGATGTCAGCCTGGTATGTGCTCGCCGCCTCCGGAATACATCCTGTGTGTCCCGGCGACACCCGCTACGAGATCTGCAGCCCCGTGTTCTCCCGCATCGCGATTCGGCTGGACTCCACCTATGCGAGCGGCAAGATCTTTACCATTGTCGCGCACAACAACTCGCCGGAGAATGTTTATATTCAAAACGCAACCCTCAACGGCCGGCCTTATCCGTATTGCCACATCGATCATGCGCAGATCGCGGCCGGCGGTACACTGGAATTGACCATGGGCCCCCGGCCCAATAAAAATTGGGGATTATGAAACTACGCACGGCACTACTCCTCTCGCTCACACTTGGCGCGAACAACGCCTTCGCCCAAAGCGGCTCCGGCCCTGCCGGGGGCGCGCGCTCCCAGGATCTTGTTCATTATGCTAACACGCTGCAGGGCACAGCCAGCGATTTCGGCCTTAGCTATGGCAACACCTATCCCGCCACGGCCATGCCCTTCCCGATGAATACCTGGAGCCCGCAAACGGGCAAGGACGGCGACGGCTGGAAATATCAGTATTCGGCGACAACCATTCGCGCCTTTGGCGAGACCCATCAGTGCAGCCCCTGGGTGGGCGACTATGGCGTGTTCTCGCTGATGCCGGTGCTCGACAGCGTTGTCACAGACGCCGACAAACGCGCCACCCCCTTCTCGCACAAAAACGAGACCGGTCATCCCGACTATTACAGTGTCACGCTCGACAACGGCATCCGCACGGAGATGACGCCCACGGAACGCGGCTGCTCGATGCGGTTCTCGTTTAGCGGCAAAGCAAAACACCACGCGGCCTACCTGGTATTGGATGGCTACACGAAGCAAAGCTCGGTGCATATCGACCCAAACACCCATACCATCTCCGGCTGGGTCAACAACGGCCGCTGGACGCCGCAAGGTTTTCGGAACTATTTCCTCATCGTTTTCGATAAGCCGTTCCTGTCTTACGGTACCTGGGAGAATGTACACGGAGAAAGCTCGAAAGGCAAGACCGACGACGCCGGCAATGGGGTAGGGGCCTGGGTCCAATTTGCCAAAGGTTCCGTGGTAGAGGCCCGTATCGCTTCCTCCTACATAAGCCCCGAACAAGCCGGGATCACCCTGCACGCCGAGGTCGACCAATCCTTCGACGCAATCCACGCCGCCGCTAATGACGCCTGGAACAACCTATTTCATCGTGTCCTCGTAGAAGGTGGCACGGAAGACCAAAAGGCCACATTTTATAGTTGCCTCTTCCGGGCGAGCCTTTTCTCGCACACGTTCTTTGAGTACGATAAAACCGGCAAACCGTATTACTACAGCCCCTATGATAGCAAGGTGCACACCGGCTATATGTATACGGACAACGGTTTCTGGGATACCTTCCGTTCTCAGTTCCCGCTCACCAATATCCTGCATCCCACGATGCAGGGACAGTATATGCAGGCCCTGCTGGCCGCACAACAACAGTGTGGGTGGTTGCCGGCCTGGAGCGCCCCTTCGGAGACCGGTGGGATGTTGGGTAACCATGCTATTTCTTTACTCGCCGACGCCTGGGCCAAAGGGATCCATACCTTCAATCCCGACTCCGCCCTGAAAGCCTATGCCCACGAAGCGATGAACAAAGGCCCCTGGGGCGGCGCCAACGGTCGCGCAGGCTGGAAAGAGTATTGGGAGCTCGGCTACGTAGCCTTCCCCGAGTCACAGGGCTCTACTGCTCAAACGCAGGAGTATGCATACGACGACTTTTGTGCCTATAATCTGGCGCGTATGACAGGCAACACCTTCTATCAGTACGTCTTCGCCCGCTCCATGTATAATTATCGGAATGTCTTCGACACCGTCACCGGCTTTATGCGCGGCCGCGGGATCGATGGGGCATGGACCCCCGACTTCGATCCGCTGGCCTGGGGCGGCCCCTATACCGAAGGGAATGCCTGGCACTATAACTGGAGTGTCTTTCACGACGTGGCAGGGTTGATCAGGCTGATGGGCGGTGACGCACCATTCGTCGCCAAAATCGATTCGGTATTCACACTGCCTAACACGATCCACGTCGGCTGGTACGGCGGCATGATCCACGAGATGAAGGAGATGGCCCTCGCGAATATGGGGCAGTATGCACAGGGCAATCAGCCCATTCAACACCTGATCTATCTTTACAGCTATGCGGGCCAGCCCTGGAAGACCCAGCAGCATATCCGCGAGGTGATGGACAGGCTGTACAATGCCACCGAAAAAGGTTATCCCGGCGATGAGGACCAGGGCGGGATGTCGTCGTGGTATGTCCTGAGCGCGATGGGTATCTATAGCGTCTGTCCGGGCACCGATCAGTATGTGCTGGGCAGCCCCGTGTTCAATAAGCTCACTATTACGCTGGAGAACGGTCACCAATTCGTGATCGAAGCGGCCGGGAACAGCAAGACCAATGTTTATATCAGCTCGGCGACCCTCAACGGCAAGCCCTATACGCACAATTGGATCACGTACCAGGATATCGCCGCCGGCGGCGTGCTGCATCTCGAAATGTCCGCGCAACCAAATTATCAGCGCGGCACCGCGCCCGACGATAAGCCTTTTTCTGTTTCTACCTCAATTCACTGACATGTTTCGACTGTTATTGCTTTTTTCTTTCTTTTCGCTGGGCGCCAAAGCCCAAACGCCCCGCCCCGTGTCGACGCCGCCTGCCACGCATCCCCCGTGCCCCGCACGATCAAACGCCTCGGCCAGGTTCTCGCTGAACACCGGGGATCCCGCGATCCACTGGAAACTCTGCCCCCGGGACGAGGTGCGCGACAGCGCCTCGCTTTTGCACCCCGGCTACGACACGCACGCCTGGACCGATGCCGTGGTGCCGGGTACGACGTTCGGCTCTTTCGTGGCGGCAGGCAAAGAAGCCGACCCCAACTACGCCGATAATATCTATCGGGTCGACAAAAAGAAGTACGATAAAGATTTTTGGTATCGCGTCGAATTTGCGACTCTACCCCACGCCGGCCGCCATCTCTGGCTCCATTTCCGCGGCATCAACCGAAAAGGAGAGATCTTCCTCAACGGCGCACGTCTCGGCGAGCTCGATGGCTTCATGCAACGCGGCGACTACGACATCACAGATCTCGTCAACGCTAAAAGTCCCAATGTGCTGGCCGTCCTCGTACACTGGCCGGGCCGCCCTATCCCCAATTATGCCAGCCCGACCTATATCTCCTCCGATGGCTGGGACTGGATGCCTTCAGTCCCCGGCCTGCTCGCCGGCATCACCGATGAAGTGTATCTCACCACCACGGGCGATGTGAATATTATCGATCCCTGGATGCGCACCGCATCGGCGTCTGAAAAGGAGGCGCAGCTATCATTACAACTAGATCTCGCCAACCGCTCCAACGCCGCCACAAGAGGTGTGCTCACGGTGACTATCCAACCCGGCAACATCACCCTTTCCCGCGAGCTCACGCTGGCACCGAATGCCACCGATTCCGTGACCTTCGACCCCGCCCACGACGCCGCGCTGGTGGTGCATAACCCCAGGCTCTGGTGGCCCAATGGCTACGGCGACCCGGATCTCTATACCTGCCGGATCACTTTCCGCCAAACCGGCGAAGCCACGCCCGCGGTCGCGGGCCCGGTGAGCGACACCACGAGCTTCAAATTCGGCATCCGCCAATACGCCTACGACACCCTCGGCGACGTCTTTCACCTCTGGGTCAACGGCAAACGTATTTTCGTCAAGGGCGGCAACTGGGGCATGAGCGAATATCTACTCAGGTGCCGCGGCGCAGAGTATGACTACAAAGTGTTGCTGCATCACGAGATGCATTACAACATGATCCGCAACTGGATCGGCTCGACGACGGACGACGCCTTCTACGAGGCCTGCGACAAATACGGCATTATGGTGTGGGACGATTTCTGGTTGAATTCGCATCCCAACCTTCCCACCGACCTCAAAGCCTTTGAGACCAATGTCGACGAAAAGATCAGGCGGCTGCGCAATCATCCCAGCATCGCCGTTTGGTGCGGCGATAACGAAGGCACGCCGTTGCCCCCTTTGAACGATTCGATCCGGGCGTCCGTCTGGGCCCTCGATCATGGCGATCGCTGGTATCAGCCCAACTCGCATTCCGGCGCCCTCACCGGCAGTGGCCCCTGGACAAATGCCGGCCCGGCCTGGTATTTTACCAAATATCCCGGTGGTTTCGGCGGCAGCCCCGGCTGGGGTTTCCGCACCGAGATCGGCACGGCCGTCTTCCCGACCTTCGAGAGTTTCGCAGCGTTCATGCCCGCCAGCGCCTGGTGGCCCCGGAACGAGCTGTGGGATAAACATTTCTTCGGCGCAAGCGCGGCCAACGCCGGTCCCGATAACTATGCGCGGACCATCGTTCAAAGCTATGGCGCGTCGCAGGATATTCAAGACTTTTGCCGCAAGGCGCAGCTGCTGAACATCGAAACGAACAAGGCCCTTTACGAAGGCTGGCAACACCATATGTGGGACGACGCGTCGGGGGTGATGACCTGGATGAGCCAGAGCGCCTACCCGTCCATGGTCTGGCAGACCTACGATTACTATTACGATCTTACCGGCGCTTATTGGGGGGTGCGCAAGGCCTGCGAGCCCGTGCATATCCAGTGGAGCTGTGCAGATAATTCGGTAAAGGTCATCAACGCAACCGGCAGCGGCCTTCATCACCTCACAGCCCGCGCCCTGGTCTACAACCTGGACGGTACTCCCGCACCCGCATACGACAAGACCATTACCGTCGACGCACCCGCCGATACCACCGCCGACTGTTTCCGGCTTAACCTCAGCTCGGGTGACCTGGCGTATCAACACCCGGCCTTCGCCTCTTCCGGCGCCACCGAAGCGCCCGATGCATCGGCTGTTACCGATGGCAGCCCCGGCACCCGCTGGAGCAGCCAATATAGCGATGCGCAATGGATCTATGTCGATCTCGGTGCGCCACAGGAGATCGCCCTGGTGACGCTTCATTGGGAGACCGCATTTGCCAAAGCCTATAAGCTCCAGGTGTCGGACGATGCGCAAAGCTGGAAAGACATTTATTCAACCGAGAAAGGCAGCGGCGGAACCGAACATCTTTCCGTTACGCCCGTGACTGCCCGCTATGTGCGCATGCTCGGTATCCATCGGGCCACCGATTTCGGGTATTCGCTGTATTCATTCGAAGTATACGGCAAACGGCATAGCGATCTTTCACCCGTGGTCTTTATACGCCTCC
Source organism: Puia sp. (assembly GCA_035946435.1). Classification (GTDB taxonomy): domain Bacteria; phylum Bacteroidota; class Bacteroidia; order Chitinophagales; family Chitinophagaceae; genus Puia. Next base: position 123 of record DASYZH010000090.1, on the reverse strand, counting down.
AGCTCGATGACGAAAAAGGCGCCATCGTCTCCGATAACTTCTACTGGCGCAGCGAAAAGGGCAATGACTATACCGCGCTGAACACCCTGCCCGCCGCCCATCTCGAAACCACATCCCATCTCA
>DASYZH010000089.1:0-3336 GCA_035946435.1 Puia sp. | reverse complement strand
GCCCCCGCCGTAGTAGCCAGCTCCAGGAACATCCCCAGCCGGATATTGGTGATGCCCTCGCGGACATATGCCGCGGCTGCCCCCGAAGAGGTGGCGATGACGCTGACCAACGAAGTTCCGATCGCATAATGGATGTCGACCTTAAAGACCAGGGTCAGTACCGGGATGATCACGACGCCTCCGCCCAAACCGGTGAGTGAACCCAGGAGTCCGGCGACCAACGCAGCGCCGAAAAGGATGAGCGTAAAGACGAAAATGGTCATAGGTTCACGTTATTTGCAGTGCAAATATAGAAAAGAGGGCCGTTTCGGCCCTCTTAAATAAAATGCCAGGTCACGGCGCGCCGCGCCTATTGCATTTCTTTCGAGACCAGCTCACCCCGGTAGTTCCCACGCGCCATCGGGATCGTAATAGGCGAAGATTTTTTTTCCATTCATCCTGAAGAAGGCGGTATAAGTATCTTTTTGTCCGTCTCTCTGTTCCGACCATAGTTTGACCTTTGCATTGGGGATGCGGGAACCGAATGCCGATCGTACGGCGGAAGGTGGTATTACCCGCGGCTTGTCGGCGCGGGCGATCATGATGCCATTAAAAGGAGTGATCGGGCATCATGCGAAGGGAGGCGCGCGCGAGGGGACAGGTATGGAAATTGCACCTGAAATTACAAAAAGAAAGCTGTAACTTACAACAGTAGCCTGAAGCAACAATGTCACGATCGGGATATAAATGGAAACGCATGGTTTTTAAGGGCCTTTTCTCGGTAATCGGGCTGATCCTTTTTACCGCGCAGGTTTCTTATAAATTCTACTACTCGGCCAGCATGCCTGTTTACCGGGCTTCGCTGGAGCGACATGCCGGCTCTGGAGCCGTGACCGGCACGGATGCCGGCACCGACACACTGAGCCTCGACAAACGCTTCGATCTAAAACCCTCCTTTGGGTTACTCACTCCGGTCTTTCGTTTTCTGCATCATAATAGATGTGTTTGTACAATCCTTCCTGTTTTTATCGCTCCAAAGCCGGTAGATAATAAGCCGGTGCTTACGCCTTTAAGGGGACCTCCGCCTTTTCACATCGCCCTCTCTTAACTGACGCCTGCCGGACCATGGTCCTATGCAGGGTCATGCTATTTTCATTAATTTAAAAATGAGACGAAATGAGAAACAATGCTACCAGGCATTATAGCCTGGCAATGCAGAATGCCGTGTCCATTAACGCGAAAAAGATCTGTCGGAAGCCGGCCGGCGCGGCGGGGAGAATACCGGTGTGTACCCGCGACCAATGGATAAAATTGAATTTGCTGGGGCAAACACGCCCTTTTTGTTCATGGCACCGGCAGCGGAGAAATGATCCGTTGTGACGCATACCTATTGTTTCCTTTTAATTTCAACAAAAAAGTATGGATACAATACATAAGAATTATGTGAGTCACATCATGCAGGATCCCGGGTTTAACTGCCCCGTGTGCGGCGCCAGGAGATATGTTACCGATCAGGGCAACCACGAGCTGACCTTGCATTGCTCTTCCCCCGATGCGCGTTTTTGGGATTTCCCCCGGGGTTCCGCGGAGCAGCTGTCCGCAAAGGAACATTGGGACTCATCGAGAAAAGACGTCTTCCTTTCCATGGAGGACGTATTGAAATACCTAATGGAACACGCTTAAATTTTAATTATGCAACATTTATGGTCAGGATGCCTGGTAGCAGTCGCCCTTATCGCGCAGGGTACAATAGCGCAGGCGCAGCAGGAATGGCCGAAAACCATCACTGCCGGCGACGGCACCATCATCGACATCTACAAGCCGCAAACCGAAGCGTTTGCCGGCAATACCCTGAAAGCCCGAAACGCTATTTCGATCCAGGAACCCGGATCGCAGGATCCCATCTTCGGTGTCTACTGGTCCACTTCCACGGTCACCACGGACCGCGATACGCGCGAGGTGAACATCGAGTCGGTGAAAGTGAACCATGTACGCCTCCCGGCGGACTCTTCGGAGAAGGAGGCGGCGCTCGTCAAAACGGCGCTGGAGACCTATGTCCCCAGAGTCATTCCGCAGGAATCGCTTGACGAAGTGCTGGCTTCGCTCGACGAAGACACGGAGGAGAAGGACCTTTCGGCGGATCTCGACAATCATCCGCCCAAGCTTATCTTCCGGACGCAGCCCTCGATGCTGGTCCGTATCGACGGCGAACCCGTGGTGAAAAACAACGACCAATTGGGTTACCCGGTAGTGGTCAATACGCCGTTCACCATCATCCGGTTCAAAGACGGCAGGTTCTATCTTTATGGTGGTAGTCATTGGTATAGTGCGCCGGCCGCCACCGGACCCTATACCTATACGGGGGACAAGGTCCGTCATCCATTGAAAAAGATCGCTCGGAAGATCCGCAAGGCGGCACGCCGCAACAACGACATGCCCAATACGGAAACGCCGGACAACCAGGTCTATGATATTGTCGTGACCACGGTGCCCGCCGAGCTGATCCAGACAAATGGGAATCCGAACCTCGTACCTATCGAGGGCACCTCCTTGTTGTATGTGCAAAACTCGGACAACGACATTTTCGTGGACACCCGTACCCAGCAATATTATGTGTTGTTGTCGGGACGCTGGTATACGGCAAGGGCCCTCGATGAGAACAGCACCTGGTCCTATGTGCCGTCCAATGCGTTGCCGCCGGATTTCGCGAAGATACCGGAGGGGTCTCCCAAGGACAATGTGCTTGCAAGCGTAGCCGGTACCCAGGCGGCGCGGGAGGCGGTGCGGGATGCGGAGGTTCCGCAAACGGCAAAGATAGACCGCGGGACCGCGACGACCCGGGTTCAATACGATGGAGCGCCGCAATTCAAGCCGATCCCGGGCACGGATATGCAGTATGCGGTCAACACGAGCTCGACCGTATTACAGGAGGGCGATAGTTATTATTGCGTCGACAACGGCGTCTGGTTCGTGGCCACCGATCCTGCCGGACCCTGGTCAGTGAGCGACCATCGCCCTGCCCAGATAGATGGTATCGCGCCCAGCTCGCCGGTGTACAACGCCAAGTTCGTTTACATCTACGAGACCACGCCGGACTATGCCTATATGGGCTATACGCCCGGGTATCTCAACAGCTATGTGGATGGACCCACGGTGGTCTATGGAACGGGTTATGACTATGACCCCTGGATGGGAGACTATTTTTATCCACGACCCTGGACTTGGGGCTTCGGCATGGATTATAATCCCTGGACGGGCTGGGGCTTCGGGTTGGGCTATGATTACGACTGGTTCAACGATGGATTTGACTGGGGCTGGGGCCCGGGCTCTTACGGCGGTTGGGGCGGTTGGGGTGGC
>DASYZH010000088.1:0-6120 GCA_035946435.1 Puia sp. | reverse complement strand
TTATAATAAGGGGCTTGCACTCCGGCTCCCGAAGGAATGACAAAGCCATCCCAAAGCGTGGTGCTGCTGTCCTGGTTGACAAAAATGATAGTAGCTGCTTTGCGCAGATCGCCGGGTTCATAGGCATTGATGAGGCTTAGGGTTGGGGTACAAAATCCCCATCCCAGATCGCCGGTGGGGTCATAGGTAAAGCTGGGATTATCCCAGTTGCCGCCGGCGTTCCTGGGTCCCTGCATCTCGGAATAAAGGGGGATCCCGCCATCGGAGTTATTATATCCGGCCGTTTCGATCTCGAAAATAGATTCGGCATCATTATCTCCGGCCTGCTTCCAGATCGTAGAATAGTCGGGTACAAGACTGTATTGACCTGAATTGATCACGTCCTGGCACAGGCTGTCCACCATTTTCCAGTTAGCCGGCTGCTGATACATATAAACCTTGGCAAGCAAAGTTTCGGCCGCCCCCTTAGTTATCCGGCCGGCTACGGCGGCGTTCCTGAGGGGCAAATTTTCCATGGCGTACTCCAGATCAGGGAAGATCACCTTATTGTAGACATCCGCTACCGATGCCCTCGTAACCAGCGTAGCGTCGCTATTGGCTGCCTGCGGTCCGTTAGGGACATATAGAACGATGGGCACGCCGCCAAAAAAGCGTACCAGGTTGAAATAATAATATCCGCGGATAAAACGCATTTCGCCTCTTAGCGTTCTCACCGTCGTGCTATCCAGCGGTGCTGTTGCCAGGGCATTGATGGCGTTATTTGTCCTGGCGATACCTGCATAATATCCATTCCAGAGTGCCGCGACAAAGGCGTTTCCGGCATTTTCTGTAAAATTATCCAGATCGTTGATACCGGGCTGGTCGGAGGGTGTGCTGCCTTTATCCGCGTCGTCGGACATGATATTTGTAGCAGCGACGAAGCTGATCCCATGGGTATCATAATTCCAGCCACCGCCCGGATCGATATAGAGGAGACTGCTGTATGCACCGGTCACCAGGTCTTCTGCCACATTAGGATCGTTAGAGGGTTGTGGTGTAGTGGTTTGGACATTCAGGAAGCTCTTCTGACAGGACATTAGCACCATCAGACCTATCAGGTATACTGATTTTATTATTTTATTGCTCATAGAACAGAACTTTAGTAGAATGACAATCGTTAAAAACCAACATTTACGCCGGCAGAAAAGGTTCTTATCGTCGGATAAGCATTCAATTCGATACCTGCATTGGTGGGGCTGCCGGTCGTTGGCGGCGCACCAAGGGTTTTTGTTGCGGGGGAAATAAGGGGTTGCAGCTCGGGCGTAAATCCGCTGTATTTGGTAAAGGTGAACGCATTTTGCACGGCCAGGTAGAACCTCGCGCTGCTGAAAAACCTGGTCTTTTGAATAATGTCGGATTTAATGGTATACCCGAGATTGATATTATTGATCCGGAAATAGGAACCGGTCTCCACGAAATAAGTGGAAGCAGGCAGATCGCCGCCATTGGCCCTGGGTTCTGTGTTGCTATGGTTTGAATTTGTCCACCGGTTGACGGCGGTCGCTTCTTCTACATTATCCGTAAGGGACTGCCGGAATGCTTTCTTACCGTTATAGATCTTACCCCCCTCCGTGCCATATCCACCCACCGAAAGATCAAACTGTTTATAATTAAAGCCCAGATTAATTCCATAGTAAGCTTTGGGCTGATATGACCCGGCAAAAACTGAGTCCAGCTGTCCATTGCTATTGAACTGATACTTGAGATCGCCTGGTTGTGCGCCCGGCTGTAATATATTCCCGTTCTTATCGGTATAACTATTGATCTCAGCCTGAGATTGAAAAACGCCGAGCACTTTCTGGACATAAAAGCTACCGATAGGATGACCGCTGGCAGTCTTGGTTACATAAGGCTGATCCGCCCCAACCGGACCATCGATATAAGGCTGGCCGCCATTCAATCCCGTTACGCTGTTCTTGTTGAAGGTGATATTACCGCCGATAGAGTAGGAGAGATCTTTTGTGGCCTTATCATGCCAGTTTAGTGCAAGCTCCACACCCTGATTCTGAACATTGGCAGCATTGGTCAATACAAACCCTTGCCCGCCATTGTTTGGATTATAGCTACCCAGCGTAGACGGGATCTGGACATAGATCAATGCATTCTTTACCGTCTTGTTGTACCACGAAAACTCACCCGACAATCTTGAATGAAGGCTACTGAATTCCACGGCGGCATCGGTTTCGGTGGAAGTTTCCCATTTCAGGTTTTGGTCTACTATCTGGCTGATCGCACTGCCGGAGGTAGCGGATTGAGGATTCCCGAAATAATAGGGAAGGTTTTCCAGGAGCGTAAGTGTATACCCTTCTGTACCGGATCCCGTAACATCATTACCGGCCTGACCCCAGCTGCCTCTTACTTTCAGGATGTCGAATAGCTGCTGGGATCTCATAAAGTCCTCATTGGTGAGGACCCAGCCCACGCCGACAGAAGGGAAATATCCCCACCTGTTGTTCACGGGGAAGGTCGAACTGCCGTCAGCCCTGAAATTGGCCGTGAGCAAATATTTTTCCGCATAGCTGTAGTTAACCCGGGCTATATACGAATTCCTGCTTTGCCGGACACCTGAACCGCTATTGGAAAAAGGCAGCGCATTATTTCCATTTCCTATATACCATAAGCTGGAGTTGGCGGGGACGCCCTCGACGGTAGCAATAGCCGATGTGCCTTTTATCGATTCAGCGGTAGTACCAACCAGGACAGTTAGCCCATGTTCGCCAAAATGTTTGTTAAACGTAGCCGTATTGTCCCATACCCAATGTAAGGTATTGATGGTTCCATTTACCAAGGTGCTGTTCTCATTGCTTTGGTTGCCGCCGGCCGTAATAAAGGTTGAGGTATCTGCAAGGAATTGATAGTTGTACGTCCTGTTAAAATAATTTTCCCAATCCGCTCCTATGCTGCTCCTCAGCGTAAGCCACGGGACCGGCTTGTATTCGAGAAAGGCATTCCCCTGGAGGCGGTTGTCAGTTGCGCGGTTGTTATTATCATTGATATCGAGGATAGGATTGCCTACATTCTGGAACAGTGAAGTATTTCCGTATTTGCCATTTACTCTGCCGGCGATAATGGGGGCGGCACGATAGGCATCATTATAGGCAGTCGCTAGGTTAACGTTTTGGTTAATATCGGCTGTATAAGATGTCAATATTCCGAACTTCAGGGTATTGGCGAGCTTGATCTCGTCATTCAGCCTGACGGTGAACCGTTTAAAATCATTGTTGAGTACAATCCCCTGTTGATCGGTATAACCAAAGCTTAACAGGTATTTATTCTTTTCCGAAGCGCCGGCGATGGAAATATTGTGATTGTGCTCGATGGCGGTCCGGAGGATCTCCTTATACCAGTTCGTCGAAATGCTGGTAGCGGAAATATTAGGTCCCAGGGCTGCCTGTTCATAATCCAGGTATTGCGTAGCATCGGCCATTTTAACCAGATGGGTAGCCATTTGTAAGCCAACATTCCCGTTATAGGTGATCTGCGTTTTTCCTGTGATGCCCTGTCTGGTGGTGATGATGATCACACCGTTGGCGCCCCGTGCGCCATATATCGCGGTCGAAGAGGCGTCTTTCAGCACATCTACGTTGACGATATCGGCCGTATTGATATTGGTAATATCTGTTGTCAGCACGCCATCCACTACATAAAGCGGTTCAGCTCCACCCAGCATGGAACCGGTACCCCTTATTCTTACGGAGGGCTGCGAGCCGGGCTGGCCGCTGCTGATGATCTGTACACCGGCCGTTTTGCCCTGCATGGCCTGTGTAGCCGTCAGGACAGGCTGTTTGACCAGTTCGGCGCCTTTGATCGTTGCCGTAGCCCCTGTCACGTCGATCTTCCTTTGAGCCCCATAACCTACAACAACCACCTGGTCGAGCGCATTAGTGGACTGCATCAATTTTATATTGAGGACATTTTGATTGCTGACAGCTATTTGCTGATCCTGGTAGCCGATATAAGAGATGATAAGTGTGCCGTTTTCCGGAACGGTAAGCGTAAAATTTCCTGCGCTATCCGTAACGGTCCCCCTGCTTGTGCCCTTCAATCTGACGGAAACGCCCGTCAATGCTTCGCCAGTCTCTCCGGTCACCCTGCCCGTGACCTGTATATCCTGGAATTTCTGCGACGAGGATACCACAACGATCAGATTATTGTCAAGCATTTTATAGGTCAGATCCGTTCCGGAAAAGATCGTATTCAGCACATCGTTAATACCTGCGTCACGAACGTCGATGCTTATCTTTTGTTGGATCCCTTGCAAAGCATTGTTATACAGAAAGCGGTAATTGGTTTGCTTTTCTATCTTGCTGAGAACCTTCCCGATCTCCACCTGATCCAAGCTGAGTGAGACTTTCATCTGCCCATTGACGGTTGCTGATACTTGCAGGACACTGACCAGCAGCAACAGAACAGTTAGCTTCATAATCAAAAGGGCTTTTTTAACGGCATGGAGTGGCAAATCCCCAATCGTTAGAGTTTTTTTCATATTTTTATCGTTATAGGTTCTTAAAAGTGAAACCTGTATTGCTTCCCAATGCATTGCCAGGTTTCCGATGTGCCTTACGGGGAATGCGCCAACATTTCCCGTTTTATTTCGTCTATTACATATTTTATTTATTTGTTGTGATCTCGATTTGATTTTCTTGTATAGTATAATTAAAGTTAGTCGTGAGCTTCATGGCATCCAGCGCTTCCCGGATAGTCTCTTTTTCAAAGGTGCCGGTGAACCTCCACGTCATCTGTTTGGGGTCGGTGAACCGGATGGTGACTCCATACCAGCGTTCCATGTCCTTTGCCAGCGTGCCGAAGTCTTCGTCCTGGAAAGCCAGCTGGCCACGAACCCAGGAGGTTTCTACGATAGTGCCGGTCGTCCGTTCATAGGTAGGTCTCTGAATGGAGACGACGGCTTCCTCTTGTTGTGCGGTAGCGATGGTTACCGGATGACGGCGCTGGGTATTGTTCTCATCATTACCGACGACGAGCTTCTCATTGGGTTTCAGGATGATCTTCTCGTTAGCCTTATTATGTACGGCTACTTCGATGCTGCCATGGATAAGGACCGTCTCGGTGGTCTTGTCCGCGGGATAGGACTTTACATTGAAACTGGTTCCCAGCACCCTGATGTCGATGCGTGAGGTGTGGATGATAAAGGGGCTTGCGGGGTTACGGGCGACGTCGAAATACGCCTCACCGGTAAGATCGACTTCCCGCGAGGCCGCGCCAAAACTTTTGTTATAGGATATCTTGCTTCCGGCGTTGAGCCAGACATGCGTACCGTCCGGCAGATAGAGACTCGTGCGGGAGCCGTTGCGGGTGGCTACTTCACCGGGCTGCGCCGCCGGAATCGCCGGAGCAGGTGCTTTCGAGACAGATTGCCGGTAGAGAAAATAGCCGCTGAAGGTTAAGGCTATCACCGCTGACGCACCAACGAGAAACCAGCGGCCGGGTCCTCGACGGTTGCTACCGGCCGGATCCATCACAATAGGATCGGGCTCCATCATGAGGGGGTCGCCGGAAGGCTCAAATTCGAGGGACAACGCGCCCATCCGGTCGAGATGCCGGGCAAACGCCTCCTCTGCTTTTTTCTGCTCTTCCGGTCCGCCGGTCTGCCAAAGGCTTGTTATGATCTGCAAAGGATAATGCAGATCGGGATTGCTGCGCAATAGCTGCTCGAGCTCTCCGAGCTCGGACTCCGTGGCCTCGCCGGCCAGCACTTTGGCGACCAAATTCCAGGTGTAGTCTTTTTGTTCTTGTCCCATAGCCGTATGACTACCGGACAGGCAAACGGAAAAAAACCCCCAAAAAAATTTTTAAATTTTTTAAGGAAGTGTCGCTAAAACGTTTTAACAGGATTTAATTGGAGTAGGAAGGGCCTTCTTTATATCGAAATCGACGGCGCTACCGAGCTTATGCAAAGCAATTGCCAGCTGGTTTTCTACGGTTTTCGTGGAGATGCCCAGGATCTCGGCAACCTCCCTGTATTTAAGGCCGTCCTCTTTGACCAGCTTGAAGATGACCTTGCATTTGGGTGGCAGCTGGTCGATCGCTTTGCGTAGCAAGGCCATCATATCTGCTGTGATG
>DASYZH010000087.1:0-4157 GCA_035946435.1 Puia sp. | reverse complement strand
GCCCCCGCGAAACCCTCCCCCGCGAAAACCCGCCCCCACGAAACCCCGCCCCCGCGAAACCCTCCCCCACGAAACCCTCCCCCGCGAAATCCCTGGATGATGTATCTTGCCTCCATGGCATACATCGAAACCTATGATATCGTTGTGATAGGCCTTGGCGCACACGGCAGCTCGACCCTCTGGCATCTCTCCCGCACCGGCGCAAAGATCGCCGGCATCGATCGCTTCCATCCCCCGCACCAGCACGGCTCCTCACACGGCGAGAGCCGCATCATCCGGCAGGCGTACCACGAGAATCCGCTCTATGTCCCGCTCGTCCGGGCGGCCTATCCCATCTGGAAGGAGCTCGGCGAGATCGCCGGCCGGCCACTCTTTCAAAAAACGGGCGGTCTCTTCCTGGGCAACAAAGACACTACAGTAGTAAGCGGCGCCAGGCTCAGCGCCGACACCCACAATATTCCCTATGACTATCTCGATGCCACGGCCATCCGCAACCGCTTTCCTGCTTTTCGTCCCACGGGCGATACCGTCGGCGTCCTGGAACACGAAGCCGGCATCCTCTTCCCCGAGGCCGCCATCGACACGTTTCTGCAAACCGCCGCGGCTAACGGCGCGCAAATAAACACCGACGAGCAGGTCACCGGCATCAGGCCATCAGCAAGCGGCGTCGAGCTCACCACCACAAAAGGGAAATACCGCACCGGGAAGCTCATCGTTACCGCCGGCGCCTGGCTCAACTCGCTGCTCCCTGAACTGAACCTGCCCCTCTCCATCCGGCGCCAGCCCCTCTTCTGGTTCCGCGACCGCGACAAAAACACGCCCGCCCCCGGCCCCCGCACCGCCTCCGGTTCCGCCGCCCCCGCCTCCCGCGCGGAAACCAGCTCCGCAGGCGTCGCCTCCGCCTCACCATCCTCCGGCCCACCCGCAGAAGCCCCCGCACCCATCTTCCTCTGGGAATACGAAAAAGACAAAATGTTCTACGGCATCCCCGACCTCGGCCACGGCCTCAAACTGGGCTGGCACCACGGCGGCCGCCGCATCAACCCCGACGAGCTATGTCAAAACGTCGAAAAAGAAGAAATAGCAGACATGCAAAAAACAGCAACCCAATACCTGACCATCGACCCGATATATCAAAAAAGCTGTGTGTGCATGTATACCAACACCCCCGACGAAGATTTTATCATCGACCTCCATCCTCAGCATCCGCACATCGTCATCGCCAGCCCCTGCTCCGGCCACGGCTTCAAATTCAGCGCCATCATCGGCCGCCTCCTCGCCGACCTGGCCCTGGACCGCCCCACGGGCTTCGACCTCACCCCCTTCTCCATCCGCAGAAAAGCGCTCACCCCGTCTCCGGCCTGACGCGCCGGCTCACAAAAAAAAGTCGTTCAAAGACGTAGTCCCGCGACGGCATTCTTCAGACTAGTACAATGATGAAAACATCCACCCTCTCCGCCATCCTATGCCTCCTTTCGATGGCCCTCTTCGCCCAGCCAGGCGCCCAACCCGGCGCCCAGCCCGGCACCCAACCCGGCCCCCAACCCGGCGCCGGCTACCGCCCCGGCTATCGCTTGCTGCATTCAGGCAACGAGGTCGCCGACAAAAATTTCTATCTGTTCACCGCGATCGGTCACTCGCGACAGCTAAGCCAATTGCTGGAAAGAGACGATACGCTAAAGACGATCCTCCGGGACCGCCAAACCCTCATCGACGCCCACGTAAGCGATACCTGCCGCACAGCCGAAAGCCTGATAAGCGGTTTCCGCTGGTCCAGCGACGATTCGGCAACCATCGACCGCGCACTCAGCCGCCTTTATAACCAAAAACGAGCCGCCTTCGACACCCTCATCGATACACAAATGAGACCCTCCGGCGCCTACCAGCGCTGGAAAGATCTCACCAACGAAGAACTCCTCCTCCACGCCTGGGGTCTATCCGTCCATGGCATCAACTACATCCTCGACCAATATGGCTTGGGAAAAAAGCTCCGCTACCCGCGCATCGACTCCGTGAGCTACGACGTGAACGGGCGCTATTACCGTGCCTTCCTGAAGGCATTGTTCGCGGTGATGAGCGAACACAAAGACTCTATGCGTTTATTCTACCAGCCAGCGCTCACATTGGACATGGAGCTCATGCAAGCCAACGATCGCAACGAGCCGGCGAGATTCGAACCGCTCGTCACCGGCGTAAACAAGGCCGCCGCAACCAGGGCCAAAACATTGGCCTGGAGCAAATACCAGTATACCGCCATCCTCGTCCCCGGCGAAGGACCGGAACTCACCACCGTCGCCTTTGACCCCATCGGCCGCCTGCGTTGCGACCTGGCCGCCGACCGGTGGAAACAGGGTAGGGCGCCGTTCATCATCGTCAGCGGCGGCTACTGCCATCCGTGGCACACCCCCTTTTGCGAGGCCGAACAGATGAAGCGTTATCTCGTCGAAACCCGCGGCATCCCGGAAAATGCCGTCATTATGGATCCACAGGCACGACATACGACCACCAATTTCCGCAACGGCGTCCGCCTGATGATCCGCTACGGTTTCCCGCTCGATAAACCCGCTCTCTGCGTCTCCACCCGGGAACAATCGGACTATATCGAAAATCCGGGCTTCGACCGCCGCAACCTCCACGAACTAGGGTATTTGCCATATAATGGGAAAAAACGCCTCGACCTCCACGACATCGTCTTTTTCCCGGTCATGGACTGCCTGCAGCTCGATCCGGGCGATCCCCTTGATCCATAAAAGAAAATTGCGTAACTTCCCTCTGCACTATGAACTACGCAAAAAAGATCGCCGCCTGGGGCGATCGCCATCACCCCTGGATCCTGGACATCCTTCGGATCGTCCTGGGACTTTTCCTGATGAACAAAGGGATCGTATTCCTCAAAGATTCGGGTTATTTACGGGACATCATCCTGGAAAAAGAAGCCATTAACCAGCCCCCCGGCGTCGTCTCCGCCATCGTCTTTTACGTCAGCTATATCCATGTCCTCGGCGGTGGCCTCATGGTGCTCGGCCTCCATACCCGCGTGTGGGCCATCCTCCAGTTCCCCGTGGTCTTCGGCGCCGTGTTCCTCGTGAACATCATCCGGCCCTTCGTCTTCGCCGAGCTCTGGCTCTCCATCATCGTACTATCCCTGCTCTTGCTCTTTATCATCATCGGCTCCGGCCCCATCTCCCTCGATCACCTGCTGAAGCGCGAGTCCAGCGCATCAAAATAAGTCCCTCCCCGTCACCCGCCGCAAGACTTCCCGGTAAGTCTCGCCCACCGGCAGCTCCAGCTCGCCGATGAACACACTGTTCTTCCGCACCGCCGTGATAGCGGCAACCGCAACGATATACGATTTATGGATCCGCAAGAACCTGTCCGCCGGCAGCTCGGCCTCCAGCGTCTTGGCGCTCGTCCGCACCAGCAACGGCTTCGGCGACGAACGCAAATGTATCTTCACGTAGTCCCCCGACCCTTCGCACCAAATGATATCCGCGAACAACACCTTCACCAGGCTATAATCCACATTGACAAAAAAGAAATCCGCCACCGCACCCACCGGCGCAACACGCAGCTGATGCAGCTCCTGCGCCTTATAGCATGACTTCATAAACCGGTCGAGACCCACGGGCTTTATCAGGTAGTCGACCACATCCAGATCGAAACCCTCGGGCGCAAACTTCTTATAGGCCGTCACGATGATGACCATCGGCCGCCTGGCCAGGCTCTGAATGAACTGCAACCCCGTGAGCCCCGGCATCTGGATATCGATGAACATAAGATCGACCGAAGACGCTTGCAACGCCGCAGCCGCCTCGAAGGCATCGCCACAGGTCGCCACCAGCTCCAGGAAAGGGATCTTCCGGATATAATCCGTCACGAGTCCCAGCGCCAGCGGCTCGTCGTCAACGGCAATACATCTGAGCATCAGTGTAGATTTAATTGGAGTGATATGGTAAACCAGCCCTCGCCCCGGCTCACCACCAACACGTGCTGTTTCTCGTACAACAAGTCCAGCCGCCGGGTGACATTGCCCAGCCCGATCCCCGAGCTTTTGTCCTTGATCTCGGACGAGGCCGGATTATAACGGTTACGAACGGTGAAGTACAACACGCCCTCCCGGACCCGCAAATTGATCTCGATACACGGCTGCTCGATCA
>DASYZH010000086.1:0-10153 GCA_035946435.1 Puia sp. | reverse complement strand
TCGCTGGTCGGGTTGGTGATAATCGGCACATTACCGAATTCGCGGACGAGGTAAAAGTAGGCCAGACCGCGCATGAGGCGCCCTTCACCCAGGGCATTGTTGATGGTGGCGGCGGGAACGCCGCTGGCCGTAGCCTGGGGCGGTAAATTGATCAGCAATTCATTGGCTTGGGCAATGACCGTATACAGGGCATCCCATGCGCTTTGTACGGCCTGCGTGCCATTGCCTTGGGAGAGGTTCCGGAAGACATCGAAGGCGCCATCGGTACCCGCATAACAGGCAGCATTACCGCTTTGGAGATCACCGATCGCCAGGAGCGCTTTGCCGTTGAGACCAAACCACGGGGCAGCGTACAGGATATTTGTGCTGGCCTGTACCTGGGCTACCGTTTCGTAATAAGTGCCTACCGTCAATTCATTTTCGGGCGGGCGATTGAAGAAGTCTTTTTTGCAACCGGAGGCCATGACGGCAATCAGGAGGCTTGTTCCCAGAAAAAGTTTTATATGCTTCATATTCTTAGCTGATGAGGTTAATTAAAATTCGGCATTTAGTCCGGCCGTGAGCAAGCGTGGTGTAGGATATCTGCCGTAGTCGATGTTGGATAAGAGGGGATTTTGGTTGAGTGAACCCACTTCCGGATCCAGACCGCTGTATTTGGTGATTATCCACAGGTTCTGGCCGCTTACATAGACCATCAAACGCGACAGTTTCGCTTTGCCCGCGATGCGTTGCGGCAGGGTGTAACCGAGCCGCACGTTCTGGACCCTTAGATAAGAGGCATTTTCCAGAAACCTGTCCGACATAACGAGGTTGTTATTGCCGAAAGAGGCCCGGGGAGTGGGGATATTCGAATTTGGATTGGAGGGTGTCCAATAGTTGGCCATCTTGGACAGCTGGTTCATATAGAGCGAGTATTCACCTTGGGTTTGGAGGGAAACGGCGTTGAAGATCTTGCCGCCTTGTGATCCTACGAGGAATACCGAAAGATCGAAATTCTTATAGGAGAACGTATTGCCGAGGCTATAGGTAAAGGTAGGGGTAGGGCTGCCAAGGTTATATAGCTTGTTGGGATCGCCTTTGGCATCCCGGCCTGCATACAAGAGATCGCCATAATAGATGCCGTTACCGACTGTGCGGTCACTGGTGATGGGCTGGGTTGCGCCGCCGGTAAGGCCAAGCACGTTTTGCGGATTGGCAAGCAAGTCGTTGAACTGGGCCTGGGTTTTGATCACCCCCTGGGATTTATAGCCATAGAACTCGCCGACCGGTGTACCGGCCTGCGAATAGGTAACGGTGAGTTGCGGTCCAAAGCCGGTGGTGACATAGCCGGGCAGGGCAGGAATGCCATTGAGCGATGTGATCTTATTCATAAAATGGGTAAATACAACGTTGGTCGTCCAGGTGAAATCCTTTTTGACGATATTACGGCTGCTGATATTGAACTCGACGCCGGTGTTCTCGATCTGACCGGCATTGAGCCAGGGCGACTGTACTACGGCGTTGGTAGAATATTCCGCTACGCCGCCAACGAGGAAGGCGGGCAAGGGCTTTTGGAATAAGAAGTTCTTCGAGGTCTTTTTATACACTTCGACGGAACCGCTGATTCTATCATTGAGGAATCCGAAATCGATTCCCAGGTTCTGTTGTAGGGCCGTTTCCCAGGTGAGAGGGTTGTTGCTCAGGTTGGCGAAGAGGAAGGCTTCACCCAAACCCGAAGCCACACCGTTGATGGCGGAGCCATATTTGTACTGCCCTATATTGGATCTACCGGTGCTACCGTAGCCGGCCCTGATCTTCAGGGTGCTCAATACCCCGCTGGTGCTTGCCATGAACGGCTCTTCCGACAATTTCCAGGATACGGCTACACCGGGGAAATTGCCGGTTTGGAAGCCTTGTGCGAAGTTGGAAGACCTGTCCCGCCGGAAATTAGCTGTGACGCTGTATTTATTGTCGAACGTATAGATCACGCGGCCCAGCAGCGATTCCATCGACTGGCTGCCTTTGGGTTCGTTATCCAGGGTAGACGGCTGGGAAACCAGGTTGAGTGTCTGAACGGTATTGCCGCTTATGAGATTATTGCCTCCGGCATCGATGCCATCATAATTGGACTCCCATACCTCATGACCTACCAGCACGTTGACATTGTGTTTTCCGCCGAACGTATGGCTGTAATTCAGGTGTTCGAGCCAGCTCCAATAGGAATCATAATCGTTGTTGAACAATAGCCTGTTCTGGGTAACAGAATAGGCGGGTGGGAAACCCGTTTGCCCATAGGAGTAGGTGGGAACGAAAATATGCGCCTGCGTCCAGTTGAAATTTCCGTCCAGTTCCGAGTGTACGGTGAAGTCCTTGAGGAATTTAACATCGGCGTAAGCACTTCCTTGCACGTTGGTCCTGGTGATGTAGTTCGTAATGAGCGAAGCCAACGCTATGGGGTTCGCGTATCCTTGTGAAACGCCGTTGATGATGGCCGGTCCCGCGAATGTACCGTCCGCATTGTATACGGGTGCATCGGGACCTTGCAGCAACGCCAGGTAAACGAGCCCGTATTGGTTTCCCAGCGAGACGTTCGTCAGATTCCGGTTGGCTGTAAGACTGGAGCCTATTTTTAGCCAATCCTTTGTTTGGGAATTAACGGCGGCATGCAAGGTATACCGGTTGAAGTTGGAAGCGATCACCGTACCCTGCTGTTTGAAATAGCCGCCGGAAACATAGTAATCCGTTTTGTTGTTGGCGCCGGAGAAGGAAATGGCGTTGTTGTATTCGGGTGCGCCTCTGAAGATGGCCTTCTGCCAGTTGGTTCCCGGACCGAGTTTGGCGGGATCGGCGAATTCCACCCTCTTGTTATCGCCGAATAGGCCGGCAAGGTTATTTTCGAATGCCGCATACTGGGGCAGGTTCATCATCGGCAGGAATTTGGCCTGATCCTGGCGGCCCCAATAGAAATCATAGCCTATGTGGCCCTGGCCCGCCTTGCCTTTTTTCGTAGTAATGATGATCACGCCGTTCGCTCCACGGCTACCATAGATGGCTGTTGCAGACGCATCTTTGAGCACGTCGACGGATTCGATATCATCCGGGTTCAGGCTTGTGAGCACACTGAACGACGTCTCCTGGGGTCCCGGGGATACGTTGACCGCGGAGCTGTTGCCGTTGGCCTGTTGGGAGGCATTGCCGTCGATGGCGACGCCGTCCACCACGTACAGGGGCTCGGAACCCGTAAAGGAGGTGATACCCCGGACGTGGACGCTGACGGCGGCGCCGGGCTGGCCGGAGTTTTGGGTCACCGTCACGCCGGAGAGCCTGCCCTGGAGCATCTGGTCGATGTTGGGCTGGGGCACATCGGCGATATCCTTTGCCGAGAGCGAGGAAACTGCCCCGTTGACGTCGCCGCGCCGCTGGGTGCCGTACCCGATGACCACCACTTCGTCGAGTTTGGAGTTCTTTACATCCATGGAAACCGTAAGGACGCTCCGCCCGTCGAGGGCGATCTCCTGGTGGGTCGCGCCTACATAAGAAATGACCAGCGTGGCTGTTTGGGAGGGCACCGTGATCTTAAAGGCCCCGTGAACGTCCGTTGTCACGCCCCCCCGCTTGCCCTTGACCGTGACACTGGCCCCGGTGAGGGGGACATTGTTCTGGTCGGTGACGGTTCCGGTAACCGTCGGATTTTGGGCGAATAAGACCGAAGTAAAGAGAAGGAGGACGGGAAATAGTTTAAGAAATTTTTTCATACCGCAGTTTAGTTTGAGTCAATGAAATGGACATTTACCTTGATTTAGAGAGGATTAATGCAATCGGTTTATTTTTCATTATAAAAGTACCGGAATGGGGGTTGGAGGAGGGGTATGTTTTCGTTCAAAAAGGGTATGAAAATGTTTAAAAAAGGGGTAATTTACAGGTAACGACTGCTTATGATGCCCAAAAAGATGCTGTTTTGGCTGTTTTGCTGCCTTTTCTCGCTCCGGGTTTTTGCGCAACCGGAGGACTATATTTTTGCTCATGTGGATGTCACCAATGGGCTTTCCACCAACTATATTACCAGTATATATAAGGACAAGCGGGGGTTCATGTGGTTTGGCACTGTGGCTGGGCTGAACCGGTATGACGGGTATCAGTTCCGGGTGTTCAGGCATGATGCCCGGAACCCGCATAGCGTCGTCGATAACTATATCGAACAGATCTTCGAAGGGCCGGGGGGGCGGATGTGGGTGGAATCCCGGAAACAGCGGTTCAACCTGTACGATGCGAACCTGGACCGGTTCGACCCGGATTATTGCGCTTATCTGCGGGAACTTCGTTTACCGGATACCGATTTGCTGACTATTTCGCCCAGCGTCAAGGGGTATTGGTTCGTTTATCGCGACAGCGGGGTATATCATTATATTAATGGTGGCGGGATCGTGGCGGTCAGGCCTTCGGGTGGGGCGGCGGGGCCTTCGGGCGGGGCCGGGCTGCTACCCATCCCCGTTGCTACGGCAAAGGAGGACAGGAACGGCGACTGCTGGGTGGTCCACGAAGGGGGTATGCTGGAGAAGATCGACGGGCGGAGTCATCGGGTAGTCTTTCGCAGCGACGTGCTGGTGAAGGAGTTCGGGGATGTGCCGGTGACGAGCTGTACGCTGTTTATCGACCGGGATGGGGATCTCTGGGTCAGCTCCAACGGGGTGTTCAAAGGAACATTGTACTTCCGGCCATCGACCCGGGAGTTCCGGCATCTTGCGCTGGATGTGGGGGACCGGCTGCTGAACAGCAATATCGTCCTGACCGCGCTGCAGGATGGGAAGGGGCTGATCTGGCTGGCGACGGATCATGGTGGCGTGGATATCATCGACAAGCGGACGTGGCGGGTTCGTTTTGTAGAGCACGTCGAGGATGATGCCAAGAGTATCGCCAGCAACAGCATCGCGACGCTTTACAGGGATGAGTCGGGGACGATCTGGCTGGGGACCTATAAGAGTGGGATTAGCTATTATCACCAGGACAACCTGGAGTTTCCGCAATACCGGCAGGTCCCGCATGTGCCGGGCACGTTGAGCTATGACGATGTGAACGGATTTGCAGAGGATGGGGCCGGCAATATCTGGATCGCCGCCAACGGCGGGGGGTTGATCTATTTCGACCGGAAGCGGAACACCTTTAAGCAATGGCTGCACGATCCCAGGAATCCGAATAGCATTTGTAGTAATATATTGGTCAACCTCTTGCTTGACCACGAGGGGAAGCTTTGGATCGCGACCTATTTCGGGGGGCTGGATTGTTTTGACGGCAAGACGTTTACGCATTATCGTCACCGGGACGACGACCCCTATAGTCTGGCGGACGACCGGGTGATGTGTCTTTGCGAAGATGGCGAGCATCAGCTCTGGGTGGGTACGCTGGCGGCGGGGATGGACCGGCTCGACCGGCGGAGGAAGGTCTTTTACCACTACCGGGTGGAATTGCCGGGGAGTATCCATAACGATTATGTGAGCTCGATCATCACCGACAGCCATGACAATCTCTGGATCGGTACCGGATATGGCGTCGATATGATCGAAAAGAGCACGGGGGCCATTTATCATTATGGGATGCCTGACGCGCAGCTGAGCTCGGACAATGTCACCTGGCTTTTCATGGACAGCCAGCAACGGCTCTGGGCCGGTACCCGTGAGGGACTGGACGTGTTAAATCCCGGTGGCAAGACCTTCGAGAGCTTTACCACCGATGATGGGTTGCCGGACAACACCATCCGGGATATCCTTGAAGACAGCGCGCATCGCATCTGGGTGAGCACCCCGAATGGATTGTCGCGGATCACAGTGTACGCTGCTTCGTCGCGTGCCGGCCTGCGCATTCACTGCAGGAATTTTCGCGAGCAGGACGGGCTGCAGGGGCGGGAGTTCAACGAGCGCAGCGGGCTGGCAACGCGGGATGGCTATTTTCTTTTCGGTGGGCCCAATGGTTTCAACATCTTCCGGCCGGAGGACATTGCGCCTGAGAGGAAGGCGCCGCCGATAGTGCTTACGGGGCTGGAGGTCTTCGACCGGAGCGTGCATGTCGACGATACCACCAATGGACATGTGATCCTCAGGCGGGCGCTCACGGAGACGCGCAGCATTACGCTGGGGCCGCGGGACAACGTCTTCAGCATCGAATTCGCTTCGCTGGGGTATATCCCCAATGCCACCAACAAATACGCCTATACGCTCGAGGGGTTCAACAAGACCTGGCTGATGACGGACGGGCGGACCCGCAAGGCTACTTATACCAACCTGGACCCCGGGGAATATATTTTCCGGGTACGGGCGACGGATGAGGATGGGGTGTGGTATGACAATGTCGCCGTTTTGAAGGTGGTTATTCTGCCGCCCTGGTGGAAGACGGCCTGGGCCTATGCCGTTTATGTGTTGTTGCTGGCGGGGGGATTGTATCTCTGGCGGCGGACGATGCTCAGACGGGCGAGGGTGCGGTTTGCGCTGGAGCATGAGCGGCGGGAGACGCGGCGGATGCATGAGATGGACCTGATGAAGATCCGGTTCTTTACGAATATGAGTCATGAGCTGCGGACGCCGTTGTCGTTGATATTGGCGCCGGTGGAGAAATTGTTGAGTAAGGGGGCTGGGTTTTCGGCTGGGGGGGCTGCGGCTGGGGGGGCCGGGTTTGCGCCGGGGGCTGGTGGGGCTGGGTTTGCGCAGGGGGCTGGGGCCGGTGGGGCTGGGGCGCCGGGGGCCGGGAGGGCTGGGGTGTCGGGGGCCAGGGCCGAGGGGGCTGGGGCTGGTGGGGCCGGGTACTCCGATGATCCGCGGCAGCAATATGAGCTGATCCGGCGGAATGCGCGGCGGCTGCTGCATCACGTTAACCAGCTGTTGGATTTCCGGAAGATGGAGGTTAATGAGCTGAAGCTGCATCTGCGGGAAGGGGATGTCGTTAAGTTTGTGCGCGAGAGCTCGCTGTCGTTTGCCGATCTGGCGGACAAAAAGAATATTGGTTTTGACTATACCGAGGACTGCCGATCGCTGATCACGCGGTTCGATCACGACAAGCTGGAGCGCATCCTTTTCAACCTGCTTTCCAATGCCTTTAAGTTCACGCCGGAGAATGGATCGGTGCGTGTAGCGGTGACTACGCTGGTTCGCGATCGCGACGTGGTGCTCTCGATCGCTATCCGTGATACCGGTATCGGCATCCCCGCTGACAAACGAGAGAAGATCTTCGAGCGGTTCTTCCAGAACGAGATCCCCGAGACGATGATCAACCAGGGCAGCGGCATCGGGCTTAGCATCACGCAGGAATTTGTGCGGATGCATCAGGGGCGGTTGAAGGTGGAAAGCGAGGTGAACCGGGGCAGCTGTTTTACGGTAGAGCTGCCGTTCGAGGTGGTGGAGCTTGCGGCGGGTGGCATTGTTGCGATGGGGCCTGGCGTTGTTGCGGCGGGGCCTGGTGCTGTTGCGGTGGGGCTTGGTGCTGTTGCGGCGGGGCCTGGCGATGTTGCGGCGGGACCTGGTGCTGTTGGGGCGGGACCTGGCGCTGAGTTTGCGACCAGCCTTAGCGAGGAGCCTGCCGATGGGCCTGCGGCGGTCCGGGGCGGTAATTCCATGACGCGCGCTACTGTCCGTGCGGGGATGGCTAACCTACCCTCTTCGGCGCCGGCAGATGCGCCTACGATCCTGCTCGTCGAGGACAATGAAGACTTCAGGTTCTATCTCAAAGACAACCTGAGGGCGCATTATAAGATCGTGGAGGCGTCGGACGGGAAAGAAGGCTGGAAGAAGGTGCTTTCGGCGCATCCGGCGCTGGTGGTGAGCGATATCAGCATGCCGCATATGGATGGCATCGAGCTGTGTAAGAAGATCCTCGCCGACGAGCGCACGTGCCAGACCCCGGTGATCCTGCTTACCGCGATGACGGGCGAGACAGTGGAGCTGCAAGGTTTGCAGACGGGCGCCACGGATTTTATCAGCAAGCCTTTTAATTTTGAGGTGTTGCTGTCGAAGATCAGAAATATCGTGCAGCATCATGCGACGGTACGCAAGACGTATCAGCGCCAGGTACAGGCCGGGCCAGCGCCCGTGGAGCCGGCTTCTGCGGATGAGCAGTTCCTGCGGGAGGTGCTGGCGTATATCGAGAAAGAGATGGGTAATGCCGACCTTTCGGTTGAGGAGCTGAGTACACAATTCCATACCAGCCGGAGCACGTTCTATAAACGGGTGGTTTTACTCACGGGGAAGACGCCGGTAGAATTCATCCGGCATATCCGGCTGCGACGGGCGGCGGAGCTGCTCGAGAAGAGCCAGCTGAATGTCGCGGAGATCGCCTATGAGGTAGGGTTCAACAATCCAAAATATTTTACACACTATTTCAAAGCCGAATTCGGCTCTATTCCAAGTGCTTATCGATCGAATGTTAAACGGACGGTGAATGACGCGTAATTGGTACATTTACATCATGTGGAAATATTATGCGTTACTCTCGGCCTTGTTTGCGTCCCTGACGGCCATCCTGGCCAAGATCGGTTTAAAGGGCATCAATTCTAATCTTGCTACGGCGATCAGGACGGTGGTCATCCTGCTACTGGCGTGGGGTATCGTGGTCTTCAGCGGGGAGACGCGGGATATGAAAAATATAACCCGGCAAAATTTAATCTTTCTTATCCTTTCGGGTTTGGCGACAGGGTTGTCGTGGATCTTTTATTTCAAGGCGTTGTCGACGGGGCCGGTGAGCAAGGTGGCGCCGATCGATAAATTGTCGGTGGCGCTGACGATAGTGCTTTCTGCGGTATTGCTGAAGGAGCCTTTGGATGGCAAGACGATCGTCGGGGGGTTGCTGATCATGGCAGGGACCTTCGTGTTGATCAAGTGAAAGCCGACGCAACGGTGTGCGTCAGCTTTTCTTTTGTGTGTGTTATTTAAGTGGTGTCAGGTTTGTTGCGCCGCCATCGACCAGGATCTCCGAACCCAGCATAAATGATGCGTCATCCGAAGCCAGGTAAACGGCTGTTTTTCCTATATCCGAGGGTTGTCCGATCCTGCCGAGCGGTATCCCATCCACCCACCATTTTTTGACCTGCTCTATTTGTGGTTCGGGAATGAATTTTCCAAAAACGGGCGTTTCGACCGTGCCCGGAGACAGGACATTTACCCTGATCTTTCGATCGAGAAGGTCTAATGAAAATCCCCTGGCAAAAGCAATGACCGCGGCTTTGGCGGCACCATAGAGCGACAACGATGGATACGCACGATGGCCTGCATTGGAACCGATGAGTATTATGGAGCCGCCATCGTTCATGTAGGGCAGCGCTTTATGAACGGTGAAGTAGACGCTTTTTAAATTAAGGTCCATGGTCTTATCATAATCGGCCTCACCAATGTCCGCAACCGAGCCCAGGGTGGCGCCTGTCGCCGCTCCACCGGCGTTGGCTACCACGATATCAATTTTACCGAACTTCTTCGAGGTCTCGCTGAAAATGCGCTCCAGGTCATCTTGTCTCGTTACGTCTGCCCGGATGGCAATAAAATTTTCACCCAGCCCGGCTATAGAGCTGTCCAGTGTTTCCTGTGTCCGGCCAACAATAGCGCCTACCGCGCCCTGATCTTTGAATTCCCGGGCAATGCCAAATCCGATGCCGCTATTACCACCGGTAATTACCGCGACTTTGTTTTTTAATCTGCTCATCTTTCAACTTATTTTTTACTTTTGTTTCATAAAGGTACTATCGTTAGTTTACAAAAGATACTATCCTTATTACCAGCTGGTATCCATTTGGTAACTACTAATTTTCCGGAAATGAAAGATGAAAGATTTTGCAGTTCACATTGCCCGCTTTCAAGGGCTATCGGCAGTATCGGCAACAAATGGAAGCCCATAATAATAAATGTGATCCGCGAAAGGACTATAAGATTCGGGCAGTTGGATGCTTTTATCCCGCACATCACCCGTAAGGTATTGACCGAACAGCTTAAAGAACTGGAAGAGGATGGGTTGTTAAAAAGGATATCGTTCAAGGAGCTACCCCCGAGAGTGGAGTATTCTTTAACAGAAAAGGGGTTGGCGTTCCTACCTATTATTGACGCGATCAGGGAATGGAATATCAAATACGATCCGGCATAGTGGGGGAAAGGCGCATGGATGCGCGCGGGGCGGGCGAGCATTAACAAAACTTTTTTTTCAAAAC
>DASYZH010000085.1:0-3113 GCA_035946435.1 Puia sp. | reverse complement strand
ATGGGTCACCCCCAGGACCAGCCCGACAAAGCCGAGCGCGAATAGAAATTGGACACCGATAGGGAAATAACTAGAGGAATTATTTAAACTAGAATCGGTTGCAAGGGTATTGGCCTGTAGTAGGAAGATGTCCATACGTATTCATTAACAGGTAGCAAAAATAAGCCAGGGGTTTGACATTCCAAAAAATCAAATGGCCCGGGCTCGCCCGGGCCATTCTCAATCAATGACTTCTATTTCGTTCTCGTCTCTTTCTTCTGCGCAGCCTCCGCACGAGCCTTCTGCCGCTGGGCCGCCTTTTCCAGGATATCGATGAACTTCTTCACATCGGCATTGCCCGGGTCGATCTCCAGGATCTTATGCAGATACAGCAGGGCATTGTCCCGGTCCTTTTTAATGTTATTATAATACCCGGCCAGCTGGGAGTACGAGTCGACGATGTACTTCTTGTACTTCACGGAATCGGGGCTGCCCGCCGCATGAGCCGTGGAATCCAGCGACGTACAAACCTGCGCCAGCTTGATATAAGCGTCTACCGCCAGGCCCTGGGAGCCTACACTATCGTCTTCGGCTACCTTGGACTTCATACACCAGTAATAACCAAAGAACTCGTTGGGATATTTCGACTCATAAATACCACAGAAAATGCTATCCGCAGTCTTGTAGAGGCCGGCCGAATAGTTGGCATACCCCCAATAGTAAAGATCGTTCTCCGTCGGCGCCTTGATAAAGGGATAGCCTACCCCCATCCAATACGCATACGCGGCCTTCTGTCCCTTCGCCTTGGCATTGGCCTGCGCATCCTTGATGATCTGCAGCTTATTGGCCAGTACGGTATCCATTTCGATCGCCTTCTGATAGCTGGCGACGGAGGCGGCGCTGTCGCTCGGGAACTCACTCTGGATCTTACCCAGGAATTTATAGTCCATGGCAATGAAGTCAGCCGCCTTCTGTTTCGCAAAATATTGCGTCAGATAGTCCTTCGCATTCACGCTATCACCCTTGGCATCATACGAATAGGCCACCAGCAGATAGTATTTCGGATTGGCCTTGTCGCCCTGCTTGGAAATGGCATCCTTGGAAGCCGAAATGGCGTCATCATATTTCTTCTGGAGGAACAGCAGCGAGATGCGGTCATATTCATTGTCCGGGCTGGGATCGGCCACGGCAATATACTTGTTCAGATAATCCGTCGCCTTGTCTACATCCCCGTGGTTGAAATAGTGGGTGTATAGCGCATAATAAGCCGGCGCGTAATTCGGGTCCAGCTGGATGGCGTCGGTATAGGCCGGCAGATAGAACTCAGGGTTGTTCTGGGTCTCATAGATCTTGCCGATCTTGTACTTGGCCTCCGCATCCTTGGGATCGAGGGTCAAAGCCTTCTGATAGCTCTGAACGGCGTTACCACCATCCACCAGTTTCCGGTAAGCATCCCCCATCAGCACATAGGTCTCGGCCTGATGAAAGTTCTTCACCTGCGTAGCCTGCGTCAGCTTCTCGATGGCATATTGGGCATCCCCGGCGGGCGCATCGATATTGTTGTCGGCAATGGCATTCAGCACATTGACATCCTTGCCCTTGGTCAGGCTGATCGCCGTCTCGAAACGTTGCCTGGCATCAGCGGTCTTACCAAACCGCAGTTCCACACCACCCATCCCGGCCAGCAGCAGGGGGGCATTGCCGTTCGTTTGCAAGGCCTTCGAATAGACATCCTGCGCACCCGCGGAATCTTTCATATCCAGCAGGGTCTGCCCTTTCCAATAGATAGCATCGATGTTGTTGGGATTCGAAGCTAGTATCTTGTCAAAAACATCATTCGCACTCTTGTAGCGATGATAATACAGGAATTGTTTCCCCTGATCCACCGATTGCGCCAACGCCACATTGCAGAGACTTGCAACGCCCGCCACCAGTAAGCTGAATCGCATCTTGTTCATTACTTAGTCGTTGTTTAGAAGTGTATAAAATTATAGAATTATTCGCTAAGCTGCGCGTCCCTTATTTCAAAATGCATCCCCGCAGGCCACATATAGGCCTTGCTAAAGATAAGTTGCCCGCGTTCATATTGCAGAAAATTAACGAAGTTGTTCCCGATCCCGCTCCAGTTCTCTTTCAATATATAATACAAACTCCGCACCAGTGGATACCGTCCCCAGGCAATATTTGCCTGCCACGGTTTTACGTATTTACCCTCTACACACCCCTTACACTGCACCGCCGCCACCTTGATCTTCTTTAAAAAACTCGTATCCGCCGGATCATCCCGGTCCCCCACCCATAAAGCGCCGACAAACCCCACCGCACGGGGATTATTCGCCACATAATTCACCACGTCCTCACTCCCGCGGGCCGCCATCACATTCTTTCCCAAAGGTTTTCCCTGCAGGATACTGTCGATCGCAAACCGCACCGTGCTCGTCGCGCTGGACCCATCCATCACCGGCTGGAACCGGGTATCGGTGCCGTTCAAAATTTTCACCAGGTCCTTCATGTCGAAAACGGTATCCTTATTCGCAGGGTTCACGATCACCGCAATAGCATCATAAGCCAATACCCCGTAGGTTGGCTTCAAATGAAAACTGTCATTATAGAAATTCTCCTCTTCCGGAGTCAGCCCGCGGGTCACCAGTACCATGCGGGTGGAATCGGTGGTCAGGTCCCGTAAACATTGCGCCTCCGGCCGGTAATCGACCACGATATGCGCATCGGGCCATGTAGAATTGAAGACTTTGATCTGGCTGTCGATCACGGGTTTATAGGACTCGTCGACACTTATGTGGATCGTTCCCGAAGTCGGCGTCTCCTGCGGCGTCTTGCCCTTGGTTCCGCAACCGCTCAACAGCACACCAATGCTAATTCCAATCAGAAATCCTTTACCGATCATTAATCAAAGTAATTTTTTCTTGAACCACGATAGATGCGGAAAACCCCGTAAACCAGGAACAGGCCGGCGAAGATGTAGCGGGCGGTACCGTCGATCGACAGCTCGAGGTGCAACAGGGGCGCCAGCAACAGTACAATTCCAATCCCAGTTATGATCACCCCCATGCCATAATCCAATATGGCGCGTCGCAATGAATAAGCCTTCCTCCGCCGTTCCTCCATCTTTCGCC
>DASYZH010000084.1:0-8272 GCA_035946435.1 Puia sp. | reverse complement strand
GGTGAATGGCATCTTATATGGAGTGAGCCCCACCTTGAAATTATTTGCGGTGGATGCGGCAACGGGCGAGGAGATCTGGAAATTCGATCCGTTTAAATTCGCCGCGGCACGGTTCAATCAGTGCCGGGGGATGGCCTACTGGACGGATGGTAAGGATCGCCGCATCTTTTACGCTGCAGGAACCAATTTGTATTGTATCAACGCCCTTGATGGGGTACAAGTGCCGACTTTTGGCCGGAACGGGCGGATCTCGCTCTACACCGGTCTCGACATCAATCATTCCGTCATCGACTTGTATGTAACCGCGACCTCTCCGCCGGTGATCTATAAGAATATCCTGATCATCGGTTCCGCCGTGTCGGAATCCGGGGATGCGGCTCCGGGGTATATCCGGGCTTTCGATGTGCTCACGGGAAAGCTGTTATGGACCTTTCATAGCATACCGCAACCGGGTGACCCTGGTTATGACACCTGGCCGAAGGATACGTATAAATGGATGGGCGGAACGAATAACTGGAGTGGTCTTTCGCTGGACGACAAACGCGGTGTGGTGTATTTCGGCACGGGTTCGCCTTCATCGGATTTTTATGGGGGCGACCGGGCAGGGATGAATCTTTTTTCCGATTGCATCATGGCGCTGGATGCGACCACGGGGAAGATCAGGTGGTATTATCAGACCATTCATCATGATCTGTGGGACCGGGATATTCCCTGCCCGCCGAATCTCACTACGGTGATGCACGACGGGAAACGGGTGGATGTCGTCGTGCAGAGTACCAAGGACGGATTGGTCTATGTGCTGGACAGGGACAGCGGCACCTCGCTTTTTCCAGTGGAAGAACGGCCGGTTCCGACGCACGGTGTGCCCGGCGAACATCCCTGGGCTACGCAGCGCTATCCGCTGAAGCCGCTGCCGCTCTCGCATCAGACGGTAACCGACAGCGATCTTACGAATATCTCGCCGGCGGCACATGACTTTGTGCAACGCATCTTTGATCAGACTACCAAGGCACCGAAGAATAAGTTCCTGCCGCCCGATACCGTGGGTACGGTACTCGTAGGCTATAGTGGTGGTGCGGAATGGGGCGGCAATGCCGTCGACTCGGAAGGTGTTTTCTATCAGAATGCCAATGATGCCCCCTGGCTGCTCAGGATGATCTCGATGGAGGAACGGCGAAAGGAGATCGCGAAACTGAGTGTCGGTTACGGATTGTATATCGCTAATTGTGCCGTGTGTCATGGTGCGGACCGAAAAGGCAATGGACATGAGATCCCCGAGCTGCTGCATGTAGGGCAGCGGTTGAAGCCGGCGGATATCGCCGGGATACTCAAGAACGGGCAGGCGCGGATGCCCAGTTTTCAGCAGCTGCCGGCGGAGCAGCGGATGGCGATCATCAACTTTTTAGTGAGTGGCCGCAATGGATACCGGGTGGCGGCGGAACACCGGGATGCGGGGCCGGAGGCGAGGACGCGCGAGCATGCAAGGACTGCAGAGATAACTTTCCCGTATCGACCGCCTTATATCAGCAAGGAGTGGGATAAGCTCACCGATTCCGATGGGTATCCCGGCATCAAGCCGCCCTGGGGGACCTTGAATGCCATCGATTTGAATACCGGCGACTACCGCTGGCGGGTGCCGTTGGGTGAATTCCCCGAGCTGACGAAGAAGGGGATACCGGTTACGGGCATGGAGTCGTATGGCGGGCCGCTGGCAACGGCAGGAGGGCTTGTGTTTATTGCGGGGACGCGGGATGAAATGATCCGCGCCTTCGACAAACACACGGGGAGGGTGGTGTGGCAGTATCATTTGCCTGCGGCTGGTTTTGCAACACCTATTACTTATATGGTGAACGGGGTGCAGTATATCGCTATCGCGGCAGGTGGGGGCAGGGGGCTGAAGACGGGCGGTGATTATGTTGCTTTTGCATTGCCGCAGGCCTTGAGGGCGGCTACCGGCCCGAGCGGGCCGGGGGGATGGATACTCATGGGGATGTTCGTGGTACTGGCCCTGCTGTTCCGGCGTTCGCCGGTGCTAAAGGGCTTTTCGTTCACGCTGATGATCTTTGCCGCGGTGAGTCTCGCGATGTACTACCCTGCGTATTTTACACACATTGGAAGTTTCAAGCTTTCGAAGCTGATCCTGCCACTGTTACAAATTATTATGTTCGGGATGGGGACGGAGCTGTCGTTGCAGGAATTCCGCAATGTGGTCCGGATGCCCAAGGGTGTGATCATCGGAGTGCTATGTCATTATACGATCATGCCGATGGTGAGTATTGCCGTGACCACGATCTTCCATTTTCCCAGCGAGATCGCCGCGGGCATTATCCTCGTGGGCTGTTGCCCCAGTGGATTGGCCAGCAATGTGATGTCGTATCTCGCGCGGGCGAATCTGGCCCTCAGCGTTTCGGTGACGGCGGTCTCGACCCTGCTGGCACCGTTCCTGACGCCGGTATTGATGAAACTGTTGGCCGGGCAGTATATCGATATCCACCTGGGCGCGATGATCTGGGATATTGTACAGATCGTGATCATCCCGATCGCCGCGGGGTTACTCTTCAATTATATTGTCCGCGGGCGTTTTCGCTGGCTGGATAGGGCCATGCCGGTGGTATCGATGACCGGCATCGCGCTGATCATCGTGGTGATCACCGCCGCGGGTCGGGAAAGCCTGTTGCAGGTAGGGTTATTGTTGATCGCGGCGACGCTGGTGCAGAATTTTGCCGGCTATACCCTGGGGTATTGGGCTGCGCGCTGGATGGGGTTAAAGGAAAAAGACCGCCGCACCATCGCGCTCGAGGTGGGCATGCAAAATGCAGGGCTGGCATCGGGGCTTGCGTTGGGGTTGGGGAAGCTGGCGACGGTAGGTTTGGCGCCCGCGGTCTTCGGTCCGATGATGAATATTTCGGGTTCCGCGCTTGCGACCTGGTGGCACCGGCGGCTACCGGCGGAAGAAAGCACCGGAGAAGAAAAAAAATCCTTGAAAATCAGCGATTAATCGCTGGGTTAATCGATAATTAAAGGCTTTGTTAATGTCTCACACGTTCTTTTGTATTCTATAAAAACAACATTGCTGTATGAAAAAATGTCTGCTACTGCTCCTGCTAGCATTGAGTCTTCTAAGAACAAATGCACAGGACCAAACGGTCAGAGGAAAGATCACCGACGATGCCGGAAAACCTCTCGCCGGCGCCACGGTGACTATTAAAGGCACCAATATCTCCGCCACCGCCGATCAAAACGGCGATTTCCAGATCAACACCGGGAATGTCATCAAACCCGTTTTCACCGTCTCCTTTGTAGGCTATGAGAGCTTCGACTATGGCTATAAAGGAAAGAGCGGGTTTACGGTCCAGCTTCACCAGGACACCAAGACCTTGGGCGATGTGATCGTCGTGGGTTACGGGGTTGCACGGAAACGGGATGTCACCGGTTCGACCTCTGAAGTCAAGGCGGAGACGATCGTGAAAAAACCCATCGTCCGGGTGGAAGAGGCCCTGCAAGGGAACGTCCCCGGCGTAACGGTGGAAAGTGTCAATGGGATGCCCGGCCAAGGGCTGGCTGTGCGCATCCGTGGTACCGCCTCTATTAACAACAACAACGATCCGCTTTACGTGATCGACGGCCAGATCGGCGGGGATATCTCCACGATCTCGCCCAATGACATCGAGTCGATAGAAGTGCTTAAAGACGCTTCCGCGACGGCGATCTATGGTTCGCGCGGTTCGACGGGTGTGGTGATCATCACCACGAAGATGGGCAAAGAAGGAAAAGCCAGGATCGATATCAATCCGTGGATCAAGAAAGAAGAGATCGCCAAGGAGCTGCCGCTGATGAATGCGTATCAATTTGCCATTGCAACGAACACGCAATATGCCCAAGCTGGTCAGTCGCCGGCTTTTACGGCAGCGCAGATCCAGGGTTTCCAGACCAACCACGGGACTGACTGGCAAAAAGCTTTGCAGGACAAGCCCTGGGTGCAGAATTACCAGATCTCGGTTTCTGGTGGTTCCAACGATGTGAAGTACATGGTATCGTATTTGCATCTCGATCAGCCTGGACTGATCATGAACCAATGGTACCGCACGGATATTGCGCGGGCGAATTTCCTGATCAAGGCCAGCGACCGGCTGAGCCTGCAATTTAATGTCACCGGATCCTTGCCTACGAACCGGAATATCCAGTATCAGGGGGATATCACCGACCCTTTTGCGGAGGCGTATGCCTGGGACCCGACGTCGCCGATACGGGATGCCAATGGCAATTTCATCCTGGAGTCATCGTATGCGGCGCTGGGGATCAACCCCATTGCGCAGGAGACCAACGGGCTCAACGACAATACCTCCACCAATTTCACCGGGAATGGCATTCTGACCTACCGGATCCTCAAGGGGTTGACCTTTACTTCGAACAATACGTACGCCAACACCTCAAATGTCAACCGCCAGTTCTATGGGCCCGGCACCAGCACTTACCTGGCCAGCGCCAGCAATGCTTACGCCTTGCAGAATACGAGTGGGGGACATAGCTTCCAGAACAGTAACTATTTTACCTACAAGGGGGAATGGGGTGATCATGCGCTTACCGTTACGGCGCTGTACGAACAATCGAAGAGCACCGGTTATAACAACCAGGGCAAATCCGTGAATCTTTCCGGTTATGGCAACGGGTACTGGAACCTGGGTCTGGGCGCCGCGCAGAATACTACTTCCGGTTATAGCTCCCAGGGACTGCAGTCCTATATGGGCCGCGTAGAGTACAAGTTCAAGGACCGGTACCTGCTCGATGGGACGATCCGCGACGACGGTACCACGGTGCTGACGCAGAAATATAGCGTATTCCCCAGTGGTGCCTTGGGCTGGATCGTAAGCAAGGAAGACTTCCTCGCCGGTTCGCGTGTCATTTCCTTCCTGAAACTGCGTGGCAGCTATGGGGTTACGGGTAACCAAACGGTCGGGGCCTATTCTACGATCCCCACGGTGGGTGTGGGCGGTATCGAGAATGCGACCGGTTATCCCTATAACGGCAATCTGAGTGCAGTATCCGTTTATACGCCGCTGCAAACGTATCCTTCACAGAATCTCAAATGGGAGCGTAACACCCAAACCGATGTCGGTGTCGATGCGGCCTTCCTGAATGGTGTTATCACCTTCTCGGCCGATTATTATTACCGGAAAGTCACCGATCTATTGTATAACTATACCGCCCAGCAATTTTACGGCGGCAATAATGTCCAGTTCAATATCGGTAGTCTTTACAACCGTGGTTTCGAATTCGATCTCGGCGCCACTCCGGTACAGAGCGGAAAGTTCAAATGGACCACCAACGGTATTCTGAGCTTCAATCGCAACAAGCTGTTGAGCCTGGGCTTCCTGGATAATATCATCGCCAACAATATCGGGTCGGCTCAAACGCAGGTCTCGGTTCTGAAAGTAGGCCAGCCCCTGGGTGAATTCTATGGTTATAAATTTCTGGGCACCTGGAAGACCAGCGAAGCTGCTACCGCCGCGCTGTATAGTAACAAACCCGGGGATTCCAAGTATTACGATGTGCTCGGAAACCATACGATCAACGCTACGAACGACCGTATGCCCATTGGTAACGGTGCGCCGAAATATTCCTTTTCGTGGTCCAACGACGTGAGCTATGGTAACTGGACATTGAACATGTTGTTCTACGGTACGCATGGCAACCAGGTCTTTTCCGGAACGCTCCCCTATACCTATGGTGGTCTCGGCGATGCCCGCAATGCCACGAATACGGGTATCTTAAATGTGTGGACGCCGGAACATCAGACCGATGTCCCGACCTTTAGCCCCTCCAGCAACAACTATATCAACAGCAGCCGCTGGGTATTCGACGGCAGCTATATCAAGCTCAAGAACATCGCGCTCTCATATCATTTGCCGCAGGCCTGGTACAAACAGTGGGCCAAGAACCTGGAAGTCTATGTCAGCAGCCAGAATGTGTTCACGATCACCAAATACCCCGGATACGATCCTGAGACCTCGAATATGACCAATGGTATTACTCAAGGCCTGGAGACCGGTACTATCCCCAATCCGCGTTCGTACACGTTTGGTCTGAGGGCAGGATTCTGATACTTAATCTAAATTTAAAAGCTTAGCAATATGAATTTCAAACAGTATATTCCTGCTGCATCGATGATCCTCCTTATGGGGTCTTCGTGTCAGAAACTCAAGGAAAATCCGCTGGCCAGTGTTACGCCCGGCGTTTATTATCAGCAACAGAGTGAACTGGATGCGGCCGTTTCAGCAATCTATACCGAGCTGACGCCCGACTACTCCTTTGGTTTTACAACCCGCATGACCTCCTGTTTCGGAGCGGACGATCTGACGACGGACCCCGGTTTGAACAAGGGCGATATGCGTGCTTTCGATGAGCTTAATGGGGCCAGCAACAATGCGAGCCTATTCAATCAATGGCAGGGTCCCTGGAATGCAGTTTACCAGGCGAATGCCGTGCTTTCCAACTACAAATCGGTACCCACGCAGACGCCAGCAGCGCTTTTGGCGGTGAATCAGTCAATCGGCCAGGCTTATTTCCTGCGGGCTTTCTCCTATTATTATCTGGTACGGGTATTCGGACCGATCCCCAATCTGACCAAGTTGGAGCCCGTGTCGTATCAGCCGCCGCGCGATTCGGTATCGGTGATCTATGGCACGATCGTGAGCGATCTGCAGCAGGCAATCTCGTTGTTGCCGGCTTCCTGGCCAGGACAACCCGGCAGGGCCACTTCCGGCGCCGCTCAATCGTTGCTGGCCGATGTCTATCTGACGATGGCCGGCTGGCCGCTGAACCAGACGCAATATTATGCCAACGCCGCTGCGGAGGCCGATAGTGTGATCAACTCCGGTACCTACTCACTGGATGCCGATTTCAATACCCTTTGGACTACCAACAATAGTCCCGAGTCGATCTTTGCGATCCAGTTCAATGTTACTGCAGGTGTGCCCGAGCGCAGCTATGGTTCCACTTCGGTGCCGCTGGATGAATCCGGTCTCGATGGTTCCGGTGGCTGGGATGATTTCTATCCGGAGATCAATTTCTATCTCAATACGCCTAAGTGCTACCGGAGCTATTGTACGTATTACGATACGCTCAAGCTGTTGAACTCCGATAAGAAGACATTCACGCTGGTGCCCTGGAATTCACCGTTGACGCATGCCGGCCATCCCTACTATAAGAAGTTCCGTCATGGCCTCGTCACCGGCGGTATACCCGATGGCGTCCATGAAACGGATTCCGTGATCTATTCCATCACTCCCAGTACGAACAAAGCGCAGGATTTCATCCGCTACGCCAACGTTTTGCTGGATTATGCGGAATCAGCGGATATGTCGGGTAGCGGGCCTTCGGCTGCTGCATACAATGCCGTCAACCAGGTTCGGTTCCGTGCGGGTCTGCCTAATATGACTCCGGGTTTGTCGCAGACGGCGTTCCGCGACTCGGTAGTACAGGAACGCGCGTGGGAGTTCGCAGGGGAGAGCGGCATGCGTTGGTTCGATATCGTGCGATTGCAGATGCTGCCGCAGATCAACGCGGCGCGTAGTTCGACGGAAAATCCGATCAACACCTCGAATTCACTCAGTACCCGTTATCTGGCTCCGATACCTTTGCAGGATATGACCAGCGATCCTACCTGGACGCAAAACGCAGGTTATTAAAATTTTTTATAGTTAGATGGCCCCCTCGTGGGGCCATCTATAGTTAAAAGCCATCGAATGAAGTACCTATTGTTCCTGTTGTTATTTTCCGTATCCTATGCCGGCGCCCAAACCGAATATGTTGATCCGACCATCGGGAATATCGGCCAGCTGCTTGAACCTACGCGGCCTACGGCCAGCTTACCAAATGAGCCCGTACGTGTTTATCCTATCCGGAAAGATTATCTGGACGACCAGATCACTTGTTTTCCGCTGACAGCCGTGTCGCACCGGCTGGGGGAGGTCTTTGCATTGCGTCCAACAGTAAACCCGGTGCAGCCTTCGAGCTGGGACGTACGGATGCCCTACGACCATGACCTGGAGATTACGCGGCCCTGGTATTATTCAACCTTCCTGCTCCGCGACAACATCACGGTGGAGTTCACACCGGGGCGGTTTACGGGCTTTTACCGGTTTACCTTCCCGGCGGCTGCTACGCCATCGCTGCTGCTGGATCGGTTCAATGACGGTGAAGGATACTGGCGTTTTCCCGATGCGACGACCATCGAAGGCATGGAGACCTGGCAGGGTGGGGTTAAGGTATA
>DASYZH010000083.1:0-2564 GCA_035946435.1 Puia sp. | reverse complement strand
TTGCCCTCGGCGGAGATCTTACCGTCCGCCGGATGGGATTCGGCGCCATGCGCATCACCGGTCAGGGCATCTGGGGTCCGCCCAAAGACCATGCAGAGGCCATCAGGGTCCTGCGCCGCGCGGTGGAACTGGGCGTCGACTTCATCGATACCGCCGATAGTTATGGTCCTGAGGTCTCCGAAGAATTGATCGCCGAGGCGCTTCATCCCTACCCCAAAGGCCTCGTGATCGCCACCAAGGGCGGATTCCTCCGCTCCGGTCCTAATCAG
Source organism: Puia sp. (assembly GCA_035946435.1). Taxonomy (GTDB): domain Bacteria; phylum Bacteroidota; class Bacteroidia; order Chitinophagales; family Chitinophagaceae; genus Puia. Next base: position 2,295 of record DASYZH010000083.1, on the reverse strand, counting down.
TGGCATATCAACTCCCACCCCGACCATCTCAAAAAAGCCCTCGAAGGCAGCCTGGCCCGGCTCAAAGTGGACCGGATAGACTTATATCAATTGCATCGCGTCGACCCCACCGTGCCGTTCGAAAAGACGCTCGAATTCCTGCAGGGCGTACAGGAAGAAGGACTTGTAAAACACATCGGCCTTTCGGAAGTGGGTGTCGAAGAGATTAAGAAGGCGGAAGCATATGTCGAGGTCGTCTCCGTCCAGAACAAATACAGCCAGGATTTCCGTAAATGGGAGTCGGTACTCGAATATTGCGAAAAGACCGGCAAGGCCTTCATCCCCTGGAACCCGATGAATGCCGGCAATGTCGAGAACATGCAGCTCCTCGAAAAGATCGCCAAAAAACTTGGCGTCACCACCCATCAGCTCGCGCTCGCCTGGCTGCTCTATCATTCGCCCAACAATCTCCTCATCCCGGGAACGTCGAGCGTCCGTCACCTGGAAGAGAACTTGCAAGCTGAAAAGATCGAACTCACCGAAGATATTCTCGAACAGCTCGCCTGAGCCCGCAAGGGGCTGTACTGACGTACAGCCCCTTGTCATTCCCCAGATCCGCTCAGCAGCTTCCTGATTGGCGGCTCGATTGCCTCGGGTTTCGTGATCGGCGCGAAACGTTTCACGGGCTTGCCATTCCTGTCGATCAGGAATTTGGTGAAATTCCACTTGATCCGGCTGCCAAACCAGCCGCCCAGCTTGTTTTTAAGATACCGGAACACCGGGTGCGTCCCCGGCCCGTTCACCTCGATCTTCTCGAATAAAGGGAACGTCACCCCGTGGTTGAGCTTGCAGGTCTCTTCCATCACTTCGTTGGCAAGTGGCTCCTGGCTCCCGAATTGATTACACGGAAAACCCAGGATCACCAACCCCTGGTCTTTGTAGGTGGTATATAATTTCTCCAACCCGTCGAACTGTGGGGTCAAACCACATTGGGTAGCGGTATTGACAACCAGTACGACCTTACCCCGATAATCGGCCATAGATACCGGACGACCCTGGGGCGTGTTCGCGGAAAGTGTATAAAAATCGTTTGCCATAAGATTAAAGGTATGGTCCAAAAATAACAAAGCCCCGGATATTCGCCGGAGCTTCATCATGTAAAAGTTGGTATGCAATCGCTAGCCTTTTGCAGACCAGATGGTTCTGCTGATTTAAAGATAGGGGTTTTTACGACATTTTAATGACAGTGGGCCAATTTTTTTACCTTTCCCGGGTATGTTTCCGGGGTTTTCTCACCGGAACCACCGGAGGTTTAGCCACGGATGACGTGTCCACTGACATTTTCATTGCCGTATCGGCAGGGAACGGCGGCGGCTGAGTGCGTTGGATCCACTCGTTGGCCAACACATAGGCCGATCCTACCAGCATGGCGCCCACAATACCCCCTATCAACCAGCGAATGAAGGTCTTATAGTTCCCTTCGCGATCGTTTTCCGGGAAAAAGGATATCCGCCGGACGATCGGTTTTGGCTGCGCCTCCACCGCTGCCGCGACCTTCAAAAGCCCCGCCGCCGTCTCCTGGCGCAATGCCGTGCTCTGAGCAACAAGGAATCTGTCCATGACTACCGGCAGTTCGTCGATCTTCCCCTTCAACGGCTCCAGGTTCGGCGGCTCTATCCTGATCTCCTTCGCCTCGAAGGCCCTGACCCGTGCCTCCAGGGCCTCCATCTTCTGCCCCATATCTTTTAGCGACTTGTTCGCCGTTTGCAATTCCTCGAGTGCCTCATTGAGCACCGCTAAAATCATTTCTTCACTCATAAATAAAAGTTTTTTGTCCTACATGTGCATGCCGAGTCCTCGCCGCTGAACCTGATGCGGGCCGTCCTCCTCCATGTGCTCCAGTTTTTGCCTGATCTCCAGTTGTCTGGTCCGCTCCTGTTCCAGGCGCTGTTCCTGCGCCTGCCGCTCGACCAGATTTTGAGCAAGTGCGGCCTCGATTGTTTTCCAGGGGTAGCCGGCCTTGGAACCAGTAAGGAATGCGTGGTCGCGATCTGTAAAGGAGATCCCCCTTTCGGTTTTATGCACTTTGTAGCCCCGGTGTTGCATTTGCTCTTTGAAGGACGCCAGATCTTGTGTTTGTTGGAGTGTTTGCATGATCGCCTCCCGGAGCTGTACCATCGCTGTGCCTGAAGACGGTCTATTAGACTGGTTCTGGCGGCAATTTTTACTGTTTGGGGGAACAGGTCTGGAGACGTTACGAATATCAAAGGCTTTCTCTTAAAACCATCATTGTAAAATTTCCTGTATAATATTTGA
>DASYZH010000082.1:0-22491 GCA_035946435.1 Puia sp. | reverse complement strand
TGCAAAACGACCGGCGAGCAGTATGTGACGTGATCCAGGCCCATTTCGGTCGGATCTCCTGGATCATCTTGTTGCCCTTCTTATATGAGAACTTGATCGTCTGGTATATATTGGCCATCTTGGCCAGCTCCTTTATCTTCTTGTTGAAATCCGAGTTGCAGATATAAGGCAGCTCCGACTTGAACTGCTCCGTAAATATCTCCTTTGCTTCCTGGCGCAGCGGGATGACCACCCAATGCTCCGACTTCTCCTGCTTTTTATACAGCATATCCTGCTGCAGGTCTTCGGGCCGGAGCGCCGAAAAATCCGAGAAGCGGAGTCCCGTGAGACACGCCAGGACGAACCACCTGCGGTAGGGCTCCAGGTCCAGGTGGTCAGTGAGGTCAAGATGGTAGATGTGCCCGATCTCGTTATAGGTCAGGTAGATGGCATCCGTTTCCTCTTCCGGAATCTTGTATGCGGACAGGTCGATGTCGGGAATGATCTTCCGCTTGATCCTGTCCTTCATAAATATCCTGAACTGCTTTATCGTCTTGCCGATGGTGTTGACACGGAGCCCGTATATTGCCTCTTTCTTTCTCGGGATCAGGTACTCGAAAGTCAGGAAATCTCGAAAGTCCTCGTAGAATTGAAAATCGAAAGAGGAAAACGTGATCGGCGTCTTACGGTACTCCTCAAATGCTTTGAAGTGACCGATCATATTGCCATAGACAGTCACCGTTGCCTTCTTAACCCATTTGCTTTTGGCCTTTACGTATTCGTCCAGCTCCTTAAAAAAACCCTCGTGGAAACCTTCGTTCTCGGGGATATATGTCTTTTTCAACCGAAAGTCCGCCAGCGCGAGTGCTTCCAGGTCCAGGTCTGGCCGGTAGTTGCGCCTCACATAGGCGCCGACCTTTTGTACCTTCTGGCTTTTAGCCAGCTTGATCAATTCCTTGGCAAGCGTCAACTGGCGGTCGATCTCTTCGTTTAGCTTTGCCGGGTTGCCATAAGAGGAGGGTAGGGTATCCATCACGGACTCCGTTTTCTTATTCCAGAACTTCGGAGGGATAGCGATGCCCGTGTTCAAAACAATGCGATGAACGCCGTCATGAAACCATTGAAAATAGAGGACCGCAGTACCGTCCTCACGAACCCGTTTTTCCTCACAGAGAGGTTTAATCGGAATTTCCATACAACATTTTTAAAGTCGCGTTTTTAGTCGCGCATGATGTTGTAGGTCTTTGTAAAGGTAGGTCGGGCGTGAATGTGCCCGTTGTTATAATCGTTTGAAAAAGAGCGCGTAACTGTCTGAATCTGTCCAAAAAAGAAGGATCACCATGCGGTGATCCTTGCTTCAGCGGACCGGACGGGACTCGAACCCGCGACCTCCGCCGTGACAGGGCGGCATTCTAACCAACTGAACTACCGATCCAACCTCCGAGGGGCGAATGGGGAAAAACGGGGCATTTGCCGGGCTAACCCGTTCGTTTTTCGGGATGGCAAAGATAGGAGAATTTTGATTTTCTCCAACAAAACTTCGCGGAAACTTTTGCGGATATTTTGCTTCCCTTAATTTTACGCTCTCATACCAGCCAGTAGGCCGCGGGGCCCGGGGGGTGTGAACAACTCATACTACCCGGCGGGTCATGGGGCCGTGGGGGTAAACAACACACAATATAACTATGGCGCAAGCTCAAGCTCAAGCAAAACAAGCTCAGGCAAAAAACCGACAGTTCCTGGATTTTGAGAAACCGATCAAAGAGTTATTTGACGAGATCGAGAAGCTGAAGCAAACTGCGGAGAAGACGAAGGTCGACCTGAGTGATTCGATCCGGAAACTGGAGGACCAGGTCACCGAGAAGCGCCGGGAGATCACCCAGCACCTGACCCCGTGGCAACGGGTGCAGCTAAGCCGTCACCCCGACCGCCCGTACACGCTCAAATACATCGACAAGATGTGCACCAATTTCGTGGAGCTGTTCGGGGATAGGAATGTGAAAGACGATAAGGCCATGGTGGGCGGTTTCGCGCAGCTCGAGGGACAGACGGTGATGATGATCGGCCAGCAGAAAGGCACCAATACGAAGATGCGGCAATTGAGGAATTTCGGGATGGCCAATCCGGAAGGTTACCGCAAAGCGCTGCGGCTGATGAAGCTCGCCGAGAAATTCGACAAGCCTATTATCACGCTGATCGATACGCCCGGCGCCTATCCGGGCATGGAAGCGGAAGAACGGGGCCAGGGAGAGGCCATCGCCCGTAACATCTATGAGATGATGCGGCTGAAGGTTCCGGTGGTCTGCGTGGTCATCGGCGAAGGCGCCTCCGGCGGGGCATTGGGGATCGGGGTCGGCGACAAGGTCTTTATGCTCGAGAATGCCTGGTATACCGTGATCTCCCCCGAGAACTGCAGCTCGATATTGTGGCGTAGCTGGGATCAGAAAGAGAAGGCTGCCGAAGAGCTGCGGCTGACTTCCGACAATATGTACAAGTTTGGACTCATCGACGGCATCGTGCCCGAACCGCTGGGCGGCGCGCACTGGGATTATACCGAAGCCGCGGGGCTGCTCAAACCGAAACTGGTTGAGACCTTACACCAATTGAGCCAAATCACCCCGGAACAGCGGATCAGTAAGCGGATCGAGAAGTTTGGCAAGATGGGCTTCTGGAATGAGGTGCCGGCCTGAGCTGCAACCGAGCGTAAGCGAAGGTTGCGAACGAGGAGGAGCATGGCGAAGCAGCTCCGACGAAGTTCTAGCGAAAAAGCACCACAAAAGTCATTCCTGAAGCTGTACAGGCCAAACCCGGAGACTGCGACCGGGGCCAGCATTCGCGCAGGCGAACTGGCCGAAGCAAACGTTAGCGTCCCGCGGAAGGGCCGCTGATATGCCGAAAGACCATCTTCCGCGAATTTTTAAATACCGCTTAATACCAATACACATGTCTCTCAGACAACAGCTCCGGGGAACCGGAGTGGCAATCGTAACTCCTTTTCAGGCTGACTTCAGCATCGACTATGTCGCCCTCGACCGCATCATCGATTTCGTGATCACCGGCGGCGTGGAATATATCGTAACCATGGGCACTACCGGCGAAACGCCGACCATCTCCAAAAAAGAGAAAAAAACCATCGTTGAATACACCTACGAAAAAGTCGACGGCAGGGTGCCGGTGGTCGTAGGCGTCGGCGGCAACAACACCGCCGAGCTGGTAGAAGAGCTGAAGTCCCTTCCGCTGGAAGCGGCTACCGCGGTCCTCAGCGCAAGTCCTTATTACAGCAAACCTTCGCAGGAAGGCCTTTTCCAACACTATAAAGTTCTCGCCGCAGCATCGCCCAAACCCCTTTTGTTGTACAATGTCCCGGGTAGAACCGGCCGGAACCTCACCGCCGCCACCACGATCCGGCTTGCCCGCGAAGTAGGGAATATCGCCGGCATCAAAGAAGCCAGCGGCGACATGGCCCAATGCATGGAGATCCTGCGCGACCGACCCGAAGACTTCCTGGTCGTCAGCGGTGACGATGCCCTGGCTTTCCCGCAGATCGCGGTAGGCATGGACGGGGTGATCAGCGTTGCCGCCAACAGCTGGCCCAACTCCTTCACCCAGATGATCCGCCTCGCCCTGAAAGGCGACCTCAAAGCCGCCAAAGCGATCAACGACACGCTGATCGCCGGCTATGAGCTCATCTTCGCCGAGAACAACCCAGCAGGCGTCAAAGCCGCGATGAGCGAGCTGAAGCTGATCGGTAACCATGTACGACTGCCACTGGTGCCGTTAAGCGAAGGGCTGCACGCCAGGTTACGCGCTTACATGCACGCATAAGCGGTGAAAATACAACGAAGACGCAGGACCTGTCAGCCGGATGCGACGGGTAGGATGATACGGACTGGCCGGGCAACTGCCGCCGAAGGACCGACGTTTGCATAAGAAGTGAAAGGATCTTATGCGAATGAAGAAATGGGTCATTGCGGCCGGCAGCCTCGTGGTGGTGCTGATCGCCGGGTATTTTGTTGCGGAAGGAGTGGTCCGCAAAAAGGTCGCGTCGGCGTTCGCGGCGCTACCCGACTCCCTGCAGGTCAAATATGCTTCCCTGCACGTCGATTTGTTGAGCGGGTCGGTGACAATGGATTCCCTTCATGGCCGGGGTATCGGGATCGCGCATGCCGCCGCGCATGGGATCGGCTTTTGGCACTACCTGCGGTCGCATGAACTCGAGGTGCGTTCGCTTGTCTTGCGCGGATGTACGATCAGGCAGCAGGGGCTGTCCCTGGAAGGTAACGTGACCATCGATTCTTTGGGCGGCTCGGTGGACAGCCCGCAGGCAGGGAGTTTTCAGGCGAATGTGGACCGCTTACGCTACGTGATCCCCGATGCCGACGAGATCGTCGTGGCCCGGCACCTGGAGCTGGACAGCCGAAACAGGCATTTCGAGCTGGATACCTTGCGCATCTTTCCCACCATGGATGCGGTGGCAATCGGCCGGAAACGGGGTCACCAGGTCGATGTAGTCGAGGCGACCGTTGAAGGTTTGACGGCAGAGGGTTTGGACGTTATGGGGCTCCTACGCCACCGGCTGACGGCGGAAAAGATAGCGATCCGCCAGGATCATATCCACATCTTCCGCGACCGGCGGCTGCCGCTGGTGCGGGGCGAAAAAGATATGCCGGTGCAATCGCTGAAGGCGCTGCCGGTAACGCTGCGCATAGGATCGGTGGATATCGGCCCCACCTTCTTTTCCTATGAGGAATACCCTGCCAAAGGGGACCAGACGGGCATGCTGAAGATCTACCGCCTGAAGGGCCGGATCGCTCCCTTGATCAATCATCCCCTGGCGGGTGACCCGGCCTATATTACGATGCATACCCAAGCCTCGCTGATGAACTCGGGATCGGTAGACGCTACGACGAAGATGCCCTTGCATGCGGGTGATCCCTATCTGGTAGATGGCGCCTTTCATGACCTTGACGTCACCACACTGAACGACCCTGCGGAAAACCTGGGGAAGCTGCACCTCGAATCGGGGCTGCTGAATTTCCTCAGTTTCCATTTTGTGATGACCACGGAAAAGTCAACGGGGAAGATCGTCGGCGAGTATCACGACCTGGTGGTCGATAAGCTCAAAGACAACGGAAAAGTGGCGAAGCTGAAGTCCTTTGCATTGAAGAAGCTCATCATACCCCACGACAAGGATAAGAGCCTGCCTTTAAAGAAGCGCACGGGGAAGGTCGATTATAAGCGTGATCCGGATCGTTATTTTTCCTACTATCTGCTGCACTCGCTGCTGGTGGGAGTGAAGAGCAGTTTTTCGTTGGGATTCCTGCTGCCGGGTTAGGTCTTGTACGTAACCCCTTCGAGGGCGAGGTCGGTATTGGGAAAGACCTCGCGGGCTTCCTGCTCGAAGACCTGCAGTTTCTCGTATTTGGAGCTGAAGTGGCCGATGAGCAGGCGCTGAACACCGGCTTCGCGTGCGATGGTAGCGGCTTGTGTCGTCGTGCTGTGAAAGCGCCGGCCGGCCTGCTCTTCGAGGTCTTTGAGATAGGTCGTCTCATGGTAGAGCATGTCTACCCCACGAACCTTTTCGGCTATCCGCAGATCGAAAAGCGTGTCGGCGCAATACGCGTAGGATCGCGCTTTGGCCGCGGGTTCGGTGACGGACTGGTTCTCGACGAGCACGCCATCCTTACGGAGATAGGATTCGCCCCATTTGAGGCGGTCGAAGAAGGAAGAAGGCACTTCATATTGCCGCGCTTTTTCCGGGTTGATGCGCCGAAAAGGACGGATCTCCCGAAAGAGAAAGCCCCAACATTCGATGCGATGATACACGGGAAAACAACTCACCTCGAAGCGGGTCTCGCGCAGGATGGAACCTTCTGCCGTCAACGAATGAAAATGCAAGGGGTAGGGCAGGCCGATATCCGCGACCTTGAGCTGCATGCCGATGATCTCATGCAAGGCCGGCGGTGCATACAGATGCAGTTCCTGGGTGCGTCCCAGCAATCCCATCGAAGTGAGCAGGCCGATGAGCCCAAAATAATGGTCGCCGTGTAAATGGGAGATGAAGATGTGATTGATCTTGCTGCGCCTGATCTTATACTTGGCCATCTGCATCTGCGTACCCTCGCCGCAATCCACGAGAAAGATCTGGTCTTCCATGGTGACCACCTGTGCCGTGGGGTGGCGATCGAAAGCCGGGAGGGCGGAGTTATTACCTAAGATTGTGACGGCCAGCATTACGCGTATTTAGTGAGTTACGATCAGTTGTTTGGTGTTTGGCGAATTTAGGGTTTAACGACAATTAAAAGCCTTGAATTGTGTGTAAAATATTTGGAAAGTACAACGCGGCGGGTTGTTCCCCCAGGCCGCCAGGAACGGGTATTGGGCGCCCTTTGGGGAATCCTTTCCGGTACGAGCACTTGCCGCTCATCAAGGATGATGCAGGCTATAGTGAGTGGGATGCGAAAGATGCCCGGATGGGCGAGGAGCCCGAGACCCCGGGGGCCCCGGCGGCGAACGATCCGGGCCGGATGGTGAGCGGCGCTGGTGGGTGGGCCAGCCCCCCGAGAGCCCTGAACAGGAGATTGGGGATTTCCGCCGGCATATGGTCTAGTTTACTGACTTTCTGACGGTTGTCTTAGTTCGCCGCGGCAACCCGCCAGGGGTCACAGGTCGGGGCCATTCAGCAGTTCCCGCTCCACCTCCTCCAGATGGATGATGTCCCAGGCCTCGCTTTCGGTGGGCGTAACGTTCATCATTTCCAGGAGACCGTTGTCTTCCAGGCTTTTCTCTACGGCCGCCGTCAGCTCGCAGATCACAAAAGAGGCGCTGTTGTCATAGAATGCCTGCTGGATGCGGACGAGGGCCTCGGCAGCAGCATCGTCCACGGTTTGGGTGTCTTTTAAGATAAGAACCACGTTTTTAACGTCCTTTTCGAGAATAGGGAGTAAACATTGGTCCAAATCTTCTGTCATATTAGCAGCAAGAATGGATTCTTTGATGGTAATGGCATAAAATTTTTCCTTGGTATCAATTTTGACTTGCATATACACTTAAAGACTATTAACGGCCGTTAATAAAGTGGCAGAAACAGAAGTCAAAAATATTCGTTATTATTGTATAAAGCTCAATAACTTAAAAATGGATAATAATTTTTCAGCCCAGGTAAAGGAGATCATATCGTTCAGCAGGGAGGAAGCTTTGCGACTGGGGAACGATTTTATCGGTACGGAGCACTTATTGTTGGGGTTGATTCGTGAGGGGGATAATACGGCTGTCCGCATTTTAAAGAGTTTCAATGTGGACCTGTATGAGTTGCGCAAGGAGGTGGAGATGGCAGTAAAAGACAAGACCGGTAAAAATATCGCCAATATCAATAGTCTGCCGCTCACCAAACAGGCGGAGAAAGTGATACGAGTGACCGTTCTGGAAGCAAAAGCCCTTAAAAGCCCGACCGTAGAGACTGAACACCTGATGCTCTCTATCCTGAAGAACAAAGAAAACATTGCTACACAGATTCTAAATCAATTCGACGTGGATTACGACCTGTTCAGAAACGAGCTAGGCGTTGTGAAAAGCAACGATGTCCGTAGCGAATATGCAGAAGAGAACGACGACGATTTCGACGAAGAAAAGAAGTATTCGCAGCAAAAAGCGCGTTCGGCCGGGAATACCAAGAGTAAGACCCCGGTGCTGGATAATTTTGGTAGGGATATTACCCGACTGGCAGAAATGGGCGCTTTGGACCCGATCGTAGGCCGGGAAGAGGAGATCGAAAGGGTCTCCCAGATCCTCAGCCGCAGAAAGAAGAATAACCCCATTTTGATCGGGGAACCCGGAGTTGGTAAAACGGCGATCGTAGAGGGCCTGGCCCTGCGGATCGTGCAGCGGAAAGTGTCCCGGGTGCTGTTTGATAAACGGGTGATCTCTTTGGATCTGGCCGCGCTGGTAGCCGGTACCAAATACCGTGGGCAGTTCGAGGAAAGGATGAAGGCGATCATGAACGAGCTCGAAAAGAACCGCGACGTGATCCTCTTTATCGACGAAATTCACACGATCGTAGGGGCAGGCGGGGCCAGTGGCTCGCTCGATGCTTCGAACATCTTCAAGCCCGCGCTGGCTCGCGGCGAGCTCCAGTGCATCGGCGCTTCGACGCTGGACGAGTACCGGATGTACATCGAAAAAGACGGGGCGTTAGACCGCCGTTTCCAGAAGGTGATGGTAGATCCGCCGAGCGTGGAGGAGACCATTCAGATCCTGAACAATATCAAATCGAAATACGAAGACTACCACAATGTCACCTATTCCGATGATGCGATAGATGCGTGTGTGAAATTGAGTGACCGGTATATGACGGACCGGTTATTGCCGGACAAGGCCATCGACGTCCTCGACGAAGTAGGGGCGCGCGTTCACCTCAAAAATATCAATGTTCCGCAGAACATCGTAGACCTGGAAAAGAAGATCGAAGACGTGAAGAACGAGAAGAACAAGGTGGTGAAGAGCCAAAAGTTCGAAGAAGCCGCTTCGCTTCGGGATACGGAAAAACGTCTGCAGGAAGAGCTGGAGAAAGCCAAGGCCGAATGGGAGGAAGAAAGCAAACACAAGCGCTATCCCATAGACGAAGAGAATATCGCGGAAGTCGTGAGCATGATGACCGGTATCCCGGTAAAACGGATGGTACAGGCCGAGACCGAGAAGCTCAGGAACATGGCCATCGACATGCGCGGCATGGTCGTAGGTCAGGATGATGCGATCACGAAGGTGGTAAAGGCCATTCAGCGTAACCGGGTGGGTTTAAAAGACCCGAAGAAGCCCATTGGAACCTTTATCTTCCTTGGACCTACGGGGGTTGGTAAGACCGAGCTGGCGAGGGCCCTGGCACGTTATATGTTCGATTCGGAAGATTCGCTGATCCGTATCGATATGAGCGAATACATGGAGAAATTCACGGTGAGCCGGTTGATCGGTGCGCCTCCGGGATATGTAGGTTATGAAGAAGGTGGCCAGCTGACGGAACGGGTTCGTCGCAAGCCATATTCGGTGATCCTGCTCGATGAGATCGAGAAAGCGCATCCCGATATCTACAACATCCTGTTGCAGGTGCTGGACGACGGTCAGCTCACGGATGGTCTGGGCCGGAAGGTAGACTTCAAGAACACCCTGATCATCATGACTTCAAATATTGGGGTTCGTCAACTGAAGGATTTTGGAGATGGTGTGGGTTTTGCCACGGCTGCGCGGACGCAGAATGCGGACGAAAACAACAAGGCCGTGATCGAGAAGGCGCTGAAACGCACCTTTAGCCCCGAGTTCCTGAATCGTATAGATGATGTTGTGATCTTCAACTCGCTGAACAAGGAACATATCTTCCAGATCATCGATATCCTGATGAAGGGTGTGCTGAAACGGCTCAACAACCTGGGCTTTACGCTCGAGCTTACGGATGATGCCAAGAACTTCATCGCCGATAAGGGCTATGATCAGCAGTTTGGCGCCCGGCCGTTGCACAGGGCTATCCAGAAATACCTGGAGGATCCCCTGGCCGAAGAGATCCTGAACATGAATATCAAGAACGGGGATGTCCTCATTGCCGATCTCGACAAGGAGAATTCGAAGATCAAGTTCACGCTCAAGGAAAAGGCGAAAGAAAAATCAGAAGCTTAAACTTCGATGAAATAAATAAAAACCGCACCTTTGGTGCGGTTTTTTTATGAGCCGCAGGATGCGGCTCGACCGAAGGTCAATCATTAGCGCTTTGCGCCAATAGGCCTATTTTTTTAACCAGGCCTATTGGCGCACATAAATATGAGCAAGATCATCATCACTATAGACGGCTGGTCCTCGTGTGGCAAGAGCACGCTGGCGAAGCAGCTCGCGCGTCATCTCCATTACGTGTATATCGATAGCGGGGCTATGTACAGGGCGATAACCCTTTATTTCCTGCGCAATCATGTGGACTGGACCAATGCCACGGCGGTAGACGAGGCCATGAAGCATATCCAGCTGGAGTTTATGACCAACCACAAGACGGGGAATACGGAAATGTATCTGAACGGAGAGAACGTGGAATACGTGATCCGGGACCTGGTGATCGCAGAGGCGGTGAGCGAGGTAGCGGCGGTCAAGGCCGTGCGGGATTTTGCCGTGGCGCGGCAGCAGGAGATGGGCAGGAACAAAGGCATCGTGATGGATGGCCGGGATATCGGCACCGTGGTCTTTCCACATGCCGAGCTGAAGATCTTCATGACAGCGGACCTGGCTGTCAGGGTACAGCGACGGTATAAGGAGCTCTATGAGAAGAACCCCAATATCACGCTGGAAGAGGTGAAGCAGAACCTGGCCAAAAGGGATTATATCGACTCGCATCGGGCGATCAGTCCGTTACGGCAGGCCGAGGATGCCATCGTGCTGGACAACTCGCACCTGACGATAAGGGATCAGCTGCAGATCGCGGAGAATTGGGTGAAAGAAAGATTATAAGAAAAAACCCCACCAGAAGGTGGGGTTTCGCATTTCTATCGGAGGAATAACATTTCGCGGTATTTCGAGAGGACCCATTCCTTGTCGTCCACGAGAAGCTCCAGCTTGTCGACGTGGTAGCGGATCGTGTCGAAGAAGGGTTCTTTTACCTGGCTGTTGTAGGCGATAGCCTTGGTGCGGGTGTCGTCGATGTTGTTGGCGATCTTCCGCGATTCGATCATCTTGCTTACCAGCTCGCTGATCTTGGAGATATGCTCGGAGATCTTTTCGAGGATCTGCTGCTGGTTGGCGTAAGCGGTTGCCGGCAGGCCGATCTCTTTGAGACCCTTGATATTTTGGATCAGGATGTTCTGGTATTTGATGGCCGGGGGCAGCACATGGCTGGTAGCCAGCTCGCCCATGATGCGGGCTTCGATCTGTACACGCTTGATGTATTTCTCCAGCTCGATCTCGTGGCGTGCTTCCAGCTCGACGTGGGTGTAGACACCGTTCGATTCGTATACGTGTTTGGCCTTATCGGTGACCATAGCGTCCAGGGCCAGCGGGGTGGTGCGGACGTTGGGCAGACCGCGGCGTTCGGCTTCATGATGCCATTCGTCGCTGTAACCGTCGCCTTCGAACAGCACTTTTTCGCTGCTGACGACGTACTCGCGGATGACGTGCATGATCGCGATCTCTTTTTTGTCCCCTTTGTCGATCAGGGCGTCTACGTCCTTCTTGAACTTCTTGAGCGTTTCGGCAACGATGCTGTTGAGGGCGATCATGGCGTTGGCGCAGTTAGCACCGGAACCCACCGCGCGGAACTCGAATTTGTTGCCGGTGAAGGCGAAGGGCGAGGTCCGGTTACGATCCGTGTTGTCGAGCAACAGCTCGGGGATGCTGCGGTGCAGGTCCAGTTTCAGGATGGCTTCATCCTGTTCGTCGAATTTGTCGCTTACTCTTTCCTTCACGTCGCCGAGAACCTTCGCGAGGTATGCGCCGATAAAAACCGAGATGATCGCGGGAGGAGCTTCGTTGGCGCCCAGACGGAAATCGTTGCCGGCGGAAGCGATGGAAGCTCGCAGGATATCAGAGTATTCGTATACCGCTTTGATGGTGTTGACGAAGAAGGTGAGGAACATCAGGTTGGTCTTCGGCGTTTTGCCGGGAGCCAGGAGGTTGACGCCGGTGTCGGTGGCCATGGACCAGTTGTTATGTTTCCCGCTGCCGTTGATGCCCGCGAAGGGTTTCTCGTGCAACAAGACGCGCAGACGGTGACGACGGGCGACGCGGTCCATGATGTCCATCAGGAGAATATTATGGTCTACGGCTACGCTGACTTCTTCGAAGATGGGCGCGCACTCGAACTGTGCGGGGGCCACCTCGTTGTGACGCGTGCGGAGGGGGATACCCAGCTTGTAGGCTTCCTGCTCATAATCGCGCATGAAGGCATAGATACGTTCGGGAATGCTACCGAAGTAATGGTCTTCCAACTGCTGGCCTTTTGCGGGAGAATGACCGAAAACCGTGCGGCCGCTCATTACGAGGTCGGGACGGGCATTGAAGAGACCTTCGTCGATGACAAAATATTCTTGTTCCCAGCCGAGGGTAGCGGTGACTTTGTTGACGTTCTTATCGAAATAATGGCAAACCTCTACAGCAGCCTTGTCGAGGGCGGCCAGCGCCTTCAGCAGGGGAGCTTTGTAGTCCAGGGATTCGCCGGTATAGGAAACGAAGATCGTGGGGATGCAAAGCGTCTTGCCGGCGCCGATCTCCATGATAAAAGCGGGAGAGGAGGGATCCCAGGCCGTATAGCCGCGGGCTTCGAAGGTTGCGCGAAGACCGCCGCTGGGAAAAGAAGAAGCGTCGGGTTCCTGCTGGATGAGGGCGGCGCCGTCGAATTCTTCGATAGCCGTGCCGTCGCTCTTGATAGTGAAGAAGGAGTCGTGTTTTTCAGCCGTGGTTCCGGTAAGGGGCTGGAACCAGTGCGTGAAGTGGGTTACCCCTTTGCCCTCGGCCCATTGACGAATACCGGAAGCGATCTGGTTGGCTACCGCACGATCGATCTTTTTTCCACCTTTTATAGAGGCTTGCAGGCTTTTGTAGGCTTCATCACTTAAGTATTCGCGCGCCGTTTTCAGGGTGAAAACATTCTCGCCGAAGATCGCGGTTATTTTTGCCGCGCCGGGTATTGGACCCCCTTCGAAGGTGGTCAAATGGTCAATAGCTTTAATTCTTAATGAGGACATTGCTTCAAAATTTTAGCGAAACTAAATGATTGGAAGATATAAAACAATTTTTTGGTTTGACGCTGGGAAAATTGAAGAATTCACAATAAAAAAACGTAAATGTTAATAATTTATAATTTGTGAGTGGTCCATTGGTCGAACCGGCGGAGAAGAGGTGTCTTGCATAAATGGTAGAGAAAGGGTGCGAGCACAAAGGGCAGGTAGATGCTACGGTACCGGACAATGGCACCGACGAAAGGGACGATGAGGCCCACGAGGAGCATGCCCAGGAGGGCGAACAATATACAACCTATTGAGAACGAGGAAAGAGCCGGGCGGCGAAGCAGGGCCAGGACCACGACCGCCCAGATCAGGAGTAATTCGATAGAAAAGATGCCATAGATCTTTTGGCCGCCGGTGCCGGGTAAGGGTTCGAACCAGCCGTTAAGCATGGCGGCCGGGAGGGTATGCAGAAGGCTGGCTGGTGTGCCGTCGAGGACCGGGAGGTTGATCCGGGAATTGCCTTTGAGAACCTGGAAGGACTCCTGCTGTTGGGCAAGGGCTTTGAGTAATAGCGGGCCGGCGAGAACGAGGACGATGAGCCCGCCGATGACGCCGGTAAGCAGCCATTTTTTACGTTTGAGCCTGGCAGGAAGCGATGGCCACCACTGGATGATCAGGGCGGGGACGAGGGTCAGGGCCACGGCGGCGCGGAAGTAGGCGATGAGCAGGAAAAAGAGGGCTGCGGAGAGAAGGGCGCGGAAGTCGGACGGGCGCCCAAGACAGGGGGGCGCCAGCGGTCCAACGGGGAGGGGCGCCGACGGTCCGACGGGAGAAGCCACAGCCGGTGCTGAGGAAAGCCGGTCGAGACTATAAAGAAAGAGGCCTAAGAACATAAAGAGTGCGCCTTCGCGGTGCACGCAGGAGGTCCAGAACAGCACCGAGGGGAGCAGGTAGGCGCTGAGGGCGGTAAGCGTGCTATCGGGAAAATGACGGCGGAAGACCCGGAACAGGGCTGTGGTCCCGAGGAAGACGGGGAAGGAAAAAAGCAGGGTATCGATATATAGGTTTTCGCGGGAGAAGAAGTTGAGCATGAGATGAATGTTGACCAGCGAATTGTGGGTGTAATAATTCCAGGTACTATTGTCCCGGAGGAAGGCGTGGAAGTCCATGCGTAATTCGTGCCACGTGCTAATGCTGTCCTGATAATATGTCCAGATATCGCCATGGTTAGGATAGAAATGCCAGGCGATCACGTTGTGCAGACAACCCGTGCCCACATGAAGGGCGAAAAGCAGGAGCAACACACCGGGCCGGAGACCGCTGTTCCGGAAGAAAGGGAGCCTTACGATGGCATAGCAGCCCGCCACACTATACAGGATGAACAGGAGAATGTGCAAGGGTGTTGATTTTTTCCAGGTAGATCCGGGTGATATGTTCGCAGGTATACTTTTCCAGTACTTTTTGGCGGCCGGCCCTGCCCATCCTCTCCTTTTCGGCTGCGGGGAGGCGGTAGTAGGTCATCATTTTTTGGGCCAGGTCTTCGCTATCCTTTTCGCGGCAGAGATAGCCGTTGACGCCGTCTTCGACGGCGCTTCTGCAGCCGGGGGTATCGGCGGCGATGAGGGCCTTGCACATGCTGGCGCCCTCCAGCAGGCTCATGGGCATTCCTTCCTGGTAGGAGGGGAGGACGATGCAATCGGCTTTTTCCATGATCCCGGCGACATCATCCGTATGGCCCAGATAGCTGATGACCCCTTCGCGGTGCCATTCTTCGATCTTCTGGCGGGGGATGGCGGCGGGGTTCTCATCGAAGATACCCAGCAGCTGGCAGTGGACGGCGAGACCCTGCCGGCGCAATTGCCGGGCGGCCGCCACGAATTCATAGACCCCTTTGTCCCGAAGCATCCGGCCGACGAACAGGAAAACGATCTCTTTTCGGCCCGGCTGGAAGGGCGCCGGAAAAAATGTTTCGGTGTCAACCCCCTCGCCGGGCAGGACGAAGAGGCTGCCGGGGGTGCGGAGATGTTCGCGGATCAGGAGGGTTTTGTCGTCTTCATTGAGTACCCAGGTCTCTTTGCTTTTGGGCAGGATGTTTTTGTAGAACAGCTTTACGGTGCGGCTTAGCCAGCCTTTGCGGATGATCGCGTACCCAAGCCCCGTGATCACGCTGATCGAGGGAATGCCTGCGCGATGGGCCGCTATTGTCCCGAAGATGTTGGCCTTGATGGTATAGTGGAAGATCAGGTGCGGGCGTATGGTCCGGTAGTGGTGCAGGAGCTCTTTGTAGAGGCGGTAGTCGGCCACCGGCGAGATCCGGGTTCCATGGAAATGGCGCAGATCTATAAAGGTGAGGCCTTCGAGGTCTTCGAAGAAGGCGGTGTAGGCGTCACGTGGCGCCAGGACGACAATGGATAGTCCTTTTTTCAGCAGTCTTTCAATAAGATAGAGCCTGAACTTGTAGATACTCCAACTGGTGTTTGCTACAAAGGCGATTCTTTGTTTTGCCGCCATAGCTCGCAAACCTACATAAAAATGGTCAATACGTCGTAACTTTGCGGCCATGGAAATAACCGTCAAAACAGCCGAACAACTGCGTCTTACGGCGGAGGAATTCGGCGTGATCCGGCAAAAGCTCGGTCGCACCCCTAATTTCACCGAACTTTGCGCTTTCAGCGCGATGTGGAGCGAGCACTGTAGTTATAAGAATTCGATCAAATGGTTAAAGACCTTGCCCCGGGAGGGGAGGAAAATGCTGGTGGCGGCGGGCGAAGAGAATGCCGGGTTGATGGACATCGGTTCCGGCTATGGTGTCGTCTTCAAGATCGAATCGCATAACCACCCCAGCGCGCTGGAGCCCTTTCAGGGTGCGGCGACGGGGGTAGGCGGCATTCACCGCGACATCTTCACGATGGGCGCGCGGCCCATTGCCTCGCTGAACTCCTTACGTTTCGGGAATATCAAGGAAGCCAGGACGCAGCATTTGTTGTCTGGGGTGGTGCATGGCATTGGCCATTACGGCAACTGTTTTGGCGTGCCCACGGTGGGCGGGGAGATCTATTTTGAGAACTGTTATCATACCAATCCGCTGGTCAACGCCATGAGCGTCGGCATTCTCAAGAACGGGGAGACGATCTCGGCTACCGCCAAAGGGAAGGGCAACCCCGTGATCTTTGTGGGCAGTGCGACGGGCAAGGATGGGATCGGCGGCGCCAGCTTCGCTTCGGCCAATATCACCGGCGAGTCCACGAAGGAGCTGCCGGCGGTGCAGGTGGGTGACCCGTTCCAGGAGAAGAAGCTGCTGGAGGCCTGCCTGGAAGTGATAAAGACCGGCGTAGTCGTCGGGATGCAGGATATGGGTGCTGCGGGTATCATTTGTTCTACGGCGGAGATGAGCGCTAAGGGCGAGGTAGGGATGCGGATCGATCTCGACAGGGTCCCGGTGCGCCAGCAGAACATGAAGGCCTGGGAGCTGCTGCTCAGTGAAAGCCAGGAGCGGATGCTGATGGTAGTAGAGAAGGGGCGCGAGGCCGAGGTGGTGAGCATCTTTGAAAAATGGGATCTGCCGGCGGCGACCATCGGTGAGGTCACGGACGACGGCATCCTGAATTTTTATATGCATGGGCAGCTGGAAGCCTCGATACCGGCGGTAGAGCTGGTGTTGGGCGGCGGCGCCCCCCAGTACGACCGGCCCTATAGCGAGCCGGCGTATCTGAAAAAGATAAACGCGTTCGATGCTTCGACCGTGGCTGAACCCGGCGATCTGCGGGCCGTGGCGGAGCAACTGGCCTCCTTGCCGAATATTGCGTCGAAACGGTGGGTGGCGGTACAGTATGATTCGACGGTGGGCGCGGCCAATACCTCTACCAATCAGCCAAGCGATGCGGCGGTGGTACTGGCAAAAGGTACGGGCAAGGCGTTGGCGGTGACCACGGATTGCAACAGCCGGTACGTATTTGCCGATCCTTATAAAGGGGCGATGATCGCGGTGGCGGAAGCCGCGCGGAATATCGTTTGCAGCGGCGGGCAGCCGTTGGGTGTCACTAACTGCCTGAACTTCGGCAATCCGTATGATCCCGAGGTTTATTATCAGTTCGTTCACGCGATTAGGGGGATGGGGGATGCCTGCCGGCGTTTCGATACCCCCGTCACGGGTGGGAATGTGAGCTTCTACAATCAAAATCCGGACGGCGCCGTCTATCCGACGCCTACGATCGGGATGGTAGGCGTGCTGGATAATATAAAGGATAAGATGACGCTGGATCTTAAAAATGCAGGTGATCATCTGATCCTGCTGGGGACCAGCCGGGCGGACATCGGGTCTTCGGAATATGTACATAAAGTATTGGGGGTGGAATTTAGTTCCGCACCTTATTTTGATATCGAGGAAGAATTTGCGTTGCAGCAGAAGCTGGCGGCATTGATCGCGGAAAAATTGATCCTGTCCGCGCATGACGTGAGCGAAGGCGGGTTGTTCATTACGCTGGCCGAGTCCGCTTTCCCGCGTGGGCTTGGTTTCGATGTGAAAAAGGCGAAAGCGGTCCGGGGGGATGCTTATTGGTTTGGTGAGTCGCAAAGCCGGGTGGTGGTAAGTGTGGCGCCTGAGAAGATCGCGGCGTTCAAGGCTGCTTTGGGTGGGTTTCCCTTTGAAGAATTGGGTGTGGTTACGGATGGCAGCTTCCGCGTGAACGGCAAGGACTGGGGAAACGTGACGGAATGGAAGGAGCGGTATGATACCGCGCTCGAAAGATATATGACGCAGTTAGTCGAAATGGAATAAATTTATTAAGCATGGTAGTTGCCGGTAAAGCATATATCGTCGTGACGGGTGCGGCGGGGTTTATAGGGAGTTGTCTGGTGGAGCTGCTGAATCAGCGCGGATACAAAGATCTGATCCTGGTGGATGAATTCGACCGTCCGGACAAGCGTTCCAACCTGGAAGGGAAGGATTTCGTGGTGCAGGTGGAACGGGAGATCTTTTTCGATTGGCTGAGGGACCACCGGCCGGCCATTTCGGCTTTTTATCACATCGGGGCGCGTACCGATACGACGGAGTTCGATTATGCTGTGCATGAGCATTTGAATGTGGAGTATTCGAAAAGGGTGTGGCAGTATTGCTCGACGTATTCCGTACCGCTGGTGTACGCCTCTTCGGCGGCCACTTATGGCGCCGGTGAAAAGGGCTATGACGACCGGCATGAGATTGTGAATGAGCTCAAGCCGTTGAATGCCTATGGCATCTCCAAGAACGAATTCGACAAGTGGGCGTTGCAACAAACGGCGCGGCCTCCCTTTTGGGCGGGGCTCAAGTTCTTCAATGTATACGGCCCCAACGAATACCACAAGGGCCGGATGGCGAGCGTGATCTTTCACAGCTTTCATCAGATCCGGAAGGACGGCGTGGTGAAGCTGTTCAAATCACACCGGCCAGATTATAAGGATGGTCAGCAGCTCCGGGACTTTGTATATGTGAAAGACGTGATCAATGTATGTTACTGGCTCATGGAACGCCGGCCCGACTCGGGCTTATATAACCTCGGTACTGGTCTGGCGCGGTCCTTCGAAGACCTGGTGAAGGCCACGTTTGCCGGGCTGGATCTTTCCCCGAACATCCAATACATCGACATGCCGCTGGATATCCGGGACAAATATCAATATTTCACGGAGGCTAATATGGGCAAGCTGCGGGCGGCGGGATACACGGCGCCGTTCCATACGCTGGAGCAGGGGGTAGACGACTACGTGCGACATTATTTATCAAAAGGAACTTTTTTATGAGCAAGAAGATCGCCATCATCGGCGGCGGCAATCTGGGAACGGCCATAGCGGAAGGACTGATCCAAAGCGGTTTCGTGAGTCCCAAACATGTACTGATCACCAAAAGGAATATTCAAACGCTGCATGACCTGGAGCGCCGCGGGGTGCTCGTGAGTGATAAGAATGAAGAGGCCGTCAAGTATGCCGACCTGGTGATCCTGGCGGTGAAGCCGTTCCAGGTGGATGGCGTGTTGGCGGCGCTCAAGGATGAGTTCCGGGCGGATAAGCATATACTGGTGTCCGTTGTTACGGGCATCAGCATCGAGCACCTGATGCGGCATGTGGGCAGCAAGCTTCCTGTGGTGCGGGCGATGCCCAATACGGCGATCGCGATCCAGGAGAGCATGACGTGTATCTCGGCTACGAATGCAAACGAGGAGCATCTGCAATATGTGCTGGATATGTTCAATCAGCTCGGCAGGGCGGTACGCATCGATGAGAAGCTCATGGATGCTGCGACCGTGCTGGGGGCCTGTGGAACCGCGTTTGCGATGCGGTATATCCGCGCCAACATTCAGGGGGGGATCGAGATCGGTTTCGATGCCGCTACTGCGAATCTCATTGCGGCCCAGACCGTCAAGGGGGCGGCCGAGCTGTTGCTGAAAAAAGGGTCGCATCCCGAGCAGGAGATCGATAAGGTAACCACGCCCAAAGGCTGTACTATTGCGGGCCTCAACGAGATGGAGCATCGCGGGTTCAGCTCTTCACTGATCAAGGGGCTGGTGGCCAGCTATGAAAAGATCGCTAAAGACTAAGACCGGCCCCGGGGCCGGTCGGGGTATGGATCAGTACACGTCACCCGTGTCCATGTCGATCGTAAAGATGCCGTGGATCTTTACATCCATGGCCTGGCCTTCGGTAGTATATCCCGAGGGACTATATGCCTGGTCTCCGTTTGGATCGGGAACAGACGGCCTCCCCAGACCTATGAACCCGGGTGGCACGATAACGTCCCGATCTGCAAGCCCAAGGAAATAGAACGCATTTCCTTCCCGCCAGGCGGGGCAGAGTATGCCGTCCCGCATAACGAATATCACTTTTCCATCGCAGTAGCCCCACGCATCGTGGGAGTAATAGGTCTTACCGCCGGGTTCTTTGATATAGAGCACGCGTTGTTTGTGTTCTTTCCTGATCTCAAAATCGTGGATCGAAGGGGCATTGTTCCGGAATTCCTCGAAACTTGTATAGACGCCGGGGGTAAGTGTGGCGGCGACGCCAATGGGCGCAACAAACCGGGAATGGTTGAAATTGCGGATATCGCCGAAGCTGACGCGGCGGCCGTGGCCGTCTTTATAGAGGGTGAGCTGGCCGGCGCTATCGGCCATGTCGTTGAGGATGCCGGCGAGGTTATGGTCCCAGGAAGCGTAGTAGGAGATGCCGGTATAGCGATTGTCCTGCTTATACACCTGGATAGTGTCATACCGGAGGATAGGCATGAACAAGCTGTCTTTGGTTGCGTAGATCTCCACTTTCAGCCGGATATGGGTGCGTACGTGGATCTTACCCGGGTCTTTGATCATGTCTTCCCGAAGATAGTTGGCATCGGAGAGCCACAGGTCACGCAGGATGATAAGGGCGGTGTAAGGAGAGCCGGGTCTGGAAAAATGTCTGTTCAGGTAGTCTTCGAGCTCGGCGGAGGCGGAATGCCGGAGGATCAGCTGTTTGGTATGGTTCCAGCCGAACGTGGGGACATAGGTATGGATACCGATGCGGGTGGTATCGGGCCGTTGGTCGATAACCCGAAAATGGGCGAAGACATTCTGGTGAACCCGGAGGTTCTCATCGCTGAGCCGTATGGTGACCTTATCGAGGTTAGCAAGCCAGTGGACGGATTGCGTTCTGCCTGCCAGGGATAAGAACAGGAAGGCGATGGATATAGGGTATTTCATGATCAGTTGGATAGATTAACAAAATATGAAAATTCCGGAACTTGTTAAATTATATTTTTGCTCATATATAAGTGATTGTGAAATGGTTAGAAAATCGGTTGCAGGGAAAGGAGCACGTAAAATTCCTTGAAAATCGTAATAATTCTACGGTTGCCAGCATAATAAACCGATAGTATCTTGCGTTAGTGACGCACGGATCGTAATTTGCGGCCGCAAAGTGTAACCATTATCTGAAAGCACAAGAAGTGAGATTTAAATCCAATGAATATGCAGAAAGGAAAGACCCTTACCTTTTTAGTTTTAGTTTTTGAGATCGCATCTATTGTTATTTTACACGCAGTAAAGATCACTCAGGCGGAGAAAACTGCAGTCAAAGAATCTGTTCGGAACAGTGCTGCCGAGGTTTCCGACGGCCACCAGAAGACGACGTATTCACTGGCGGCTTTTAAATAAGTTGTAGTATATAATTGAAAGAGGCCCAACTAAGTTGGGCCTCAATGCTTCCGGCAAAGACCTTTGCCGGACATAAATGAAGAAGCGGCGGCCCTACTTTATGTGTTCGGGCCGCCGCTTCTTATAAGTTATCCACACGCATTTTTGCGGGAAAATAATTTCACGTAACTTTGCCTGACCTCCTTGAATTTCCCTTCTATTGGTTTTCAGCAGGTCAATAAAGCTGACAGTGACTCTGGGGATGCTAAGATATTGTTTTCCGCCTGTCGCATAGCAATACAACAATGCATTTAATAATAAATTAATTGACCATTCTATGGCTAAGTATGTTTTTGTTACAGGTGGTGTGACTTCTTCATTGGGGAAAGGGATCATTGCCGCTTCGTTGGCTAAGTTGTTGCAGGCTAGAGGACTAAGGGTAACCATTCAGAAGTTTGATCCATATATCAATGTAGATCCCGGCACGCTGAACCCCTATGAGCATGGGGAGTGTTATGTCACGGAGGATGGTGCGGAGACGGATCTGGACCTTGGCCATTACGAACGGTTCCTGAACATTTTTACTTCACAGGCAAATAATGTCACTACCGGCAGGATCTATCAAACGGTGATCAATAAAGAACGGGAAGGCGCCTACCTGGGCAAGACCGTGCAGGTGATCCCTCATATTACGGACGAGATCAAGCGGCGGATGCTGTTGTTGGGCCAGGGAAATAAATACGATATCATTATTACGGAGCTGGGTGGAACGGTGGGGGATATCGAGTCCCTGCCATTCATCGAGGCTGTTCGTCAATTGCAATGGGAGATGCCGGAGGAGGACTGTTTGGTCGTCCATCTAACCCTGGTGCCTTACCTGAAAGCTGCTAAGGAGTTGAAAACCAAGCCAACACAGCATAGCGTCAAATTGTTGAGCCAGGAAGGTGTCCATCCGGATATCATCGTTTGCCGGACGGAGGAGCCCCTGTCGCCGGATATCCGGAAGAAGATCGCGTTGTTCTGTAATGTCAAGCCCGAAGCGGTGATCGAGGCGGCGGATGCGCCGACCATTTATGAGGTGCCGCTGACGATGATGCGGGAGAAGCTGGATCTGATCTGTCTCAAGAAGCTCAATATCACGCATTATCACGAGCCGGAGCTGACGCGCTGGAAGGAATTCCTGGACAAGCTGAAATATCCCAAGAGCAAGGTCACCATCGGGTTGATCGGAAAATATATCGAGCTGCAGGATGCCTATAAGTCGATCCTGGAGTCCTTTGTGCACGCCGGCGCGCTGAACGAGTGTAAGGTGCAGGTCGTCAATGTCCATAGCGAGTTCATTACCGAGGAGAATGTGTGCGAGAAACTGGCGAATCTCGATGGGCTGCTGGTGGCGCCGGGCTTTGGTCACCGCGGGGTAGAGGGGAAGATCATTGCCGTCAGATACGCCCGGGAGAACCGGCTGCCCTTTTTCGGCATCTGCCTGGGGATGCAGATGGCGGTGATCGAATTTGCGCGGAACGTATTGGGTTTGAAGGATGCGCATTCGACAGAGATGAATATGCATACTCCCCATCCCGTGATCGATCTCATGGAGGAGCAGAAGAAGGTGACGGCCAAGGGTGGCACCATGCGGCTGGGATCGTACCCCTGCAGCGTAAAAGGCGAGTCGCTGGCCGCCGAGATCT